>DASXBZ010000232.1:0-63774 GCA_036491435.1 Acidimicrobiales bacterium
CTCGACAAGGGCCTGGCCGGCCTCCTCAATAGCGGAGGCCTGAAGAATCTCACCGATCAGAGTGCACCAAACTGGACACTGAGCCAAGCGCTGTCGTCCATCAGCTGGGTGGTCGGTCAGGACATCCCCTCGGTCGCGACGACCTGATCAAGCGGACCATGGCTCATCGCCCGACACAAGGAGAAAGGGGGGAGCGCGATGGTGACAACAGAAACGACTGAAGTTCAAGATGAGGACCTGGACCACGGTCTCGATCCGGTGCCCCAGCGCTTCTGGCGCCCGATCGGTACCCAGAGGACGCTGCAGGTGGTCCTCGGACTCTTCTGGCTCCTCGACGCCGGGCTGCAGTTCCAGTCCTTCATGTTCCACCGCAGTTTCGTGGAGACCTACGTCCTGAACAACGCCAACGGACAGCCGGCAGTCCTCTCGTGGGTCATCACCAACATCGGCCACTTCATCGAGCCGCACATTGCCGCCTGGAACACATTGTTCGCGCTCATTCAGGTCGCGATAGGTCTCGGCCTGCTCTACCGGCCGACCGTCCGCCCCGCGCTCGCCCTGTCCTTCGCCTGGGCCCTCGGCGTCTGGGTGCTCGGCGAAGGCATGGGGTTCGTCCTGACCGGCACCGCCAGTGCACTCACCGGAGCGCCCGGCTCGGTGTTCATATACGCCATGCTCGGCCTGTTGGCATGGCCGACAACAAAGGATCCGAACGACGCGGCGGTTGGCGTCGAGTCCTCTGCCGCCGCTCGTGGCGTCGGAGGAGCGGCCACGGCGCTCACGGTGTGGGCCGGCTATTGGTCCCTGGCCGCCGTCTTGTTCCTGCTCCCGCAGAACCGGACCTCGTCCTCCATCTCCAGCGCGATCACCGGCATGCAATCGGGCGAGCCCAGCGCATACGGTCACTTCCTTCACGGCGTGGGGAGCACGTTGTCCTCCACCGGGAGCGAGTGGGCGTGGGTGCTGGCGGCGCTGTCGCTGGTCATCGGCTTCGGCCCGCTGCTCAGCCGCCGGCCGGGCGTGTTCCTGGCGGTCGGTGCGGTGGTCTCCCTGGCCTTTTGGGTGACGGGTCAGGGGTTGGGCGGGATCTTCACTGGGTCGGGCACCGATCCCAACACGGGCCCGATCATCGTGGTCCTGGCGATGGCGATGACGCCGGCCTGTGTCGCCGCTCCGTATGTGGGCGCAACACCCTTGACCGAATCGCTGCGTCGGCACGGCGCATTGACCGGTCTCGCCCTCGGTGCGGTCGCGCTGGCGTTGTTCCTGAGTGCCGACTACCCGGCCGCCTCCGGCGAGTCGACGGGGACGGCAATGAGTGGGATGACGGGAATGTCGGGTTCGACCGGGGACATGGCGGCCGGGCCTTCGACCGCCAGCTGTACCGGGACGGGCCATTCCGGTCTGGTGGTGACCAACAGCCCGCTCATGTCTATGGGTGGGCCCGGCGCCAACATGAACATGAACGGTGCCGATGCGAGTGCGGCGGCGGGCCTCAATTCCACCAAGGAGAACTGGCACTACACCGGGCCGGCCTTCCCCGGTGCCTTCGCGCGGCTTCTCTTGGCAAACGGCGGGAACAACCCGAATCAGATCCACATGGCCCGCTCGGGATGTGCCGCGGAACCGACCTTCTCCGACCAGATCAACGCGTCCCAGTACATGCAGGCGACGACGAGAGCGGTCGTGCCCTACACCGATCCCGCGGCGGCGGAGGCAGCCGGCTACCAGCCGGTGTCGCCGACGAACTACCCGGTCGTCTACTACGTCAACCCGAGCATCGTGGCGCAGAACCAGGCCGCCGGTCGTGCGCTCGATCCGGCGGCGATCGACGGGCTGGTCTTCGCCACGACACCCTCAGGTTCACAGGTCCTCGTGGCCGCGATGTACCTCTTGCCCTCGACGCTGGCGACTGACCCCCCGATGCCGTACGGGTCGCTCGTCCAGTGGCACGAGCGGACCGATGTGTGCGTCCCGACGACCGAGCCGGCGGGTACGCCCCTGACGATCACCGGCTTTGCCCCCTGCCCGTCGGGCTCCACCATCGGCCCGACGCCCTACATGAGCATGGTGTGGCAGGTGCCGGTAGCTGGGGGGCCCTTGGCCATTCAGCCCTCGGACATCCAGATCGTCGAGGCGGCGACGATGCAGACCAGCTCGTAGGCAGCTGCACCTGCGGAACGTCCCGGGGAGGTTCACGGAGGCTTTCCTGCACGGACTCAGCGTTCGAGTATGGACGGGTTATGGACAAGCCGGTCCGCCAAAACGCAAAAGTCCCGCTGGAGAGGTGCGAGAGCGGCCGAATCGGACTCACTGCTAACCCGAGCAGAGCGGTCGACCCCGTATCGCACCGTCTTCCGGATACATCGGTGCCTGCGACTTTGTTCAGAGCGTCCAATTGGCCATCTGCAAACCGCTGCAATTTATGGACAGGATTATGGACAGGCGAGCATCGGAAACAGGCGTCCGAGCAGTGATCGGGCGTCATGAATCGGCATTGCGTCGCGGTCTGACTGAACGCCAACAGCTGCCCTTCGCTCATTCTTGATAGAAGGTCAATCCTTGCGGGCCTCGATGATCCAGGTCGCAGATTGGTAGGTGACTCCGTGCTCGCCGGCATGACGGCCGATCGTCGCCCGCAGGGCTGCGAGGGCGGTGACTTGCCCGGTTTCATCGAGGCCGTCGCGCATCCAGCCGGTCAGGCCGCTGACGAAGTCGAAGGCGTCGTCGGGGTTGGGCCCAAAGTGCATCGGCTCGCGAAGGCCTTGGAAGGACACGTCAGTGAACCCAGCGGCGCTGAGGATCTCTCTCACCCGATCGGGGTCGGAAAGCGCGAACGGACTCGGGGCATGGGGGGGTGGGACCGGCAGGTCGCGTCCAACGGCCAAGGCGGCGCGGAACTCCGTGAGCCATTCGTTGTCAGTGACGCCCTGCCAGGTGAGGAGGGTGAGCCGACCCTCAGGGCGCAGCGCGCGATGAAGGTTCGCGAACGCCGCCGTTGGATCACCGAAGAACATCGAGCCCATGCGGGAGATCACGAGGTCGAACGAGGCGCTCTCGAAAGGGTGGATCTGTGCGTCAGCCTGTCGGAATTCGACGTTGTGGAGACCCTCGGCGATCCCGGTCTCGCGGGCAAGGGCAATCATCTTTGACGACAGATCGACGCCTAGCGCGGATCCGTTAGTTGCACGTCGCGCGATGTCACGCGTCGTATGGCCTGTGCCGCAACCGACGTCGAGGACGCGGTCGCCGACGCCAATGGCCGCCGCGTCGAGAAACGGGCCGTGACAGTGCGCAAGGGTCTCGTCGAAACGTGGGGCCTGGGCGGTCCAAAAATCGCCTTCGGCACCGTCCCAGGCGCCGACCTGGCCGGCATTGGAAGGGTCGGCGATCAGATCGTCTTGCGTGTCCATCGTGGTCTCCGTTCGTGAAACTAATGGGTATTTGACGAGAACTGGATTGTCCATGCCGCCGGATTGATTACGCACCGACGAGCTCTGGGATGTGGCCGGCTAGCTCGGCCCAGTCGTCGCCCACCGCTTGTTCGATCAGACGTGCCGCCATCGCGAACCCCTCGGGCGGCATCCCCATCTGCCAAGCGCGAGTCATGTTGACCCGGTCGTCGGTGCCGAGCAGCGGGAACATCCAGGCCACCACCTCGGGAAATCGGTCCTGCGGCGAGTGCGACGCCATCAGGCCGACGGCCTGGCCCTGTTCGGGTAGTGAGACGCGTTCACCCACAATGCGGTACAGGTGCGTGTCTTCTTTGTCGAGGTGAAGGTCGAGATGGAACTTGAAGGCTTTCGTCACTCGTGCTGTCTCCAGGGCATCGTGCACCGACACGGCCTGGTTCAGGGCAACGAATGCCGTGTCGAGCGCTCGGTGATCCCGCTCATAGACCTCGTACACCGATGGCGCTACCGATTCCAACAGCGGGAAGATCACCGAATCCTCGCCCTCAGCGTGCCATTCGAGGACCTCATTCAGGAATCGGAAGCGCTCGACCGTGGACCCCAGGCCCTGTTTGCCTTGGGCCGATTCCAACGCCGCCGCGTCGATCAACCGGATGTCGTGTCGGAGCGCGTTGTGTAGTGCTCTCACTGCGTCGATTGGGCTGGCCATGACGATCCCTCCGTTGGTAGGCTCCCTTTGGGAGCAAGTTAACATCCCAAAGGGAGTATGTCAATGGCACCTGCGCTGACCACCACGTCGTACGCCATTCTCGGTTTGCTCTCGGTCCAGCCGTGGACCACATACGAACTCGCGCAACAGATGGACCGAGCCCTCGGCCAGTTCTGGCCTCGGGCCGAGAGCAAGATCTACGAGGAGCCCAAAAAGCTCGTCGCCCACGGGCTCGCGCGGGCATCGACGGAGATGGTCGGCAAGCGCCGCCGCACCGTCTACACCATCACAGCCAAAGGGCGGCGCGCACTCGCGGAATGGGTACCGACCTCGGGCACGGGCCCCGTCCTCGAGTTCGAGCAACTCGTCAAGGTGTTCTTCGCGGAACGGGCAACCAAGGCAGACCTTCTCGCCACGCTCGCGACCGTACGGGATCAGAGCAGACAGAAGCTTGGGGCGAGCGCCCGGGTGCCTCAGGCCTATCTCGATGGCAACGGCCCATTTCCCGAGCGGCTCCCATGGCTGCTTCTCGTCGGCCAGTTCCTCGTCGATTTCCATCTCATGGTCGAGCGGTGGAGCGATTGGGCCAGCGAGATCGTCGAGAGTTGGCCCGACGATCTCGCGGCCGCCCAACCCGACCTACAGGCACTCGAAACGCAGGCGGCTATCACCAAAACACGTGGCCAACAGCCCTGAAGCGCAGGCGATTCTCGAGCGGGGTCTTTGACGCAAGGCGCTGGACCTCGACGTGATTCAGCCAGCGGGCGAGCGCCACCCGCGGACAGACCTGCTCAGCCCGCACGCTTGAGAATGACGGAGACCGGCGGGACGTTGTGACGTATGACTTCCGAATCGTCCATTGGATGGGCTGCGACGCCGACCAAAGGCTTAGGCCCATCCCCACCAGGGATTTCCGCCCTTGATAGGACGCCAATCCGGGAGCCGAGGTTCACGTAGGCTTGTCCGGCACAGGAATTTGCGCCTGGGTTACGGACAAGGTCCATTGATCGAGACGCGAAATCCTTTGGAGAGGTGCGAGAGCGGCCGAATCGGACTCACTGCTAATGAGTTGACCTGGGTAACTGGGTCCGAGGGTTCAAATCCCTCCCTCTCCGCTCGGACGTCAGGCACCAAGGCCGGACGCCCAGACATTGGGCCCGTTGATGCGGGCCCGCCGAGCACCGTCACCCCGGCGGGAGCCGGTCCGGGTGAGGAGCGTGTGCCAAGTCGTGGGTCTCTATTACATGCAGACCCTGGGGTGCCCCAAGAACCAGGTGGACTCCGACAAGCTCGAGGGCTACCTCGAAGCGCAGGGCTATGAGGGCACGTCCGACCCCGACGGCGCGGACCTCGTGGTCGTCAACACGTGCGCCTTCATCGAGGCGGCCCGTCAGGAGTCGATCGACACCGTCTTGATGCTGGCCGAGCGCCGCCGCCCCGACGCCCGCCTCGTGGTCACCGGCTGTATGGCCGAGCGCTACGGGGACGAGCTGCGCGACGCCTTGCCCGAGGTCGACCTCGTCGCCGGCTTCGGCCACGAGCTCGTCGAAGCGCCGCCTACCGCAGCGGGCTCCGTACCCGTGACGCTCGGTGCGACCCGGACCAGCTCACCACTGGCCACCGGCGGCTTCGACCTGCTCGAGCTCCCGCGGCCCGCCGCCCGCGCGCCGTGGGCCTACGTGAAGGTGGCCGAGGGGTGCGACCGCATCTGCGGCTTCTGCGCCATCCCGTCGTTCCGCGGCAAGCAGCGCTCGCGCACGAACGACGAGATCCTCGCCGAGGTCGACCGCCTTCTCGAAGCACCTACCGCCACCGGCGGACCACCCCTCCGCGAGGTCGTGCTCGTCGCCCAGGACCTTGCCTCGTACGGACGTGACCGCACCGGCCTCGGCCGGGCCACCCGCAAAGGCACCCAGGGACGCCCCTCGCCCATCGCCGCCCTCACCCGCGCCGTCGCGCAACGCGTCGAGCGCACGAGGCTCCTGTACCTGTACCCGTCGGGCCTCACCGACGATTTGATCGGCGCGGTCCTCGATACGAACGTGCCCTACTTCGACCTCTCCCTCCAGCACGTGTCCCGCCCCCATCTGGCCCGCATGCGGCGTTGGGGTGACGGCGAGCGCTTCCTGCGGCGCATCGCCGACATCCGCGCCGCCGAGCCGGCCGCCACCTTCCGCTCGTCGTTCATCCTCGGCTACCCCGGCGAGACCGAGCGCGACCACGACCTGCTCCTCGATTTCCTCGCCACCGCCCAGCTCGACTGGGCCGGCTTCTTCACCTTCTCCAGGGAGGACGGCACCCACGCCGCCGACCTGCCGGACCAGGTCCCGTCCGATCTCGCGCTCGAGCGCCTCCGCGAGTGCGCCGAGCTCCAGGACGCCATCACCGCCGCCAAGCGCGACGCGCTCGTCGGCCAGACCCGCGAAGTCCTTGTCGACGCGCCGGGCCGTGGCCGCACGGTGCACGAGGCGCCCGAGATCGACGGCATCGTGCACGTACCCGACGACCTGGCGGTCGGCGACCTCGCCCAGCTCGCCCTCGTCGGCGCGGAGGGCCCCGACCTGCGCGCCGTGCCCATCGACGCGCTGGCCGCAACCGGAGCGCCGACCTCATGAGCGAGGCAGCACCCGAGCACCCCGGCTACACCTTCGGCCCGAGCGCGCTGGTCACCCCGGCCAACGCCGTCACGGTGGCCCGGCTGCTCGCCGCCCCCGTCTACGTCCTCATGCTCGTCGCCTGGGGCGCGTCCTGGGTCAACGTCATCGTCGGCTTCCTCCTCGCCGCCAGCGACGGGCTCGATGGCTACATCGCCCGCCGCCACGGCACCACCCGCTCGGGCGCCTTCCTCGACCCGCTGGCCGACAAGGCCGTCGTCCTCGGCGCGCTGATCACGCTGGCGGCGCAGGGCCATTTGCCGTGGCTCCCTGTCGGCCTCATCGCGGCCCGGGAGGCCGGCATGCAGGGCTACCGCTCGTGGGTCGGCCGCCGGGGGGTGTCCCTCCCCGCCCGCAACACCGCCAAGCTCAAGACGTTCGTCCAGGACCTCGCCGTCGGCGTCTGCATCATCCCGCCGTTGGCGCACAACCACGGGCTCCAGCTCTCCATGATCTGGTTGGCCTGCGCGCTCACGCTCTACACGGGGGCCGAATACATGCTCGACGGCCGTCGGGCCATGCGACGACCAGCGACCTCCTAAGGTCACTCGCCGTGAGGATCGAGATCGTGGCGGTCGGCACCGAGCTGCTGCTCGGGCAGATAGCGGACACCAACTCCGCCTGGCTCGGGGAGAACCTGGCCGCCAACGGCGTGTCGTCGCACTTCCACCAGGCGGTGGGCGACAACCACGACCGCATCGTGCTCGCGCTGCGGACTGCGCTGGCCCGCAGCGATGGCGTCATCACGTGCGGCGGGCTCGGACCCACGCAGGACGACATCACCCGCGAAGCGATCGCTGAGGTTATGAACGTGCCGTTGGTGCGCGATCAGGAGATCGTGGACCGCATCGACTCCTTCTTCCAAGCCCGGGGCCGCGCCATGTCGCCCAACAACGCGCGGCAGGCCGACGTACCCCAGGGCGCGACGCCCATCCCTCAAGTTGCCGGCACCGCTCCCGGCCTGATCTGTCCGGTCGGCAACAAGGTGGTCTACGCCGTCCCCGGCGTGCCCTACGAAATGAGCGAGATGTTCGAACGGGGCATCCTCCCCGACCTGCGCGCCCGCATGGCCGAGGCAGGGGAGGAGAGCGTCATCGCCAGCCGCCTGCTTCGCACTTGGGGCGCGAGCGAATCGGGGCTGGCCGAGTCGCTCCAGGACCGCATCGACGCGCTCGACGCGGCCGGCGATGTCACGCTCGCGTTTCTCGCGTCAGGCATCGAGGGCATCAAGGTGCGCATCACTGCACGGGCCCGCACGCTCGGCGAGGTCACCGCGCTGTTGGACAAGGAGGAGGGCGAGGTGCGCCGCTCCATCAACGAGCGCCTTGGTGACATCGTGTTCGGGGTCGACGACGAATCGATGGAGGTCGCGGTCGCAGCCCGGCTCATCGAGCGGGGGTTGACGTTCGGAGTCGCGGAGTCCCTGACCGGTGGTCTCATTGCCTCCCGCCTGGTCAACGTGCCCGGCGCCTCCGCCTGGTTCCGCGGGGGCGTCGTGGCGTACGACTCGCAAGTGAAGTTCGACGTGTTGGGGGTGCCGGCCGGGCCGGTCGTGACGGAACCGGCGGCTGCGGCCATGGCCGAGGGCGTCCGTAAGGTGACCGGCGCCGACGTCGGCCTCGGGATCACCGGCGTGGCCGGGCCAGACGATCAAGAGGGGGTCGCGCCCGGGACGATCTTCGTGGGCATCGCCCTGCCCGACCAGCCGACCGAGACCCGCCAGCTGCGGGTGCCCGGCGACCGTGAGCGAGTGCGCCAATACGGGGCAATTTCGGCCCTCGACCAGCTCCGACGCTCACTGGACGCCCCTCCCGCCTGAACGGGGCGCGCTCACAGGAGACCCACAGCCGGGTCACACTGGGACGGGAGTCGGGGGCGCGACCCTGATTGGCCAGGGAGGTATGTCCAAGTGAAGATCGACAACGGACCCCGTGTTCTGGTGGTTGACGACGAGCCCTCGATCGTCGATGCCGTCGCCACGTCGCTGCGCTACGAAGGATTCACGGTCGACGAAGCGATGACCGGGCGCAAGGCCCTGGCCCAGGCGCAGGAGGACCCGCCGGACCTCGTCATCCTCGATGTGATGTTGCCCGACCTCGACGGGCTCGAGGTGACCCGCCGACTTCGTCAGGACGGCGTGCGCGTCCCGGTCCTCTTCCTCACGGCCCGCGACACCCTCTCCGACAAGTTGGCAGGCCTCACGGTGGGCGGCGACGACTACGTGACCAAGCCTTTCGCTCTGGCCGAGGTGATCGCCCGGGTGCATGCGATCTTGCGCCGGACGGGTTACGAGCCCGAGGACGACGGGGTGTTGCGCTTTTCGGACCTCGAGCTCGACGAGAGCGCGCACGAGGTGCGGCGCGGCGGACACACGATCAACCTGACCGCCACCGAGTTCAACCTGCTGCGCTATTTCATGCTCAACCCGCGCCATGTGTTGTCCAAGGCGCAGATCCTCGATCACGTCTGGCACTACGACTTCGGCGGCGACGGCAACGTGGTCGAGACCTACGTCAGCTATCTGCGCAAGAAGCTCGAGAAGTTCGGTCCCCCGCTCATCCACACCATCCGGCTCGTCGGTTACACCCTGCGCGAGCCGGAGTCGCCTAACGGAGCGGCCTGAGTGTCCCTACGGCTGCGCCTGCTTGTCGCGGTCGGGCTGATCTCCATCGCGGCGCTGGTCGTGGCGGACTTCGCCACGTACTCGGCCCTGCGCAACTCTCTGTACAACCAGGTTGACCAACAGCTCGCCCAGCACAGTCACAAGTTCCTGCTCGATTCCACGGGGGCGCCGCTCTGTCAGACCCCCGATGGCGGCGGACCACCGGGCGCCAACGCGATCGACAGCGGGAACAGCGGCAACAGCGGTCTCGGACCTATCGGTGGGGGTGCCGGGGTTGGCGAAGGCCCAAATATCTTCGGCATCTCCTACCTTGCCGTCGTCAGTAACAGCGGTTCGGTCGTCAACGGCTACCAGTGTCAGGCCTACGTCGGGAATCACACGTACAGCCCGGCGCTTCCATCGCAGATCACGGGGTACACGACCGAATCGGACGGTACGAAGGTGGCCTATTTCACGGCGAGCTCCAGCGAAGCAGGTGGTCCGAACTTCCGCGTGCGTGCCGTCAAGTTCGCGGGCGCCACGGACGTTCTCGTCCAGGCCCAGCCGCTCACGGACCAAGACAGCACGCTCCACACGCTCTTCCTCACGGAACTGGCCGTGACCGCCGGGGCGATCGTGCTGGCGCTGTTCGGCGGGTGGTGGCTGGTCCGCCTCGGCCTGCGGCCGCTCGAGGATGTCGAGGCCACGGCCGACGCCATCGCGGCCGGCAACTTGGACCAGCGCGTCCCGGGCGCCGACGAGCCCACCGAGGTCGGCCGTCTGGCTCGTGCCCTCAACGTGATGCTCGAGCGCATCCAGAACGCGTTCGACGCGCGGGTGCGCTCTGAGTCGCGGTTGAAGCAGAACGAACAGCATCTGCGCCAGTTCGTTGCGGACGCCTCGCACGAGCTCCGCACGCCGATTGCCGCGGTATCCGCGTACGCCGAGCTCTTCGAGCGCGGCGCGGGCACACGGTCGGAGGACCTCCCTCGCATTGCCGCGGGGATCCGTACCGAGACGGAACGCATGGACCGGCTCGTGAGCGACCTGTTGACGCTGGCCCGCCTCGACGAGGGCGTGCCGATGGAGCGTGAGCCCGTCGAGTTGGTGGCGTTGGGCTCTGAAGCGGTCCGTACGGCGACCGCCGTGGGGCCAGCGTGGCCCGTCCAATTCTGGGCGCCGCACCCGGTCGAGGTGATCGGCGACAGGGACCGCCTGCGCCAGGTCGTCGACAACCTGTTGGCGAACGTGCGGGCCCACACGCCGGAAGGCACGACCACGACGGTCCGCGTCGACCAGATCGGCGACCAGGCGGAGATCGAGGTGCGCGACACCGGGCCGGGCATGCCGGGCGACGAGGCAAACCGGATCTTCGAGCGGTTCTACCGGTCCGACCCCGCGCGCACGCGGACAAGCGGTGGCAGCGGGCTCGGACTCTCGATCGTCGCCGCCATTGTCGAGGCACACGGCGGCACCGTCACCGCCAGCTCCGCGCCCGGGGAGGGCATGGCCGTGACCGTGCGCATCCCGAACGGCGCAGAGCTGAACGGACTGGATGCGGCTCCTGCCGCGGCCGACGGCGCGCTCGCGCAGCCCACCGCATAACCAACGCCAGGATTCACACCCGGTCCACAGCGGGGCTTCATCGAGGTTGGAGGCCCGGTCGGCACCATGCGGGGCATGACAGCCCTGGCCACCCACGACGCCGACGTGGACCTCCGCCGGCTCCCCATGGACGTCGAGATCGTGGTGCCCGTCTACAACGAAGCGGCGCAGCTGGCGGCACGCATCACTGCGTTGCGCACGTTCCTCGACGAGTCGTTCCCCTTCCGGGCGCTGGTCACGATCGTGGACAACGCCAGCACCGACGACACGCTGCAGGTGGCCCGCACGCTCGCCGAGTCGGTTCCCGGCGTCGCCGTCCTTCACCTCCCGCGCAAGGGGCGTGGCTACGCGCTCCGCTCGGCGTGGTCCACCAGCAGTGCCCCCGTCGTCGCGTACATGGACGTGGATCTGTCGACGTCGCTGCCGGCTCTCCTGCCGCTGGTCGCGCCGCTCCTGTCCGGCCATCGCGATGTCGCCATCGGCTCGCGCCTGGCACCGGGTGCGCACGTCGTCCGCGGGCCGAAGCGCGAACTGATCTCCCGCGCCTACAACTTGTTGCTGAAGGCCACGCTGCGCGGACGCTTCAGCGACGCGCAGTGCGGCTTCAAGGCGCTACGACGCGAGGCGGCACAGCAACTGCTCCCGCTCGTCGAGGACAACGAATGGTTCTTCGACACCGAGTTGCTCGTCACGGCCGAGCGCCTCGGATTACGCATCGGAGAGGTGCCCGTCGACTGGATCGATGATCCCGACTCGCGGGTCAACATCGTCTCGACTGCCATTGACGACCTACGAGGCGTCCGGCGGTTGCTCTTCCGCCGGCCCACGGAGCTCCGTCGCGCGCGATCGAACGACGTCGCGGCGGACCAGCTGCTGCGCTTCGCGGGCGTCGGCCTGATCTCGACGCTCGGTTATCTCTTCCTCTTCGTGGCCTGGCGACCGATGTTGGGCGCGGTCGGCGCGAACGCCGTGGCCATGGCGATCGCCACACTGTTCAACACGGCCATCCACCGGGAGCTCTCGCACGGCCGAGACGGTCTGCTCCGGCGCGGCCGCATGATCCTGGTCGTCCTCTCGCTGTACGCGATCAGCCTTGCCCTCACCACGGGTGCGCTCCTGATCGCGAATGCGGTGACGTCCGGTTCCCTCGTGGCCGAGCTCATCGCCATCACCGTCGCGAACGCGGTCGCCGCCGTATTCCGCTTCAGCATGCTGCGGGCCTGGGTCTTTCGTCCGCGCACGTTGACCGACCCCGCACCCACCTTGGAGGTTTCCCCATGACGGACTTGCCGCCCGCCCACGACGCCCCCATCGCGGTGCTCGACCCGCCGGCACCTCCGGCAATGACCGAGGCCGAGCCGCCTATGGGGTCCGGAGCCGCGTGGCCCCCCGGACCTCGTCCCAGCCGGGTGGCCCGCTTCTTCCGCGGCAAGGAGAGTGACCCCGTCTGGGTCCGCCCCGCGCTGCTCGGACTGCTCATCGCGACTGCCTTTTTGTACCTGTGGGACCTCGGCGCGAGCGGCTGGGGCAACTCCTTCTACGCGGCCGCGGTGCAGGCCGGGACCAAGAGCTGGAAGGCCTTCCTCTTCGGCTCGTCGGACTCGTCGAACTTCATCACCGTCGACAAGCCGCCCGCTTTCCTGTGGCCGATGGAGATCTCAGCGCGGATCTTCGGGTTGAACTCCTGGAGCATGCTCGTGCCGCAAGCACTCGAAGGGGTCGCCACGGTGGGGCTCGTCTATCTGTCGGTACGGCGCTGGTTCAGCGCGCAGGCGGCACTGCTCGGCGGCGCCGTCGTGGCGCTCACACCCGTGGCCGCGTTGATGTTCCGCTACAACAACCCCGACGCGATGCTGGCGTTGCTGCTCACGGCCGCCACCTACGCCACCATGCGTGGACTGGAGCGGGCCCAGACCAAGTGGCTGGTCCTGGCTGGTGCGTTCGTCGGCTTCGGCTTCATCACCAAGATGATGCAGGCCTTCCTCATTCTCCCGGTTATGGCCGTCGTCTACCTGCTCGCGGCGCCGACCGGCTGGTGGCGCCGGGTCTGGCAGGTGTGCCTGATGGGCGTGTCCGTGCTCGTTGCGGCCGGCTGGTGGGTCGCTGCGGTCGCCCTGACGCCGGCAGCGGACCGCCCGTACATCGGCGGGTCGCAGAACAACAGCATTCTGAACCTCATCTTCGGCTACAACGGCTTCGGCCGGCTGACCGGTAACGAGGCAGGCAGCGTCGGCGGCGGGAACGTCGGCGGCGCGATGTGGGGCCCGACCGGGTGGACGCGGCTCTTCAACGACTCGTTCGGCAGCATGATGTCGTGGCTCCTGCCCGGCGCGCTCGTGATGGGCGCGGTGCTGCTCATGATCACGATCCGGGCGCGGCGAACCGACCGCGAGCGTGCCGCACTGCTGCTCTGGGGCGGCTCCCTTGTCGCGATCGGTCTGACGATCAGCCTGGCCCAAGGGATCATCCACCCCTACTACCTCGTCGCCCTGGCGGCACCGTTGGGCGGTCTCGTCGGCATCGCCACGATGGGCCTGTGGGAACGCCGGGCGACGTGGCCGGGCAGAGTGGCCCTCGCGGCCGCCCTCGCGGTGACCGTGGCATGGAGCGCGGTGTTGCTCGGGCGCACGTCGAACTGGTTCCCGGCGTTGCGTCCCTTCGTCATCGTGGTCGGTTCGCTGGGCGTGGTGGCGATTCTGTGCTTGCCGTACCTGCGACAAGTCCCGAAGCTCGCCGTCGGCCTTGTCGCCGCGCTGGGCCTCGGTGCCGCGCTCGCGGCGCCGCTGTTCTCGACGGTCGCGACCGCGGCCACCCCGCACGACGGTGCCATCCCGTCGGTGACCCCGACGGCCTCCGGTGGATTCGGCGGGCCCGGCGGGGGCTTCCCCGGTGGTGGTGGGTTCGCCGGCCCCGGCGGGCGCATCTCGAACGGTGGGTTCCCTGGTGGCGTCAATTTCCCGGGCGCCGGCGGCAATTTCCCCGGCGCAGGGGGCACGTTCCCCGGCGCAGGCGGCAACGGCGGGACGAGCCCGTTCTCCGGCGGCTTCGCCGGCGGTGCGCCGTCGTTCGGTCGCGGGGGTGCACAAGGCGGCTTCGGTGGCCCGGGCGGCGGTCGCGGCGGCGGATTCTTGAACGGCAGTCAATCGAACTCCGCGCTCAACAAGTTGCTGCAGTCCGACGCAAGCCGCTACACGTGGGCCGCAGCGACGGTGAGTGCCAACAACGCGGCTGGCTACCAGCTGGGGAGCGGCGAACCGGTCATGGCGATCGGCGGGTTCAATGGGACTGATCCCGCACCTACGCTGGCGCAGTTCGAGAAGTACGTCGCCGAGGGCAAGGTCCACTACTTCATCGCCGGCAGTGGTGGCTTCGGTGGCGGCGGCGTTGGAGGCGGCACATCGAACGACGCCTCGCAGATCACCTCGTGGGTGGAGGCGCACTTCAATTCGGAGACGGTCGGCGGCGTGACCGTCTACGACTTGAGCACGGGCGCGTCCTGAGCCGAACCGCCCGTCGGTTCATGCGAGCAACCGGCGGTAGTGACCGAGGGTGACCTGGTCGAATGCGATGAAGCGGACCACCAGCACATCGGTCTCCGCCGCGCCGACGGTTGTCACGGCGACCGCGGCGGCCTCTTCTTGGGGATAGCCGTACACGCCGGTCGAAATGGCCGGGAAGGCCACGGAGCGGGCGCCGACCTCGGCCGCGACCGCCAGGCTGTTGCGATAACACGCCGCCAGCGTCTCGGGCTCATCGTCGGAGCCGCCCCGCCACACCGGCCCGACCGTGTGAATGATGAAGCGGGCGGCTAGGTCGAAACCCTCGGTGACAACGGCCTGTCCGGGCGGACACTCGCCGATGGCGCGGCACGCTGCGTGCAGGCGGTCGGCACCCGCAGCGCGGTGGATGGCGCCATCGACGCCCCCGCCGCCGCGCAGCTGGCGGTTGGCGGCATTGACGATCGCGTCGACCCGCTCGGTCGTGATGTCGCCGACGGCCGCCTCGAGACGCGGGGGCACGGCCCGGCCGTCAGCCGCCGGTCGTCGTGGTTGCGCCCGAGGTCGAAGTTGGCGCGAGCTTGCTGAGCGCCACAGAGTGCGCCGGTGCCTGCACCGCGACCTGTTGGCCCCAGTTGGAGAAGGAGACCTTGCCGTGGATGGTGGACGAGCGCCCCTTCGCCCCCGGGTTGGTGACCTCTTGGATCGGCAGCGGCTTTCCGGTCGAGGGCACGTAGAGGATCTCGGGCACCGAGCTGCCCGTGTTCGTCGACACCGATCCCTTGATTCCGGTGGCGTGTTGGCCGTTCACCGTGGCGTCGGAGGCGAAGGTGAAGGGCCCGCTGAAACCGAGCTCCGTTGCCACCTGTGACTTCAACAGTCCTGCCGCCAGCTGGGCCAGGTTCGTGTTGGACATCGGGAACGACAGCCATTTGCCCGCATACTTGTGCGCCTGCGCGGCGCTGAGCCCGAGGATGTTCTGCAGCCCGGTCACGTTGCCCTTGACGTAGCCGGTCTTTCCGACCACCTCGGCACTCATGTGCTCGGTCTGCTTCCCGTTGTGGACGGTGAGCGTCTCCGAGCCCGACGTCGTGCCGGCGTCACCGCTCTGTTGCAGGGTGACGTTGCCCTGCGTCACGTCGGTTTGGAAGTGGACGCTCTGGTTGGTCGCGGCCTTGACCGCAGCTTCGTATTCGGACTGTGCGCTCTTGGCGGGCGCGTTCGCCGCGCCCGCTGGCGTCCCAGCCGCACCGAACGCGGCCAACGCGGCGAACGCCGCCGCGCCGGCGGCGACCGCGGAGGGCCGAAAAGGAAGAAGGGGGCGGCGCATGCGAGATCACTCTCCTGGGATCCGGTCCGGGGGCGCCGTCGGCGCCCGGCCGGGCCGGGGTGGGGGGACGCCACATCCTCCCATGTTCCGGCGTCCGGCCGGATTCGGGTCCCTTCCGGGCTCAAACGGCGCTGACCGGTCCGATCGGCACCGCACCCTGTGGGGCCTGGGGCCGCACGGTCTCACCCCAGTGGGAATAGGCCACGTGGAGCGCCCCGGTGGCCTTGCCCTTGGCGTCGACTGCGTCCTCCTCGACCGGCACGTGGCTGCCGTGGGCGCGGACGTAGAGCACCACGTGCACCGTCTTGCGGGCTTGGGTCTGCGTGCCGTCGATGGCGTCCACGGCGATCCCGCCGAGGGTCGTCGCGTGACCAAGGGTGAGTGGGCCCTTGAGCTGGAGCTCGCTCGCCACGTCGTGCGATCGCACACCGGCGACGACCGGTGCGAAGGTCCCGCTGGTCGTCGAGAACTCGATCCAGTGACCGGCCACTTGTTGTGCCGTCGCCGCGTCCAATCCGACCAGCGCCTGGAACCCGCCCGCGTTACCCATCACATAGGTGAGGCCGCCGATGACGTCGATGGTGATCGTGTCGGTCACGCCACCCTTCCCGGTGGCGACGTTCTGCGTGCCCGAGGCCGGGCCGGAGTCTCCCGTCTCGAGCAGCGAGACCTGGGAAACGGTCGACGACGACTCGTAGTGGACCGACCACGACTTCGTCGTGGTCAGCGCGTCCCGGTACAGCGTCGACGCGTCAGGCGTGGTGGAGTGTCCGGATGCCTCCACCGGGGGTGCGCCGCTGAGTACGGCAAGCGCCAGCCCACCGACGAGCGCCACGCCGGCCGACACCCTTCGTCCGAACACCCTTCCTCCTCTATCTCGCCCTGGGGGGAGCGAGCCAGCATCCCACGCGGCCGCAGAGCCTCCCCGTCACACCGTGGTCGGGGCGACCGTTCCCCCCCGACCAGTCAGGCAAGCGGGAGGATCCACGACTTGCGAACACATGTTCGTTAAGGTGGCGGGCAAGAAAAAGCAGCGGGGGTCGTCACACCCCCGCCGTAGGGTCCTCGCCGCGCCAGCGGTGGTCGAGGCCACGACGAAGATCGAGACAGTCCGCAACAGAGACACAGAGGAGAGAGGGATGGCCGAAACGGAACGGGACAAGGCATTGGACGCGGCGCTGGGCCAGATCGAGAAGCAGTTCGGCAAGGGCTCGGTCATGCGGATGGGCGACAACCTCAACATGAACATCGACTCCATCCCGACCGGGGCGCTCTCCTTGGACCTGGCGCTCGGCATCGGTGGGTTGCCCCGGGGCCGCATCGTGGAGATCTTCGGCCCCGAGTCCTCGGGAAAGTCGACGCTGGCTATGCACGCGGTCGCCGAGGCACAGCGCAACGGTGGCATCTGCGCCTACATCGACGCCGAGCACGCCATGGACCCCGTCTACGCCCGGGCCATCGGCGTCAACGTCGACGACTTGTTGATCTCGCAGCCCGACACGGGCGAGCAGGCGCTCGAGATAGCCGACATGCTGATCCGCTCGGGTGCGCTCGACATCCTCGTCATCGACTCGGTGGCGGCGTTGACACCGCGGGCCGAGATCGAAGGGGAGATGGGCGACACGCACGTCGGTTTGCAGGCCCGCCTCATGTCGCAGGCCCTGCGCAAGCTGACCGGGACGCTGTCGAAGTCCGACACCATCGCCATCTTCATCAACCAGCTGCGGGAGAAGATCGGCGTGATGTTCGGCTCGCCCGAGACGACCCCCGGTGGCCGGGCGCTGAAGTTCTACTCGTCGATCCGCCTCGACATCCGCCGCATCGAGGCCATCAAGGACGGGACGGACGTGACGGGCAACCGCACGCGGGTCAAGGTCGTGAAGAACAAGTGCGCGGCGCCCTTCAAGCAGGCCGAGTTCGACATCATGTACGGCAGGGGCATCAGCCGCGAGGGATCGTTGCTCGACGTCGCGCTCGATCTCGGCTTCGTGAAGAAGTCCGGCGCCTGGTTCACCTACGAAGGTGAGCAGCTGGGCCAGGGCCGCGAGAACGTGAAGACGTTCCTCTCCGAGAACCCCCAGCTGATGGCCGAGATCGACGAGCGGGTGCGCAACCAGCTCGCGCCCAAGGAAGACGATGCCGTCGCCGGCGAAGGCGAGGGAGTCGTCGATCCCGACGACCTGCCGATCACGCTCGAGTCCTAGCCCTACCCCGCCCTCACAGCGGACGTCGAAGCCTCCGGACGGTCCCCACCCCCTTCGGGAGACTGTCCGGAGCGCTTCGCGTCCGGACCAAGGTGCTGCGGCGCAACCGACAGAATGGGGCAATGTCAGGTGAGCCGTGGAAGCGACGCGTCTATCGGGTCTTCGACCGCTTCGTGCCGACGATCCCGTTTCGCTACCTGCCGCCGAAGCAGTCGGTGCGGATGGCCTTCAACGTGATCCTCGACCGTGAGCCGGACGGCCAGGGCGCCGACGACTACATCCGCAAGCTGGCCGACGGCGAGCTCTCTCGGCGCGGCGTGGCCGAGATGCTGGCGCATTCCGAGGAGTTCCGCCGCCGCGTGCCCATCGGCAACGTGCTGCTCTCCATGCACGTGAGCCGCAGCGAGTTCGTGGCCGGCCTACCGCCGGCGGCGCGCATCCTCGACCTCGGCGGGACACATCAGGGTCTGCCCGACGGGGCGCTGGTGCACCTCGGGTATCCCTACCCCTTCGAACGCCTGGTGGTCGTCGACCTCCCCGTCGAGGAGCGCGACGAGATCTACCAGGGCGGCTCGAGCGGCGAGCCCGTGCTCTCCGAGCTGGGGCCCGTCGAGTTCGCCTTCCACTCCATGGTCGACCTCGGTCGCTACGGGGACGCGACTTTCGACATGGTGTACAGCGGCCAGACGATCGAGCACGTCACCGAGGCCGACGCTGACACCGTGGTGCGCGAGGCCTTCCGGGTCCTGGCACCGGGCGGCTGGTTCTGCCTGGACACGCCGAACGGCCCGTTGTGGCGGCTGCGTTCCGACGAGCCGATGAACCACGACCACAAGATCGAGTACGGCGCGTCGCAGTTGGTGACCAAGCTCGAGCGTGCCGGGTTCGAGGTGACCGAGTGCAAGGGACTCAACCTCATGCGCGCCGGCTATGCCGCGAGTTGTTTCGACGAGGCCGAGGCGAGCGCGCACCCCGGTGTCTTCGCGGCGGCCGAGGAGTGTCTGCTGCTGGCGGTGGTGGCGCGCAAACCAGTGTGAGGTGGCCGACGGCGCCGCGGTTGTTGCCGGTAGGGCTACGGGGTCGCGGTGACCGTGACGCTGCTCGGCACCAACTCCACCCATGTGGTGCCCGGCTCCAACGGGATCGGCACGCCGAACGCGTTCACGAACTGCGTCGGGGAGCCCAGGTCCCCCCGGTGCCATGTGGCCTGAAAGGCTTGCCCGTTGCGGTAGACCATCGCCGCGCCGCTCGCGTTGGGATACAGGTCGGCCTGTACCTCGAGACCACCCTGGGCGTTCTCGACCCAAGGGCCGTAGCTGATCTGCACGTACTGCACGACGACGTTCGGGGTCTGGTTCTGTCCGCCGCCCATGAGCATGTCGGGCTGGAGCCCGTTGTAAAAGCGTTGGAACGTGTTGGTCGTGGCGTTCCAGTGCCAGGTGACGTTCGAAGTCCCGGAGAACGGGATGTTCACGTTGGAGACGGGCGACCCGGCACCGGGGAGCGTCGTGGAGTAGGTGAACAGCGGCTGGGGTGGCGTGTTCATCGTGGGGTGGGTCCCGTAGACGAGCGAGGTCGACGTGAAGTCGGCGTCGGGCGGCACCCGGCCGGCCGGATGGATCATGAGCGAGTCGGACGCACCGAGGTTCACGTCCTGGATGGGCGAGGCGTCGATGTTCGCAATGACGGGGTTGATGCCCCCGACGTGGGCCTCGAGCGGATTGCCCAGCTGCCCGAGGATGCCGATGTCGATGTTGCGGGCCGACCGGGCGGGGCCGATCAGCGAGGCGTCCTGGCACTGGAAGACGGCGGCGTAGCGGGTGATGCCGCCCTCGACGGGCTCTTCGAACACGATGTCGGCCTTGTCCAAGCCGGCTTGGGGACGCCCGTCCGGATAGTTGTCGATCTTCACTGCCATGGCGGGCCGTTGGGGCACCGTGCCGTTCGGCGCGGGCAGGCCGGTCAGCGGGCAGGACGGCTTGGGGGCGGTCGTGGTCGTCGTGGGCGGCGGGTCTGGCTTGAGCGCGGCCTTGTGCGGTGGATCGGAGGACGAGGAGCAGGCGCTCAGGATGAGCCCGGCGATTCCGACTGAGGCCAGGACCCCCCAGGCGAGCGGACGGCGGGCCCGGGTGTGGTGTGCGGCGGTGTTGTTCATTTCAGCGCCACGATCGTACGTGGGCCGCGCGCAAAAGTGGTGGCACTCACGGCTGTGTTGCAGGGAGGTTGCGGTGGCGGACGGCGATGCGCGGCGGTGTCGAGCGGTCGGACGGCCTGATCAGGCCGAAGCCGTGCCGGCCGCGCTGCCGGCCGATGCGGCGGCACCCGTGTACACGGCGTGCCAGTTGCCGCCCGAACTGCCGTACGAACTGGCGGGACCCAGCCCGAAGCGCCCGTAGACGTTTTCCATGGCGCGATTGAAGACGTCGCTGACGCCCGGGATGGGACCGGGGATCACGAGCGGAGGGATCGTCCCCGTTGTGGAGAGTTGGCCCACGAAGCTGGCCGAACCACTGGCCAACACGCCGCCACCGTTTCCCGGCGCGGTGAAGTAGGTGATGTCGGACCAGTTGGACTGTCCCGGAACCGGCGAGTGTGCGAGCACGTCGGCGTTGCGCGGGCCGGGGAACGACGGCACGTAGCGGTCGTACTCGCCGAGGATCGTCTGGGGGAACGCGTGCCCGTCGTTCAGGTTGCACCCGTCGAAGAACCACGACGACGCATCGGTGACGACCGTGTCCGCCTTCGCACCGACGGACTGGTACATCGACCCGATCAGCGTCGACTCCGGCTGGTTGACGGGGGCCTGGCCCCAGTTGACGGTGGTGAGTGCGGGATTCTCACGCGCCGAGGGGTCCTCGGACGCGCTCTTGTAGCAGACCTGGAGGCGGTTCGGCCCGATGGACGACGGCTCCATCCGGATCTGGCGGTAGCAGGCGTTGGCGCCCAGGAAGGCCAGGTTGACGCCGTTCGCGTTGGCCTGCGCGGCCCCCTGCCGCATCGGCTGGGACCAGTACTCGTCGTGCCCGAGGCTGAACAGGCAGCGGTGGTTCATGAGCAGCTGGGGTCGCGCGTGCAGATCGACGTCGGTCCAATAGGTGAGGTCGAGGCCCCGTCGCTCGAGTTGGAAGAGGAGCGGGAGCTCGTTGCCCACGAAGTCGGCGGCACCCGAGGCCCAGTTCTGCGGGTAGGGCCGGTCGAACGACACGATGCGGGCGCGACTCGCGAAGTCCTGTCCGCCGCCGCTCTTGGGTCCGTAGTAGAGGCTGTAGCTGCCCCAGAGGTTGTAGGCCTGCCACGTCGTGACGCTGTTCTGGAACACGAAGGAAGCCATCGACTTGTCGTTGCGGATCGTCAGGGGCACGAACTGCTCCTCACCGCCGCTCCCGACGAGCTTGACGAGGTAACAACCCGGCAGCCAGTCCTTCGTGATGTTCAACATCATGGTCTGCTTCCACGGGCAACTGACCGTGCCGAGGCTGTTGGTGACCGGTGCGGGCTGGGGCGTGGCGGACACGAAGTCCGTCTGTAAGAGGAGCCGTCCGCCCAGGCCTTGGTAGTAGCCCATCCGGTAGACCTGGGCCTGGACCGCGCGGGCGGTCGTGTTGACGAACAGCGCGACGTCGTCGCCGGCCACCGCGCTGACCTGGCTGGCGAACCCCTCGAGCGCGTGATTGGGCTGCACGTGGTTGCAGATCCAGTTGAGCGTGCCGGGCTTGGCGTTCTCGGCGATCAGCCACGGCGCCGTCGGCACGATCACACCGCTCGGCAGAGCGGTGTCTTCGACGAGGGGGGCCGGTGGCCCGGCGTGACGGCGGGCGCGGGCCGTCAGACGAGTCCTGTCCTGGGCCCGGGTTCCCGCCGCGAGCCCCGCGGCGCCGAACGTCGAGAGCTGCAGGAATTCGCGTCGGTTCAGGAGGCGGCGCGGCGCCGGGGCGGAGGGCGGGTCGGAGCCGCCGTCCGGAGGGAGCGGCTGCACGAACTCGAGTGTACCCACGCCCTCTCCGTCCCAGAGGTCGCCGCCCGTTCCGGGTGGTCGACGCCACCCCCTACGATTCCGGCGTGACCTGGGTCCGTTCGATCCCCGGACCGCTGCGCCGTCCTCTGTCGCGCTTGGTGCGTGCCACGTGGGATGCGGCCGGGGAACTGGGTGCCATCGGTCCCGACGACGAGCGCGGCCGCCGCTTCGGGAGAATGGGCCGTGGCGCGTGCTTGATCTTTCCGCAGGGCGCCATCTACAACGAGCATCTGATCGAGGTGGGCGAGGAGACCATCGTCGGGCCGGGCGTCTGTCTCACCGCCGGTATGGCTCCGGGTCAGGTGATGCCGACGAACCCCGTCGTGTCGATCGGCAGCCGCTGCCTCATCGGACGCGGCTCGCACATCGTGGGCCACTGGGAGATCGTGATCGGCGACGACATCCAGACCGGACCGTACGTGTACATCACTGACCAGAACCACACGTATGTCGACCCGGTGGAGCCCATCGGACGGCAGTGGCCGACCGAAGCCGCGGTGCGCATCGGCTCGGGCAGCTGGCTCGGCGCCAACGCAGTTATCCTGCCGGGCACCCAGATCGGCGAGCACGTCGTCGTCGCGGCGGGCGCGGTCGTGCGCGGTGAGGTCCCGGACCGCTGCGTCGTGGCCGGCGTACCGGCCCGGATCGTCCGGCGCTGGGTCGAGGGCAGGGGTTGGGTCGACGAGAAGGACCTGACGCTGTCGTGAGCACGCGCGGCGTCCCCGCTCCGCACCTGGTGACGGTGAGCGGGCAGGACGGCCCCGGCATCGCCGTGCGCCTGTTCGCAACGTTGGCGGCCGGAGGCGTCGTCGTCGAGGACGTCGAGCAGGTCCGCGTCCACGGCCGCCTCCTGCTCTGCGTCGAGGTCACGGTGGCGCCGTCGAGCGCCGAGGCACTGCGCTCGACGCTGACGCAGGGGTTGGAGGCAACAGGCGTCGACGTACACGTCGAGCCGCTGGTCGAAAGCGAGATCGACGCGGCGTCCGAGCGGCACCTGGTGACCGTCCTCGCTCGGGACATCGACGCCGACACCCTCGAGAGCATCTCGGGGTCGGTGGCGGCCTGCGGCGGGAACATCGAGCGGATCGTGCGCCTGGCCGCCTACCCGGTCCACAGCTACGAGCTCACCGTCGTCGGCTCGGACCTTGACGAGCTCCGGCGGCGACTGGCCACCGCGGCGGTCCGACACGAGGTCGACATCGCGGTGCAGCCCGCCGGGCTCCATCGTCGTGCCAAGCACCTCATCGTCATGGACGCGGACTCGACCCTCCTCCAAGGCGAGGTGATCGATCTGCTCGCCGAGCGGCACGGCTGCGGCGCCGAGGTGGCGGCCGTGACGGAGGCGGCGATGGCGGGCGATCTCGATTTCGAAGAGGCGCTCCGTCAGCGGGTTCGCCTGCTGGCCGGCCTGAAAGAGTCCGATCTCGAGGCGGTGCAGGCGGCCATGCTCCTGACGCCGGGGGCCCGGACGCTCGTGCGCACGCTGAAGCGGCTCGGCTACGAGATCGCCGTCGTGAGCGGCGGGTTCACCCAGGTCATCGAAGCGCTGGTCCGGGAGCTCGGCATCGACCACCTCGCCGCCAACGAGCTCGTGCTCGACGACGGGATCCTCACGGGGGAGCTGCGCGGGCCGATCGTGGACCGGGCCGGGAAGGCCGACGCGTTGACCCGTTTCGCCGCGGCGGCGGGCGTGCCGGTGGCACGGACTATCGCGGTCGGCGACGGGGCCAACGACATCGACATGCTGGCCGCCGCCGGTCTCGGCATCGCGTTCAACGCGAAGCCGGTGGTGCAGCGCGCCGCCGACACCGCGCTGAGCGTGCCATATCTTGACGCGATCTTGTTCCTGCTCGGCATCTCGCGACGCGAGGTCGAGGAAGCGGACCGACAGGAGGGCGCGCTCCCATGACGGTGATCGCCCAAGGCGAACAGGGGAAGTCTGCCGACAATCGCGGCCAGCGACCGTTGCTGCGGGGCTGGCTCCACGTCGTCGCGTTCGTGGGATGGTTGATCGGTGGGCCCTTCCTGATCGCCGCGGGCCCCGACGCGGAAGCGAAGGCGGCGTTATCCGTCTACGTGGCGGGGATGCTGGCGATGTTCGGCATCAGTGCGGCCTTCCACCGGATTCGCTGGTCGGCCGCGGCGTGGCGCCGCATGCGGCGCGCGGACCACAGTGCGATCTTCGTCGGCATCGCGGGGACGGCGACCGCGGTGGCCGGGTTGGCGTTGACCGGGTGGGCGCAGGTGGTGGTCCTGACCCTGGTGTGGGCCGGTGCGGCGGCCGGCATCACCCTGCGACAGGTCTGGCTCGATGCACCGCAGTGGGCGGTGGCCGTGCCGTACGTGGTGGTGGGCTGGGGCCCTCCCGTCGTGGCGGCACCGCAACTTCTGCGCGCGCTCGGTTGGCTGGGCTTCTCGCTGATGCTCGCGGGCGGCGCGGCGTACACGGCGGGTGCGCTCGTCTACGCGCGCAAGCGGCCCAATCCCTGGCCGCGCGTGTTCGGGTTCCACGAGGTGTTTCACGCGTGCACGCTTGTGGGCGCGGCGCTCTTCGCGTACGTCATCGCGTTCATCGCACTGCCGCGTTACTGAACCGCGCTCACCCGATCACACCCCGGGAGCGGAGCGCAGCCAGCTCGGCGGCGCCGAGCCCGAGCTCGCCGGCGAGCACGTCGCCGGTGTGCTCACCGAGCCAGGGCACCCGCGACTCGGGGCCCTCAGCGACGTCGGCGAACTTCACCGGCAGGCCCGGGATGAGGACTGGCTGGTCCACCCCGTCGGTCCGCGGGTGTTCGACGAGCATGTGACGCGCGGCCAGGTGCGCGTCGTGCACGACCTCGTCGTCCGTGGCGACCGGTCCGGCCACCAGACCGGCGGCGTTGAGTGCTTCGCTGGCCGCGCGCTTGGTCTTGTCCGCGGCCCAGGACTCGACGGCGGGGCGGATGTCCGACTCGAGGTGCTCGAGCCACCCCTGCGGCGTCGCGAAACGCGCGTCCCCCACCCACTCCGGCTTCCCGATGGCCCGGGCCAGATCCGGCCACTGATGGGGGCGCAGGACCTGGAGCATGAACCAGCCGTCCGTGGCGCGGAACCCATGGAGGATGCCGGGCCGGGGTGTCCCCATCGGCGCGCCCATCGACCAGAAATTGGGCACGACGTCGACCACGGCCACCATGGCGTCGAGCATGGCGACGTCCACCCGTTGGGGTCGTCCGGTCTGGTCCCGCTGGCGCAGGGCGGCGAGCACGCCGATGACGGCGAAGAGGGCGGTCACGATGTCGCCGAGACCGCCCATGGGTGCGCCGACCGGCGGCTGACCCTCGGGGCGCTTGAACTCGTAGGCGCCGCTCATGGCCTCGACGATGGCGGCGAGCGCCGGCCAGCCGTCGTAGGGCGATGTCGCCGTGCCGGGCTGCACCGGCCGCCCGAAACCCGAGATCGAGAGGTAGACGACACGGTCGTGCACGGCCGCGATGTCGTCATAGGCCACGCCGAGCCGTTCGGCCGCGCCGGAACGGAAGTTCTCGGCCACGACGTCGAACCGCGGCGCGAGACGGAGCAAGAGGTCGTGGCCCTCCGGTTGCTTGAGGTCGATCACCATGGAGCGCTTGGACAGGTTGTTGCGCATGAACGTCGCGCCAGTGCCCCGGCCTTCGGGGTCGAGCATGGTGGGCATGGCTCCCCGGCCGAGGTCGCCGGTGCCGGGCGCCTCCACCTTGACGACGTCGGCGCCCAGCCGGCCGAGCAGCTGGGTGGCGTAGGGGAGCGCCTGCATCTGCTCGAGGGCCAGGACCCGGATGCCATCGAGCGGCTTGCCCCACCGTTGGGCTTCCGGGTTGACGACGTCGCCCAGCTTCACGCGTGGTCGAGGCCGAGCATCTCGATGGCGTTGCCGCGCATGATGGCGTAGACGTCGTCGTCGCTCAGGTGTTGCACCATCCGCTCGGCCACCGCCCGTGTGTCGGGCCACGTGGAGTCCGTGTGCGGATAGTCCGTCTCGAACGTGATGCGGTCCGCGCCGATCACACCGAGCGAGTCGAGCCCGTGCTGGTCGCGGAAGAAGCAGCCGTACACCTGCCGGCGGAAGTACGTCGATGGCGGCTCCGGCACGATGTCCTTCACACCGCCCCACGCCCGGTGCTCGCGCCACACGTCGTCGGCCCGCTCCAGGATGTAGGGGAGCCACCCGATCTGACCCTCGGAGTAGGCCAGGCGCAGCCGGGGAAAGCGGACCAGGACGCCAGAGAAGAGGTAGTCGGTCAGCGACGCCATGGCGTTGCCGAAGCTCAGGGTGGCCGCCACCGCGACGGGTGCGTCGGCCGACGTCGCCGGCATCCTCGAGGACGAGCCGATGTGCATGCAGACGACCGTGCCGGTGTCCTCGCAGGCGGCGAAGAAGGGGTCCCAGTACGGGCCGTGGATGCTCGGCAGGCCCAGATGGGGCGGGATCTCGCTGAAGCAGACGGCGCGTACGCCGCGGCCGGCGTTGCGCCGCACCTCCGCCGCCGCCAGGCCGGCGTCCCAGAGCGGGACGATGCAGAGCGGCAGCAGCTTTCCACCGCTGTCGCCACACCACTCCTCGACCATGAAGTCGTTGTAGGCGACGACGCAGGCTTCGGCGAGCTCCCTGTCCTTCGCTTCGAGGAATGTCTGGCCGCAGAAGCGGGGAAAGGTCGGGAAGCACAGGCTGGCCTCGACCCAGTTGGCGTCGTTGTCGGCCATGCGGGCCTTCGGCTCGTAGCAGCCGGGCCGCATCTCGTCGTAGGTGATGGGCGACATGGTCATGTCGTCGCGGTCGAAGCCCACCGCGGCGACGTGGCGCTTGTTGATGTAGACGAGGTCCTCGTAGACCCAGCAGTCGGCCTGCGGGCCGCTGGGGTCGAACGTCTGCCGGTAGGCGCCGCCGCCGATGTGCTCCATCTCGCCGATGCCGCGACGTTCCACCCTCGGGCCCCGGTCCTTGAAGCGCGTCGGGAGCCACGTCCGCCACAGGTGCGCTGGCTCCACGATGTGGTCGTCCACGCTGACGATCCGGGGCAACGGTGTGGTGCCGCCGAGGCGCGGTGTCGTGTCGTCGATCAGGTCGGTCATGGTTACTCCAGTGTGGCCGCGAAAGGGACGAGGGGGGCCAACGAGTCGAGCTGGCCCAGAACGTCTTCCTCGGGCCCCGCCCACACCCGCAGGACCACTTCGTCGATGCCCAGCCGGGCGTAGTGCTCGAGCTTGGCCTCGTCGGCGATCGTGCCAAAGGGGACGACGTCCAGCTCGGCCGGGTCCCGACCCGCCTGCTCGGCCAACGCGTGCAGCCGCGGAAGAGACTCGGAGAGGCCGCCGCCCCCGATCGGGATCCAGCCGTCGGCGTAGGTGACGATGGCCGTGAAGACGGATTCGCGCGCGCCGCCACCGACCAGCGTGCGTACCCGGGGTTGCTGCACCGGCTTGGGCCAGGACCACGACGGGCCGAAGTCGACGAACTCGCCGTGGTACTCGGCCTGATCCTGCGACCACAGGGCCTGCATGGCGCCGAGGTGCTCGCGGACGACGTGCCAGCGGCGAGCCGGATCGATGCCGTGGTCCCGCGCCTCGGTCACATTCCATCCGAACCCGACGCCGAGGGTGACGCGACCGTTGGAGAGGTGATCGAGCGTCGCCACCTGCTTGGCCAACACGATGGGGTCGTGTTGCGCCGCCAGGAGGATGCCGGTGCCGAGGCCGATGCGCGTGGTCACGGCGGCCGCGCTCGAGAGGGCGACGACCGGATCGAGACAGCGCTTGTAGTCGTCGAGCCGCACGCCTTTCACTAGTGCGGGCGGCACGTCCTCGCGGACCGGCAGATGCGTGTGCTCAGGCACCCAGAACGAGTCGAACCCGCGCGCTTCGACGGCCGCGGCCATGCGGTCCGGCCCGACGTCGAGGTCGGTCAGTGCGGCGGTGATGCCGAGTCGCACGGTCAGGCGGACCCGGGGGCGAAATCGGCCAGGGCACCCTGCTGCGCCGCGGGGCCGAGCAGCCGGGCGAACGCTCCTTGTTCGCGGCGGTTCGCCTCGAGGACGGCGTCACGGCGCGCCGCCCGCATGAGAGAGGTGATGGCGCGGGTGGCGCCGCGGGGGTGGGACGCCACCCGGGCCGCCAGCTCCACCGTCTCGTCGAGCACGGCGCCAGGGTCGCACGACCGCAGCGCGAACCCCAGCGAGACCAGTTCGTCCGCGCTGACCCAGTCCGAAGTGAGGAGGATCCGTGCCGCCTGCTGCCAGCCCATGGTGGCCGGGAACAAGAGGCTGCTCGCCGCTTCGGCCGGGACGCCGAGCTCGGCGAAGGGCACACGCAGCCGCGCGTCCGCCGCCACCAAGACCATGTCGCAGTGGGCGAGCAGGGTGAAGCCGAGGCCGACCGCCACTCCGTTGACCGCAGCGAGGAGGGGCACGGAGAACTCGGTGAGGCAGTCGAGCAGTCCGATGAAGCCCTGGCCCGCACCTTCGACAGCGGTTCCGGCGGCGATGGCGGCCATCTCCGCCAGGTCCTGTCCGGAGGTGAAGGCGCCCCCCCGCCCGGTCAGCACGACCGCCCCGACCGCGTCGTCGGCGTCGGCGCCGCGCAGGGCGGCCGTCACCTCTCGGTACATGGCGGTGTCGAAGGCGTTGCGCACCTCGGGCCGGTCGAACGTGATCACCCGGACGCCCGGTCCGGCATCCTCGATCTGGATCCGGTGGCCGCCGGAGTCTTCGGCCATCAGCCCTCCCTGCGGGCGGCGACCGCGTTCCGCCGCCCGCCCCGTGGCGCTGGCCGCACGCCGGCCTGTTCCTCCATGGTCCGCTCCTTGCCGAGGTCTGATTCAAGAAGGACGCTAGCCAGGGTCGGACGGCGTGAACCTCATGCGGTCGCCCACCGTGGCCGGCGTCCGGGGTGCCAATGCCGCCGGTAGGCCACGTGGGAGCCTGGCCTTATGAGGACGCCCGCGCGCCTGGCCGTCGCGGTCGCGCTCCTCGGCGGCGTCGCCACCGCGTCCGGGTGCTCCACCAGACCCGGCCACCGCTCGGCCGGCGCCGACCACCCTCACCGTGCGACCACGACGGCTCCCCGCTCGACAACCACCACGACGACCGTCAGCGTGAACGAGCCGCCGATCACGCCGATCGACTGGACCCCCTGCAACGGGGACCTCCAATGCGGCAATCTCGTCGTGCCGCTCGACTACACCCACGCGAACAAGGCCCCGACGATCTCCATCGCGGTCGCCCGGCATCCGGCGGAGGTGCCGGCGGATCGCATCGGCTCGCTCGTGATCGATCCGGGCGGGCCCGGCGTCTCCGGCGTCGACGACATGGCCAACGAGTTGGGCGCCCTGACCCCGGGTCTGCTCGACGACTTCGACGTCGTGATGTTCGACCCTCGCGGGGTCGACCGCAGCGACCCCATCACCTGTGGCGAGACGCCCGACGCCGCGCCGGGCGCCCTCCCCGATCCCGTGCCGACCACAGCCAGCGCGGAGGCGGCCACGATCGCGGGGTTCCGCCAATTCGCGGCCGGCTGCGAGAAGGCCAGTGCCACCGTGCTCCCCCACATCGGCTCGGTCGACGCCGCGCGCGACATGGAGCGGCTGCGGATCGCACTGGGCGACGCGGGGCTCAGCTACATGGGCCAGTCGTACGGGTCGTTGCTCGGTCTCACCTATGCATCACTGTTCCCCACCCATGTGCGCGCGATGGTCCTTGACAGCGTCATCGACCCTGCCCTCAGCTTCGACCAGATCACGCAGGGCCAGGCGAACGGCTTCGAGGCTTCGCTGCAGTCTTTCTTCTCGTGGTGCGCCGGCACGAGCGCCTGTCCGTGGCACACCGGCGCAGATCCGACGAACGCTCTCCTGGCCCAGATCGCATCGAGTTCGGCGACCCCGGTGCCGGCAGGCAACGGGCGCACCGCCGGAGCGGGCGAGCTCTACGACGCGCTGTTGGGCGGGCTCTATGCGCGCACGGACTGGCCTGAGCTCGGTGATGCCCTGGCGGCCGACGCCACCGGCAACGGCGCGCCGATCGTGGCCATGTCGGACGACTACAACAAGAATGGATCGTCCAACGGCAGCGACGCCGCAGTGGCCATCGATTGTCTCGACCACCCCGTGTCGAAGAACGTCGGCTCGTACAGCTCGCTGGCCAATCGGTTCAAGGGGTCGGCGCCGGTGTTCGGCCCCCTGCTCGCCTGGGGGGAGGCTTCGTGCGCGGTGTGGCCCGTACCGCCGACCCGCATGGCCGGACCGGTCGCGGCGGCCGGCGCGCCGCCCATTCTCGTCATCGGGACGACCGCCGACCCCGCCACGCCGTATCAGTGGGCCGTCAACGTGGCCCACGAACTGCAGCACGGCGTCCTCCTGACCCGTGACGGCGTCGACCACGTGGCGTACTTCTACAGCCCCTGCGTCAAGAACGACGTGCAGGCGTATTTCGTGAGCGGCGTGGCGCCGCCAGGCACCATCTGCACGTCGTAGACGGCGTCAGCTGCTCGTGAACCGGTAGCTCCCGCTCCCGACCTCGAGGACGGCGACGCCGTTCGCCACCGAAGAGACCGACACGCCGGGCGCCTTGCCCGCGGCGACGCCGCCCTCACGCACGTGCGACGCCGACGTTGCCGGGAGGTGGACGAGCGCACTCAGGTTCGCCGGCATGGTGAGCGCCAGCGCCATGCCCCGCCCGTTCCGCTGCCAGGCAACCGACACCGGGCCTGCGATCGTCGGCACGGCGCCCGACGCACGTGGCAGCCCGCGGTCGGGGGGCGCCACGGCGATGCGCAGCGTCCCGTCGGGATTCGGTGCCCTGAACGAGACGCCCAGCAACGTCTCCTGTATCGCGACGAGCGCGGACGAACCCCAACCGTGCGACATGGAGTCGCCGATCAGGTCGCTCGGCGACCAGACCTCCCAGGTGAAGGTCCCACCGGTGGCGACGATGTGGGCCCATCCGGGGCGGGACGTATCGGTCAAGGTCCGCACGACCGCATCAGGCCGGCCGGCCGCAGTCAGCGCGCGCAGCAGCTCGAGACCGTGGTTCGGCCCGAGATGGACCCCGAGGGCGGCGACGTAGGCGCCGACCCGTGCGCTGTCCGTGGCCGGGACCACGCCGTACGCGAGGGCGAGAGCGTTCGCCTCCTGGGACGCGGAACTGCTCTGTGCCCCGCTGGGGAGAACTCCGTCGACGTACACCCCGTCGGCACGCCGCAGCGTCGCGTTGACGGCCGCCGACAGCTCGGCCGCCCGACCCTGCCAGAGCGCCGACCCCGGCGCGTCACCCGCCACCGAAGCGAGCTGCGACACCCGGTTGAAGGCATTGACCGCGAGCACGTTGCTCGCCGTGTCCGCGGCGACCGACAGGTCATAGCCGTAGACGGGATCGCCGTTGCTCTGGTCGGCCAGGCCGTAGAGCAGCCCGTTGCCGGCTTGGCGCGCCGACCAGAGCCAGGCGACGACCTTGCTCACCGAGGGATAGAAGAGGATCGCCGTCGCCCGGTCGCCGGTCGACGCGTAGTAGCGCCACAACCATTCGGGATAGCGGGCCGTGAACGTGCCGAAGGACCGTGCCCCGTCGTCGTTCGGGTACACGGCGTTGACGCGACCATCCGGCCAGTACCGCTGCTGCCCGCGCAGGACGTCGCGCAGGCCTTGCCAGGTGAGGTTCTGCTCGCCGTAGGCTCGCATCACGCCCTCCGACTCGTTCGAGGCGTCCCACACGAACTGGCCCTTCTCCCGTGTGGGCGTATCGACGAACTGCTCGTGACTGCAGTAGAGACACGAGTGGGCGTTGAGCTCCCACACCGCATCGAGCGTGCGATTCCCCGACGAGAAGGTGGCCATCGGCACGCCGGGCATCGCCGCATGGCGCGCGATCGCGACGAGCTGGCCGGCGCCCAGGGACTGGCCGGGGTTGTCGACCTGGAGGTAGCGGAACCCGAAGTACGTGAATCCCTCGTAGGCCTGCGCCCCCGCTCGCATGATGTAGGAGTACGAAAGGTTCGTCCCCTGGGTCCCGTGCAGGGTCGACACCTGGCCGTCGGGGTCGAGCAGGTACCCCACCCGTCCGGTGACGGTGCGGCCGGGATCCCCGCCGCTGAACGTCACCAACGGGCGGGCCGCGTACACGGCACCGAAGTCGGCCACCACGGCGCCGTTGGGCAACGTGTGCACGCGGATGGGCGACACGTGGTGCTCCTCGATCCGCGTCCGTTGTGCATACAGGGCGGTGAAGGGCGCGGTGCCCGTGGGGCCGAGGACCGTGGCCTTGGCCCACGCCGCGTCGTCGAAGCCCGGCTCGGACCAACCCTGGGGGTGGGCGCGCCCGTCGACCCATTCCACGAAATCGCCCCCGTCCGAGTTGCGTTGAGGGGAAGGGAGCCATTCGGCCGGCGTCTCGCGCCACGATCCGTCCGTCCCGTACACGACGTGCCGTCCGTCGCCGTACCACAGCGACAGCTGCAGCAGCAGACCGGGGAGGGAGGCGGGACGTCCCTGGCCGCCCCCGTACCAGCGATGGAGGACCGCCAGCGCATTCGGCCGGCCGGTGCGGACGACCCGGGTGACATCGACGGCCCGGGCGTATTGCTCGTCGGGAAAGGAGAAGCTCGGCCATCCGTCGACAACCTGGCCGTTCACAGAGAGGCGATACGTGTGCGCGGCCGAGACGTGCGCCGTGGCGCGCCGCACCACCCCCGCGGGCGGGGTCACCTCTGTGCGCAGATACGTGACGCGGTCCGGTTGGGAGGACGCCCCGGCCGGTTTGAGCCACTGCGCCGTCCAGTCGGCCGGACGCAACGCGGTCGTGAACGTCATGGGATCCGACGCCGGTCCCCAGCGCGGCCCGTCTCCGCGCGCCCGCACGGTCCACGCATAGGCGGCATCGCCCGAGAGGGGCGGTCCGCCGTAGAGGACGAAGGCTTGTTGGGCACTCGGCACGGCGCCGCTGTCCCAGACCGGGCCGGCGTGCCCGGGGTCGGTCCGTCGCACCACGATCCGGTACCCGGTCTGCCTCGTGCCGCGTCCGCCGGAACGCAGGGTCCAGGCGAACTGGCAGTCGTCGGGATCGATCCCCGCGGCGGCCGTCAGCCCGGTGACGGTGAGTGAGCCGGCCCGCAACGGCCCACGGGGGATCGCCGCTGCGCCGACGCGGCCTGCCTCGACGAGCGCAGCGCCCGCATCGCCCCCGCTCCCGTCGAGCGCGCCGCCGGCGACCGCCCCGGCGGACAGCGCGACGCCCGAGCCCAGGAAGGCGCGGCGGCCGAAGGACGGACCCGGTCCGCTCATCCGACCTGAACCACCGCGCCGGTAGCGGCGTCGCTGTAGACGACCGAGCCCGACTTCGTGACCGCCACGCCGGTCGGCGTGCCCACGTGCGTCACCACCCACCGCGTGCCGTTGCCGCCGCCGCCGGCGGTCCCCACGGGCAGCGCGCCCACCACCGTGTAGAGGTCGCCCGCCGTCATCGCCCGGCCGAACAACGCACCCGACTGAGCGGGAACGACCCGGACGACGTGCATGAACCCGTCGGTCAACACCAACGCGCCCGTTGGTCCCACCGCGATGTCCCGGACGTCGTTCAACTCGGCGGCCACACTCGTGGCCGAGAGCCCGTCGGCGATGTAGGGCCCGTAGCTCCCGGTGCCACCCACAACGATGCCGAGGTCACCCGACGCCACGGCGGTGCCGTAGAAGATCCCACCGTTCTCCGTGTCCAACAGCACCGACTGGTCGCCCCGGTCGGCCACGAGCAGATCGCCGGCGAAGTCGACCGCCACCGCGACCGGGTCGTACAGCTGGGCGCCCGCGATCGGGCCGCCTTGTCCGGCACTGCCGCAGATGCCGGTGCCCGCAACGGTCGTGATGTGGTCGCGCTCGACCGGTCGGCCCAACACCGAGCCGCTCGCCGCCGGCACGACCCGGACCTTGCAGTTGGCCGTGTCGGCGATGAAGAGGTCGCCGCTGCGGTCGACCGCGACACCCGTGGGCTCGTGCAGTTGCGCCGAAGTCGCCACGCCCCCGTCGCCCCCGTCGCCCGCGGTCCCTGTGCCCGCCACGTTCGCGATCGTGCCCGACGGCTCGATGACCTTGACGCGTTGCTCGTTCGCCTCGGCCACGTAGACGTCTCCGGTCGTGTCGACGGCGAGCCCGGTCGGATGACCGAACGAGCCGGACCGGCCACAACGCCCGCCGGCGATCGTGACCGCGCGACCGGGCCGCAGCGCATCGCCGTAGGAGCGTCCTGCGTGCGCGGCGATCACGACAACCCGGCAGTGCCCGGTGTCGGCGACGAACACGTCGCCCGCCGAGTCGAGTGCGACGCTGGCAGGGGAATCGAACGTTCCCGGGCCGACGACGGCCCGCACAGCCGGGGTCGCAGCGCCCGCCGAGCCAGTGAACAGCCCACCGGCGAGGACGATCGCGAAGGCCGCTGACGACACGGTGGCGGCGCCCCGCGCTCGTCCCCAGAGCCCCCGGCGTCGCATCGGGCCCATCTTGCCTTTCACCGGCGGTTGCCGCTCGGACCCACCGACGGGCACCCGCTCACCCGCCTAGGGTCGCCAGCACCCGCACGCATCGACGCGAAAGGAGTTCCCGTGGCAGCACCCAAAGAAGGGCTCACGGCCGCCGAGGTCATCGTGACCGGCAAAGACGGCGCGTCCATCAATGCCTATCAAGTCCAGCCGGAAGGCGACGGCCCGTTCGGCGGCGTCCTCGTGATCCACCACCTCCCGGGCTGGGATTCGGGGACGAAGGAGATCACCCGGCGCTTCGCGGCGCAGGGCTACAACGCGATCTGCCCCAACCTCTACGCCCGTCAGGGCCTCGATGTCGACCCCGACGACGCGGCCGCCGCCACCCGCGAGGCGGGCGGCGTTCCCGACAGCCAGTTCGTCGACGACGCCGCAGTCGCGGTCGAGACACTGCGTGCGTTGCCGACCTCGAACGGCAAGGTCGGCGTCATCGGATACTGCTCGGGTGGTCGCCATGCGTTCCTCACCGCGGTGAGCATCCCCGTCGATGCGGCGGTCGACTGCTACGGCGCCTTCGTGACCGGGACGGTGCCCGAGGGCTTCCCACTCAAGGTCACACCGCTCGTCGGCCGCACCGGGGACCTCCGCTGCCCGCTGCTCGGCCTCTTCGGCAACGACGACCAATTCCCCACGCCCGAACATGTCGACGAGCTGGAAGCGGCGCTCAAGGACGCCGGCAAGCCCTACGAGTTCCACCGTTACGACGGTGCCGGCCATGCGTTCTTCTCGGTCGACCGACCGGCCTACCGCCCCGAGGCCGCCGTGGACGGTTGGCAACGCATCTTCGATTTCTTCGGCACCTACCTGGAGGCCTGATCATGTGCTCGTACCTCACCGTTCCCACTGACATCGCGGGCAGCGCCAAAGGAGCGCAGGGATGGTTCCGCGTGACCTCGGCGCAGGTCTACTTCGACCACCCGTTCCACGCTCCGTTCGACCACACGCTCAACATCGACTTCGCCGACCCGGCCAAGGGTGCCGGTGCGCGCGTCGCAGTGGAGCTGAGCGCGGACTCGGCGCGGCGGCTCGTCGACAGCATCACCCAAGCGCTTGCCGCCGCAGGGGCCGCCGCTTCGTGAGGCCGACCGTGCGTACCGACAGATAGCTTGCGGACATGCGTTTCGGACTGCAGATCCCCAACTTCACCGATGGCGCCCCCGGCGCCCTCTTCGAGGAGGTCCTCGACCGTGCCAACGCCGCCGAGGCGGCGGGGTACGACTCGGTATGGGTGATGGACCACTTCTACCAATTGCCACCGATGGGCGGCCCGTCCCAGCCGATGCTCGACGCGTACACGCTGCTCGGCGCCATCGCGGCGCGCACCTCCCGGGTCAAGCTGGGCGCGCTCGTGACCGGCGTGACCTACCGGAATCCCGCGCACTTGGCAAAGATCGTCACGACGCTCGACGTCATCAGTGCGGGTCGCGCCATCCTGGGCATCGGCGCGGCCTGGTACGACGTCGAGCACGAGGGGTTGGGGTTCGATTTTCCGCCCGCCGGCGAGCGCCTCGACCGGCTGGAGGAGGCCCTGCAGATCTGCCGCGGCATGTTCGCCGGCGCCGCCCCGACGTTCGACGGGACCTACTACCGGACGCACGAGGCGCACAACATCCCGCCGCCCGTGCAGCCGGGCGGCCCACCGATCCTCGTCGGCGGGGGCGGTGAGAAGAGGACGCTCCGCCTGGTCGCCCAGTACGCCGACATGTGCAACGTCTTCGGCGACGCCGCCACGATCGCCCACAAGGTCGACGTGCTGCGCGGCCACTGCGAGGCGGTCGGCCGCGACCCGTCAGAGATCACGGTCAGCCGCCTGGCCACCCTCGTCCTCACAGAGAACGAAGCAGAGACGGCGGCCACCAACGACTTCCTGCGCCAGGTGACCGGCGAGGAACCGTCCGGTTCGAACGTCGGCACGGAGGACGAGCTGGTCGGCCAGATCGAGGAGCTCGCCGCGGCCGGCGTCGACTACTTCATCTTCAACATGCCGACGGGCACCGCCGAGACGGTGCGCGAGGTGGGCGACGCGGTGGTCGCTCGCTTCGCCGATTAGGCGGGTCTCCTCCGTCCGTCAACGGGTGTCAGGATGGCGCGGTCCGACCGATGTCGTGGAGTGCCGTGCGCGCCGCGCCCAACCCGCACATGCCGTGCACCCCGCCGCCCGGAGGCGTCGCGGCCGAGCAGAGGTAGACGCCGCGGAGCGCCGTGCGGTACGGATTCCACTGCACCGTCGGCCTGAACACCATCTGACGGAGGGTGACCGCGCCGGCGCTGATGTCGCCTCCCACGTAGCTCGGGTTGTGCTCTTCGGTGGCGACGGCGGTGCACGTCGAGCGCGCCAGGATCAGGTCGCGGAACCCCGGCGCGAAGCGCTCGATCTGCGCCTCGATGCGATCGGTCATGTCCACGTCGGAGCCGTTCGGGACATGGCAATACGCCCACAACGTGTGCCGGCCTTCGGGAGCACGGCCCGGGTCCACCACACAAGGTTGCGCCACGAGGCAGTACGGGCGTTCCGGATGCCGACCGGCGTTCACCTCCGCCTCGCTGCGCGCGACCTCTTCGAACGTCCCTCCGACGTGCACCGTGACGGTCCTCCGGCAGGCCGCCGTCTCCCACGGGACGGGGCCGGTCAATGCCCAGTCGACCTTGCAGACGCCCGGTCCGTACCGGTAGCGGGAGAGTGCCCGTGCGTAGCGCGGCGGGAGCCGGTCTCCGGCGAGTTCGAGCAACTGGCGAGGCGTCACGTCCAGCACGACGGTCGGCGTCGGCGGAAGGTCGGCCAGGCTCTTGACCAAGCAGTTGGTCTCGACCCGACCGTTGAGCGAAGTGAGCTCGGCAACCAGGGCGTCGACGACGGCCGCGCTGCCGCCCTCGACGACAGGCCAGCCGTAGCGATGGGCCAAGGCGACGAACAGCCGCGGGAACGCTCCCGAGAGCGGCGCCGTCAGCGGCAACATCGAGTGCGCCGCCGCGCCCGCGATCAGCGCACGCGCGTCGTCGGTGTGGAAGCGGCCTGCCATCGCCTTGGCCGTCGACAGGGCGCGGACTCCGAAGGCGCCGGCGGCCACCGGGTGGTGTGGCACCGAGCGCATCGTGCCGAGGAACACGGGAAGCACCTTGTCGAGGTCTCGCACCAGACCCGAGAAGTCGCGCGTGTAGACGTCGCCGTCCGAACCCAATGACGCGGCAACGTCGGCGACCGTGCCGCCGACGCTCGCCCCCCGACCACCGTCGAGCGGGTGGGCGAACGCAATCTCGGGAGTGCGTAGACGCACCCCGTGCTGCGACAGGTCGATGTCATGGAAGGCGGGAGATGCCAGTAGCAACGGGTGGACGGCCGAACAGACGTCGTGGCGGAAGCCCGGCAGCGTGAGCTCGGCGGTGCGACATCCGCCCCCCGGCTCGGCGGCGGCTTCGTAGACGTCGACAGCCAGCCCGGCCCGGGCCAACGTGAGTGCGGCCACGAGGCCGTTCGGGCCGGCACCGACCACGGTCGCATCGGCACGTCGCAACATTGCGGCGCTCACAGTGCGACCGTCGCGCCTTCCTCGGCGGCGATGACCGTCAGGGGACCAGCTGCGAACCGCGCCACGGTGCGCTCGACTTCGGCGTCCGTGCGCTCCGGGCGATGGTGGAACAGCGCGACCTGCCGTGCGCCCGCCAATTCCCCCAGCCGCACGGCGTACTCCGCGGCAGCATGCCCGAACGAGGCTTCGGCCTCAACCTCCTCCGCGCGCAGATGTGCGTCGTGGATCAAGAGGTCGACACTGCATGCGAGTTCGAGTGCGGCCTGGTGGTACTCGCCGACCTCCTCCGGTCCCGACCCCAGTGCCGTCGGACAGTGATCGGGGAGATAGGCCACGGACGTCCGCCCGTCGCTCACGCGATAGCCGACGGTGCGCCCACCCTTGTGCGGCACGTCCCGGGCCAGGACCGAGAACCCCTCAGTCTCGAAGGCGCCGTCGGGAACGTAACCGAAGTCCCAGTCGCCGCGGAGCTGGGAGGGCCCGATCGGGAAGAACGGCGGCGACATCATGCGCGACAACAGCTCCGTCGGCCCGATCTGATCTTCCGACGGCAAGAGGAGCGAGACCCGTGAGCCCACGCGATCGCCCGAGGGGAAGAAGGGGAGGCCTTGGACGTGATCCCAGTGCAGGTGGGTGAGGAGCAGCGTGCCGTCAAAGGCACGGCCGCCCAGCAGTTCCTGGACCCGGCGCAGGCCCGTTCCCGCATCGAGGAGCAACGACGGCCCGTCGTCGGCGTCGTGCGAAAGCGCGACGCACGACGTGTTTCCGCCGTAGCGGACGAAATCGGGCCCCGGAGCCGGCGTCGACCCTCGGACCCCACAAAAGGTCACGCGCACGAAATCAGTCTCGCGCGGTGTCCTCGCGGCGATGGCCCGCCGACAACTCCTCGAGCTGCGAGCGCTCGATCAACTCTGCCTCGAACAAGGCGACGCGGCACGGCGTCACCGCAATGTTGCTCGACGTGCGTATCCCGCCTTCGAGGTGCGCCCGTTCTCCCAACAGCGCACCCGGTCCGTACTCGGCCAGGCGTTCGCCACCGCGCTCGATCCTGACGATCCCGTCGAGGATCAACATGACCTCGGTCCCGGAGTCGCCTTCTTCGAACAGCACCGTCCCGGCCGGGAAGCGCTCGATGCGGCGCTTGCCGCCTCCTTGCATCAGCTCGGCCGACAGCGACGTCTCGAGAGCGGACTCGACCGCGGAGACGAGCGCCTCGGAGTCCTCGTCACCCCACGGGCTGTGCTTGCCGAACGACTTGCGGTACCAGTCCTTGAAGTCGGTCAGGCCGGACTTGTGCGAGAGCTTGTTCCCGCCGTCGTAGACCCAGTGTCGCGGGAACCTGCTGGCACCGATGAGCTCGTGCTCGGCCCGGCCGTCCGCGTGGAGCGTCAGCGACAAGGTCGTCCAGACCAGAGGCGCCTGCCATTGGATGAAGGGCCGGCGGCGTACCCGGCGCGGCGCCGGGACACCCGTGCGGCCACCACAGGTCTGGACGAAGCGCACCCACCCGTCGCCGCACTCGGGCTCGCGCTGGATCGTGGGGAGCTGGACCGCCTGGAAGCGGTGCTTCACGGCCCGGAGGTTGACGAGCGTCGTCCCCATCAGGCCGCGTCCCGCGTAGCCGCAGTCGACGATGTGCCCAGACGGGTCGACGGTGACGAAGGCACGGAGCTCGTTGGCGAAGCGGAAGCGATCCTCGTCGCGCAGTTGCTCCACCTCCATGTCCTCTGTGGGAGGCGGCGGGTCGTAGTGCGTGATGCCGGAGTCGAACGCGAGGCGCTGGGCGCCCTCGATCGCCTCACTGGGTATCCACGACAGCGAAGTGACGACCGCTTCGTGGCGAGTGGCCGTGTCTGTGGTCATGGGTCCAGCCTGTACCGGGCGACCTGGGATGACGAGTGTGGTGACAGGCATCCCAGGGTGTGCCTAGCACCACCGTTGGCGGGAGGATCCCCACCTGTTCGGACCCCGCCGTGTGTGCGACAACAGTGGGGATGGTTGACGACTCCGACCGGCCCGGCACGATCTCGGTGTTCTTGGCCGACGACAACTTGATCGTCCGTGAGGGCGTGCGGGCCTTGATCGAGCGCCACAAGGACCTCCGCATCGTCGGGGTGGCGGCCGACTACGACGAGGTCGTCCAGGGCGCGCGGGAGCTGGAACCTCAAGTGCTCGTGACGGACATCAGGATGCCGCCGGAGTTCAACCGCGAGGGCATCGATGCCGCCAAGGAGGTTCGCAAGCGTCACCCCGGCACCGGCGTGGTGATCCTCTCCCAGTACGACGATCCCGAATACGCCGTCTCTCTGTTGGCAGAGGGCTCGGCCGGATACGGCTACCTGCTCAAGGACCACATCGCTCAGGGCGACCAACTCGTTGACGCGATCCGTGCCGTCGCCAGCGGCGGCAATGCGCTCGACCCGGCCATCGTCGACGCGTTGGTCCGGCCGGTGACGACCCACGGAGGCTTGTCACCCGAAGAGGAAGAGCTCCTCGGCATGGTCGCCGAAGGCAAGCCGATCAAGGCGATCGCCGTCGCCCGGGGCCTGCCCCCCGAAGCCGTCGACGCCGAGGTCGAAGCGGTCTTCGTGAAATTGGCCGAGGGCGTGTCGGCCGGCACCGAGGGTGCGCTGCAGCGGCTCCGGCTCCTGCACAAGGCGATCGTGGACCGAGAGGAACAGGGCGAGACGCTGTCGCGGCTGCTCCCCGGCGGCCTGGCCGAGAAGCTCCGACGCGACGGCCGCCACCTCGGTGAAACCGAGCGAGTGATCGTGACGGTGCTCATGAGCGACATCCGCTCTTACTCGAGCATCGCTGAGCACGCCGACCCCAGCCAATTGGCGGGGCAGCTCAACGTGCACCGCGCCGCCATGAACGAGGCCATACTCGGGGAGAACGGCACGGTGATGCAGTTCGTCGGCGATGCCGTCATGGCGGTGTTCGGCGCGCCGTTCGCGCAGGAGGACCATGCCGACCGGGCCGTGGCCGCGGCGGAAGCCATGCACGAGAAGCAGCAGGTCATCAACGAACGTTGGAGCCAGGAAGGCCTCCCGCCCTTCGGCCTCGGGCTGGGGCTGTCGACCGGCGAGGCCGCGGCGGCGCTCCTCGGTTCCGAGGAACGCCTGGAGTACACCCTCGTTGGTGACACCGTGAACATGTCGCAGCGGCTCCAACAGCTGGCGGACGCCGGGGAGACCGTGGTCTCCCAGGCGACCCTGGAGGCGTGGCGTTCGCCACGCTCGACCGTGGCCCTCCCTCCTCAGCTGGTGAAGGGACGCGAGACCCCCGTTATTGCATACAAACTGGTGGAAGGCGCTTGCCCAGGCGGTGGCGCGACGAGAGAAGGAATCTGACATGGATGCCTTGGTCGTAGACAAAGTGCGCAAGACCTTCGAGGCGGAGAACGCACCGGTGCGCGCCCTCCGGGGAGCCAACCTGGTGGTGCCGTCCGGGGACTTCATTGCTCTTATGGGCCCATCGGGTTGTGGGAAGTCGACCCTGCTCAACCTGGTCGCAGGGCTGGACGTGGCGGACGAGGGCACGATCACCGTGGCCGGCGAGCTCGTCACCGGGCGAACCGAAGACGAGCTCTCGCAGATGCGCCGCCGTCACATCGGCATCGTCTTCCAGTTCTTCAATCTCCTCGAAGGCATGACGGTGCTCGAGAACGTCGCGTTGCCTGCGGTGATCGCGGGCCGCAAACGCAAGATGGCGGAGAGTCGCGCTCGCGACCTCCTCGACCTCCTCGGCATCGGCGACAAGGCGGGGACCGTTCCCGGCATGCTCTCGGGCGGACAGCGCCAACGTCTTGCCATCGCCCGCGCGTTGGCCAACGAGCCGACCTTGTTGCTGGCAGACGAGCCCACGGGTGCCTTGGACTCGGAGGGAGGCCAGGAGGTCATCGAGCTCTTGAGCCGGCTCCACGCGGGCGGGCAGACGATCCTGCTCGTGACCCACGACCCCGGGGTCGCGGCAGCCGCGGGTCGGATCGTGCGCATGCGGGACGGGCGGATCGAGATCGAGGCCGACGAGGACGCCGCCGCCCCCGTCGCCGTGCAGTCCTGAGCCCGGGTGACGAAGGACGACCAGAGTGACCGTGCCCGGTGACGTCAAGCTCGAAGTGGCGGAGCGGCCCCTGATCATCGAGTCCCGGGCCGGCGCGTCGGCACTCGGATGGTTCCGTCTCCTCCAGGTCCTGCTTCTCGGATTGACCATTGCCGGTGTCGTCGTCGGCGTGCACGTCGTGGTGCCCGGGGGCATGGACCCGGTCAACGCGGTCGCCTTCGGGCTCACGGTGGTGTGGGCGCTGGTTGGTTTCATCGACACCCGCGCCCGCGACCGCTCAGGTCCGAAGGTCTCCCCGTACCACCTTCTCGCGGGATTCGACGCACTTGTCGCGATGGTGGCCCTGACAGCCGGGCGCCAAGCGGCAACCGTGCACGCTTCGCACACCGCGCGCGATGTCGCGACCGTGGCCGCCGTCCTGGTGACCGCGATCTCCTTCCATTTCCTGTTGGCCCTTCCCGATGGTCGCCTCCACGATTCCCTCCGGCGCGGGAGTGCCGTATTGGGCTATCTCGCAGCCGTCGGCGTCGGGATCGGACTCGTCGTTGCGCATCAGCCCTTCACGGTGGTCGACGGCGCGATCAGCTGGTCGATCGCCGCCCTGCTGGCACTCGGGCCCATGCGCGCCCGCTACATCACCTCGATCGGGCATCGTCGAGAAAGGATGCTGTGGTTCGGCATCGGCGTCACGCTCGCGACGACGGTGGCGCTCGCCGCATCGGTGCTGCATCTGCTTGTCGGCTGGCCGGCGTCGTTGGGCGCGGTGGCCGCCGGGGCAACCGTCCTGGTCCCCCTCGGGCTCCTCGCCAGTGAGAGTCGGAGCCTCGCGCCGCATGGGAGCCGGGGCCTGGTACAAGTGCTGGCGGTCTTCGGATTCGTGGCGGTGGTGTCGGCCATCTACCTCGTGCTGGTCCTGGGACTCGGCCACGCGCCAAAGACCACGGGCGACAAGGAGGTCTTGGCGCTGTCCATGATCGCCTCCGGCGTGGCTGCGGTGATCTTCGTCCCCGTACGCGAGCGATTCCTGCAGTCGTCGACACGGTTCGTCTACGGTGCGCGCGAGGCCCCGGACGAAGTCCTGCGGACCTTCGGCAGCAGGCTCACACGGGCGATCCCGATGGACGAGCTGTTGCTGCAGCTGGCCGAGTCCCTGCGCAAGACCATGGCGTTGGCCAGCGCCGAGGTCTACACGGGATCCGGCGAGGTGCTCGAACGTACCGTCTCGGTGCCGGATATCGGAGCGGGCTCGATCGTGGTGTCGCCGCGTGAGCGACCCGTCGTCACGCGGGCGGGCGTGTCGGGCACGGCGTGGGCATCGATTTGGCTCCCTGCCCTGCTTGCCGGCCGGGAGCGCGAACAGATCCGGGTTGCGCCGGTCAGCCACGCCGGTGAATTGCTCGGACTGATCGTGGTCGAACGTTCATCGCAGGCAAGCGGGTTCTCCGAGGACGACGATCGTGTCCTGTCAGACTTGGCCCGCCAGGTCGGGCTCGCCCTCCACAACTCGCAACTCGACACCGCCTTGCAGACCACACTGGACGAGGTCCGCAAGCAGGCGGACGAACTGCGGGAGTCGAGGGCGCGCGTCGTGGCGAGCGGCGACGCCGAGCGGCGCCGCATCGAACGGAACCTGCACGACGGCGCGCAACAGCACCTGGTCGCCCTGGCCGTGAACCTGCGTCTGGCGCGGGACATCATCACCGACGACACCGACGCCGGGCTCGAGATGCTCGACCAGCTCGCCGGAGAGGTCCAGGAGACGATTCAGGAGGTGCGTCAGTTGGCGCACGGGATCTATCCCCCCCTCCTGGTCGACAGCGGCCTCGTCGAGGCGTTGCGCGCCGCGGCCAACCGGAACCCTCTGCCCGTGGAGATCGCAGCCGACGGAATAGGCCGCTACCCGCCCGAGACGGAGGCGGCAGTGTACTTCTGTTGCCTCGAGGCGTTGCAGAACGCCGCAAAGCACGCGCCGGACGCGCGCGTCGATCTCCATATCTGGGAGGAAGCAGGCGGGCTCCTGTTCACGGTGGCCGACGACGGACCTGGCTTCGACCCGGAGCGTGCGCAGAAGGGTCACGGTTACGTGAACATGGCCGACCGGTTGGGCGCGATCGGCGGGACCGTCAGATGGGAGTCCGAGATCGGTACGGGGTCCGTCGTTCTTGGATCGGTTCCCCTCGTCTGAGCGTGCGGATCAGACCGAGATGAATCGCTGTTCGTCGCGCTCTTCCCAGAGGCGACGGAGCGTGTCGGCTCCGAGGTGCTCCTTGTTGAGATAGGCGCGGGCGCCACTGGTGGCCACTTCGGGTGGGAGGTCGCTCGCGTCGTAGGTGGAGCAGAGGATCACGACCACGCCGGGTTGTTGTGAGACGAGTGTCCGGGTCGCCTCGATGCCGTTCATCTCGGGCATGTTGATGTCCATGAGGACGAGGGCCGGCTTGAGTTGCTCGGCCAGTGCGACGGCCTCGTTCCCATTGGCTGCCTCGCCCACCAGCTCGAATTCGGTCGCCCGCCGGAGCACGGCCTTCATGGCCGCTCGGAACGGGGCCTGATCGTCGACGATCAAGACCGGGAAGCGGTCGCTCACCCGCCCATTTTCGCGCCGGGGGGGCCGAGGTGACCCTGGTGGTGCCTCACGATCGGTGGTGGTGTCACCCTCCCCCGGGGTCGCTCAGGTAGACGAGGACGGCCTTGACCCGCCGGTTCACGTCGCGTTCCTCGCTGAGCCCGAGCTTCGAGAAGATCGAGTTGGTGTGTTTCTCCACGGCGCGTTCGGAGACCTGGAGGGAGACGGCGATGGCGGCGTTGTTCTTCCCCGTGGCCATCTCGCCCAGGATCTCGGACTCTCGCGGGGTCAGCCACGAGAGATCGGACTTCCGGCGCGAGGACTTCGCCTCGATGAGCTCGTCCACGACCTGGGGATCGATCATCGAGCCCTCCTGGGCCACGATGCGGACGGCCTGGGCGAGCTCGTCGGCTCCCGCCACGTGCTCTTTGAGCAGATAGGCCCGGCCGGCGGACCCGGTCTCGAGGAGGGCCAGCGCATACGAAGGGGTCTTGTACTGGCTGAGCACGACGACCCCGACCTCGGGTCTGTGCTCACGCAGCCACGATGCCGCCTGGATCCCTTCGTCGGTGCCCGTTGGGGGCATCCTGATGTCGGTCACGACGACGTTGGGGGACTCGCGCTCGATCAGGTCCAGCAACTCGGGCAGATCGGCCGCGCGCCCGACCAGGTCCAGATCGGGCTCCCCCTCGATGATGCGCGAGATGCCCTCCCGCAGCAGGGCGTTGTCCTCCGCCAGGGCCACCCGGATCTTCGCCATCGCGAAGCGTACGGTAGCGCGCCACCTCAGGCGTGCTCGGTCGTGGTGGTGACATCCGCCCAGCTGGGGGAGCTGGCACCCTTGGGGCCGTGGAGCGGCGGGGTCACGATAAAAACGTGGTGACCTGGCGCTTTCGTGATGCCGCGCGCGACCGGACACCGTGATCACACACGCCTTCGAGATCGCCCGCTACCGCATGCGTACCACCATCGGGCACCGGTGGCGCGCGTACGTGACGTTTGTCGTGCTCGTCGGCTTCCTGGCCGGTCTCGGACTCGGTGGTCTCGCCGCGGCCCGCCGCACCCAGTCCTCTTTCTCGTCTTTCCTGGCGGCGACCAACCCGTCGAACCTCGTCGTCACGGTGTACGGGTCCCAATCCGGTGCGGCCGGGAACCCCGACTACAACCCAGCCCTGACGTCGGCCATCGAACGGCTCCCGGGCGTCACCAGGGTCGCGCCGGGGTTCGTCGTCATCGGCGCTCCGCTGACGCGCGACGGCGCTCCGAGGATTGCGGTCACCAGCCAGGCCTATCTGGTGGCCAGCATCAACGGGCTCTTTTACACCCAGGACGCCATGGGCGTGACGCAGGGCCGTATGGCATCACCCAAGCGGGCCGACGAGATCGTGATGGCTTCGTCCACGGCCAAGGTCCTGGGGCTCCACGTCGGCCAATCGATCCCGTTCGGTTTCTACTCGGACGCGCAGCAGAGCCTGCCGGGTTTCGGCACGGCGGCCGTGAAGCCGGCGCTGCGCGTCGATCTCCGGTTGGTCGGACTGAGCGAGTTCAGTGCCCAGGTCGTCGAAGACGACGTCGACATCTCTCCGACGTTCATACCGCTCAGCCCGGTGCTGACGCGGACGATTCTTTCGATGAAGGGCCAACAGATGTCGGGAGCGCTCACCTTCGGCATCCAAACGCGGCGTGGCACCAGTCTCGTTCCTCTAGTGGAACGAGAGATCTCACACCTGATACCCCCCGGCGTCATCTACACGTATCACGCGCTCGCGCCGGTGACGGCCAAGGCGGACCGCTCGTTACGGCCGATCTCCATCGCTCTCGGTGTGTTCGGCGCGGTGACGTTGCTGGCGGCGATCCTCGTCGCAGCCCAGCTGGCGGCGCGCCGTTTCCGGACCGAAGAGGTGGACCACGAGGTCCTTCGGGCCTTGGGGGCCAGTCCCGCTGACATCATCGTCGACGGCCTCATCGGCGTGGAGGGCGCGATCGTCTCGGGGACCCTCCTCGCCGCGGGAATTGCGATCCTGTTGTCGCCCATCGCACCCCTCGGCCCCGTGCGTGCGGTCTATCCGTCGAGAGGGTTCGCCTTCGATTGGACCGTCCTCGGGTTCGGCATGCTGGTGCTCTTCGTCGTATTGACCGGGATCGCCGTCGCACTGGCGTTCGTGTCAGCACCCCACCGCGTCGCGCTGCGCCCGCGTCTTCGATCCGGCTCTGGCGCGCGCATCGTGGCTTCGGTGGCCCGGGCCGGACTGCCGGCGCCCGGCGTGGTCGGCGTGCGCATGGCGCTCGAGCCGGGAGAGGGCCGCAGTGCTGTGCCGGTTCGTTCCGCGCTGCTCGGATCCGTCCTGGCCGTGACACTCGTCGTGACAACGATCACGTTCGCCAGCAGCCTGCAGACGCTGGTCTCGAGTCCGGCGCTGTACGGGTGGAATTGGTCCTACACCCTCAATCCTGTCGGTTCCGGTGGCGGCAACGTTCCGCGCATCGCCCTCACCATGTTGGGGCGAGACCCCTATGTGGCCGCGTACAGCGGGGCCTCGTACAACGACGTGGAGATCGACGGCCAAGCGGTCCCGTTCCTGCTCGAGAACGCCGGTGCGCCGGTGACGCCCCCGATCTTGAGCGGCCAACCCGTCGAGGCGGCGCACGAGATCGTTCTCGGCGCGTCCACGATGCGCCAGCTCGGCAAGCGCGTCGGCGACTACGTCACCGTGATCTACGGCACCCCCGCGGACGCGCCGATCTACGTCCCACCGACGCGACTGCGGATCGTCGGCACGGCCACGTTTCCCGCTGTCGGCTTCGCGAGCACGGTGTCGGACCACACGTCCATGGGCACCGGAGCCCTCCTGGCCAATCAGGACCTGCCCAAGGCTTTCGCAGACGCGGTACAGAGCGGCCCCGTTCCCGCGCTCGAGGGCCCGAACTTGGCCCTGGTCCGGCTCAAGCCGGACGCGCCGCCCCGTGCGGCGTTGGCGAGCCTCCAACACATCGTGCACACGGCGGACCGAGCCTTCGCGTCCGCACCCGGTGGATCCGCCGGCAACGCGATCGCCGTCCAGGGCGTGCAGCGCCCCGCGGAGATCGTCAACTACAAGACCATCGGCCTCACGCCCGTACTGCTCGTATCGGGCCTCGCGCTCGGCGCCATCGCGGCACTCGCGCTCACTCTCCTCGCCTCGGTCCGGCAACGCCGGCGCGACCTCGCGCTCCTCAAGACCATCGGTTTCGTCCGCCGGCAGCTCGCAGCAGCCGTGGCATGGCAGGCCACCGTGGCCGCCCTGGTGGGCATCGTGGTGGGGGTGCCTCTCGGTGTGATCGCGGGGCGGTGGCTGTGGAACCTGTTCGCCGAGCAGATCTATGCGGTTCCGTACCCCACGGTTCCCGTGCTCTCGTTGGTCCTCGTCGGGCTGGGCACGCTCGTCCTGGCCAACGTGGTCGCCGCCGTTCCGGCGCGGACCGCGGCCCGCACCCAGACGGCCTTCCTGTTGCGCAGCGAGTAGCTCGGAGACCCTCTACTTCGCCTCTGCCAGTGCCGCCTTCAATTCCCCGAGGGCGGTGTCGAGCTCGACGGCGCGGCTGCGTCGAGCGGCGTCGGCGGACGCCAGCTGCGCACCGGTCGGGTGCTCCCCGCCCGAACGCATCAGGTGGTCGGCTTCCACCGCAAAAGCGAGACCCCGCAGGCTCTCCGCGCACCTCGAGCACAGGCCGGCCAGCCGTTCGTCGGGAGCGGATGCGGCGGCGCGCTCGAGGCTGGTGACGGCGGAGTCGACCTGAACGTTCACGCTGGCCCGACGCTCCGCGTCGTCGGTCGGTGCCTGTGACTGCACCAGGTCACGCGCCAACTCGGCGGCCGTGATCGCCGGCGTCACCAGCCGACGCCAATCGGTCAGGCGACCTTGGCGTCTTGTCCGCGAGATCAGGAGGAGAACTAACAAGATGGCGAGGAGGATCACGACGCCGAGCAACACCCACCCCCACGGCGAGGTGCTGGACGACGACTTGGCCGTCGTGGTCGTAGTCGTGGGGTGGGTGGTCGACGTCGTGGTGTGACGGGTCGTGGTGGTCGCGGGCGCGCTCGTGGTCGTCGTGGGCGGCGCCGTGGTCGTGGTGGTCGCGGGTGGGGCGGTGGTCGTGGTGGTGGTGGGCGGCGGTGCGGTCGTCGTCGTGACGGGTTGGGCGCCGGCACCGGTTGCGAAGAGGCCGAGCTGCAGCGGCACCGAGGCGAGAAGCGCCAGGGCCAAACAATTCCTGGAGGCCCGGGGTCGCACGATGCCAAGGATATGGATGTCGGCCCCGTCGCGTGTGACCAAAGGCCCATGAGGGTGCCGGCCGGACGCCACCGAGGCCCGGGACTATCGCTCCCGGCCTGGGCAGACGTAGATTGCATCCGTGCGACGAAGGCCTTGGCGGCCAGGCGGTGCTCTGTGCTCCGCGGAATCGTTGTCCCCATGACGTCTACGCCCCAGACCTCCGAGCGACGCCAGCTGACCGTCGTCTTCACCGACCTGGTCGGATCCACCGATCTCGCCTCGGCGCTCGATCCCGAGGACTGGCACGAGGTGCTGAACTCGTACCAGCACAGGGTGGCCGAGATCGTCTCGCAGCGCGGTGGAGTGATCGCACAGTTCCAGGGCGACGGCGCGATCGCCTATTTCGGATACCCCGAAGCGTCCGAGTCGGCCAGCGTCGAAGCGCTGTCGGCAGCACTCGAAATCGTGGAAGCGATCGAGACCTTGGGGACGCAGCTTCCGCCGACCCTCGGCATCTCCGAACTCAAGGCACGGGCGGGCATCCACACCGGCGAGGTGCTGGTCGCCCCAGTGACCGCGGGAGGCCCGGAACGCCTCCCCGACGTATGGGGTCAGGTGCCGAACATGGCGGCCCGGTTGCAGGCCGCCGCCGACCCGGGCCAGGTGATCCTCAGCGGCGAGACGGCGCAACTGATCACGGGCTATTTCGAGTTGGAATCTCTCGGCAGCCTCACGTTGAAGGGCATCGCTGAACCCGTCCCAACGTTTCGAGCGCTGCGCCGGGGTCCGGCTCGACACCGCCTCGAGGCCCGACCACTGACGACCTTTGTTCCACGTGAGGATGCGTGGGCGACGTTGGAAGAAACCTGGGCTGCCGCACAGGGCGGCCGCGGAAGGCTCGCGCTGGTTGCCGGTGAGCCCGGCATAGGAAAGTCCCGCCTGCTCCTCGAATTCGGCAACGAGCTGACGGCCCGTGGCCACGCCGTCGTGACCATCCTGTGCAACCGCCGAACCGAACTCAGCCCTCTGCATCCATACAGAGAGGTCGTCGGTGAAGTCCCGGCCACGCCACGCGACGCGGCGGACTGGGTCGAGAAACGGGCGCGTCAGGGGCCCTTGCTCTTGATCGTCGAAGACGGTCATTGGGCGGATCCCAGCACCTTGGAATCCGTACATCTGATCACCCGCGATGACGCTCCGGTCCTGGTTGCCATGACGGCGCGGCCCGAGATCGAAGAGGACCCACACGTCCGGCCCGACGTGCAGATACGGCTCACCGGCCTGGACCAGACGGATGCCCGGGCGCTGATCGAGCACCTTCCCGAGTCCGTCGAGTTGGCTCCCGACCTGCGCGCTGCGCTCGTCGAGCGTGCGGAGGGCGTCCCCCTCTTCCTGGAGGAGCTGGTCCGCAGCGTGGCGGACGGACCGGAAGTTCCAGCCTCTGTCCTGCCGACCACGCTGTCCGAGGTGATCACCGCGCGACTCGACCGAGTCGGAATCGACGCCAAGCGGGTCGCCCAGGCCGCCTCGATCATCGGGCGGATCTTCGATCGCCCGACGCTGACTGCCGCAACGGGACTCGGGAGCCCCGAGCTCGATGAACGCCTCGAGCGACTCCAAGCGCACGCCGTCGTCGAAACCACCGGAAAGACCGATGAGCTCCAGTTTCGTCACAGCCTCTTTCACGAAGCTTCCAACCGGTCGGTTCTGCGGCCGGATCGCGTGCGCATGCACGGCGCCGTCGGCGAGATGCTCGTTGCGTCAGGGCGTGCGGAAGAGCGTCCGGAGATCGCCGCCTATCACCTGGGTGCGGCGGGCCGGGCCGAAGAGGCGGTCCCGCTGTGGAAGCGAGCCGCGTATACGGCGCGCCAGAACGCGCGCTTCCGGGAGGCTGCCGGTCACGAGCGCGCCGTCCTTGCGCTGATCGATCAACTCCCCGCGGAGGACAGAGAGCCCACGGAGCTGAAATCCCGCAGCCGGCTCGTGATGTGCCTCACCGCGGTCGACCAGAGCGCACCAGAGGCGCTCGAAGAGTCGCGGAGGGTCGAAGAATTGGCGCGTCGTCTCGGGGACGACGAAACCCTGCTGCGCAACTACATCGTTCTCATCCCTTGGTGGCAGGCGAGCGCCGAGTACCGCACGATCAACGCGATCCTCGCCGAGGCGAGAAGCGTGGCGGTGCAGCTCGATGACCGATGGACGCTGCAATTGATCACGACCTATGAGGCGACCACGCGGATCTGGCAAGGGATGGTCCGAGAGGGCCTCCAGCAAATGCGCACGTCCTATGCCGAGAGCGGTCTGCCCCTCGAGGGAAGTCTGCGGGACCTGCCGCCCATGCGTTCCGTGGAGCTGATGGCATTGGCGGCGCCGCGCATTGCAACCGCGCTCGGCTGCTGGTTGCGAGGACTCTCTACTGAAGCGTGGCGGATCGCGAACGATGTGCTGCTGTGCACCACCGAGCGTCGCGTGCCGCAGGCCCAGGCCGTTGCCGCGGTGACTGCGTCGATCATGGCCCAGCTGGACGGTGAACGCGAGGTTGTGCTCAAGCTGACGAGCGAAGCGTTGCACGGCGCGGACGAGGTGACGACGCGGCAGTGGAAGCAATGGGCCCGCTCCCTCCAGTGGTGGGCCGGAGAAGGCATCGAGGAACCGGAGCTCCCGGGACCGCTGCTGCGGCCGTACTTCCAGATGTTGGCCGCCGACGACGCGCGCATCGATGACAACCGAGCGATCGCCCTGCTGACCGCAGCCGCCGAAACATCGATGTCGACGGGAGAACGCTTTTGCGAGGCCGAGATCCTCCGTATGCGTGGTGATCGGCGTGCTGCCATCGGATCTCCGGAAGCGACCGAGGACTACCGTGCCGCCGTGGATCTGGCGCGCCAACAAGGGGCGAAGATGCTGGAGCTGCGCGCCCTCACAGGCTGGGCTCGCCACTCGAGCGCCTCGGACCGGATTCGCGACGAGCTGGCCGCCTGCATCGAGGACGTCTCGTCGGGTGGCCCGAGCCGGAGCGTGGACGAGGCGAAACTCGTCGCGGGCTCACGATGAGCGCGCCCGACTGGAGCGACAATTTCCTCGACGGTTTGCGCGGGCACGGCGACCCCCCGGCCGACGCGGTCATCAGCCAGCTGTTCGCCGGGACCCACGATGCCAACACCGCGTTTCGGGCGCTCGTCGTCCAGCAGCACGAATCGTCCAACCGCGACTTCGCCACCTTCTTGGACGGGGAGGTCGACCCGCCCGACTGGTTGGACCCCGAACGGGTGGCGGCCGGCCAGGAGTGCTTCGCTCGATGGGGGTCGCACGTGTTTACCGCCCTCTATGCGGCCGCCCTCCCCTCCGCCTACGCGTGCTGGCGGGGCGTGCAGGTGCTCGGCCTCACGGCGCGGCTCGAGACCGATGCCAAACGTCGTCTCAACGAGACCGCGCAATTTCATCTGGACATCATGGAACCGGGGGGGCTCCAGCACGGGGCAAAGGGGTACTCCGACGTCCGCCACGTCCGCTTGATGCACGCAGCAGTCCGCTGGCTGATCGAGAACGACCCCCGCGTGCACTGGGAGACCAAGTGGGGGACGCCCATCAACCAGGAGGACCTCCTCGAGACGATGCTCACGTTCACGGAGATCGTCTTCGAGGTTTTCGACCGGACTGGCGTGACGTATTCGGAGCAGGACGCCGACGACTACCTGCACACCTGGTCGTACATCGGCTATTTGCTCGGTATCCGACCGGACCTCCTGCCGCTCACCCGGGCGCAGACCTCAATCCTCATGCCGATCGTCCGCCGACGACAGTTCGGCTCCAGCCCACCCGGACACGCCATGACCAAAGCGCTCCTGTCCCAGGGGACACGCCTCACTCCTCCGGGGCTGCGCGGCCTGCCGGCCGCGACCGTGCGGTATTACGTCGGGAATGACACGGCGGACCTCATCGGTGTCCCCACGGCGGACTGGACCCGCTTCCTGTTCGCGCCCTTGGCCGACCTGACGCGCATGCTGTCGATGGGATGGCTGCACCAACGGTTCCTGCGGGTCTTCTCCGACCGCGTGGGCGTCGGGATGCTGTCCTTGGCCGTGCGGTCGGAGCGTTTCGGGGGGCGGCCGGCGTTCGCAGTCCCGACCGGGTTGGCAGAGCGTTGGAACCTGCCCGCATCCGTGCCGCGCCAGCCGCCGTCCAATGCATCGATCGTGGCCATGGAAGACCCGGTGGTGCGGAATCTGTGGATTACGCAGCGCTATCACGACTTGGCGGTCGAGCTGCGCGACGCTGGCGCGGGCGAGGAGGCAACGTGGTGTGCCTTCGCCGTGTGGGCCTCGAAGACGGCCGGTGCCACAATCCGCAAGGAGCTCCTGCCCGCCAAGGCGCAGAGATTGCTCTTCGAAAACGAGGTCACGCAGTCCGCGTTCCACAGCTTCCGCGCGCGGGTGACCAGAGACATGTGGGCGCTGCTGGCGCACGAGCCGCTGGGCCGGGCGGTCGAGAAAGTGACGGCCGACATCTCGTCTGCGATCGCAAGCGGGAATGTGCTGGTATTCGCCGAACTCGCCCCGCTCTTCAGCGCGTTGGTCGCGGCGCGCCGGGGGCCCGGCGCGTCATCACCCGCCGATCTGCTTCGGGCACTCGAGCCGGGCCTATCGTCACTCGAGGCGTCCGGTGTCGACACGACGGCCGTTCGCGCCGCCTTCGACGCGTATGCGCAGGCGTTGACATCCGCCAAGGACCGGCCGTCGCTCGTCTTGGCGGCGAACACCCTGGCCGTGGCGCACGAGCAACAGCGTCTGCAGCATGCGATTGAGAGCGCGCTGAACGCACCGATTTCGGACACCCTGAAGGAGATCATCGAGCAGGACTTGCTCGCTCACATATCCAGCACCGAAGTGCGCCTGGTGCTCCGCCACCTCGACGACGACATTTGCGCCAAGCTCGACGAGGCCTGGGACGTCGCGCTGACCGAAGCGATCATGCAACTGGTCACGGCTGTCGAGACCTTCGACCTCCGGCGGGACGTCCCGCCGATCGACGGAATCCTGTTCCCAGCTGCGCTCAGCAACCTGACCGGAACGCCCGCCGACACTGTGGTTTCTACGTGGGACCGAACGGGTGGTACGGGCAAGCCTTCGGGTGCCGGCGATTGGTGCGAGCTCAAGGACCGGATGAACTTCATCGTCAATCTCTTCCGTTCCCGCCAGTGTGACGCGGCCTTGTTCGATCCACCCTTCAGTCCCGAACAGCTGGCCGTCATGGCTCAGGGACTGGTGCCGCCACCCCCTCTCTGAGCGCGGGCGGAGTACCCTCGGCGCCACGTTCACAGAGGGGAGAAGACGTTGAAACTCGACTTGCACGTCCCTCGATTCACCTGGCCTGGTGGTCCCGCCGCGATCGGCCCCACGTTCACTTCGTTGGCGCAGACGGCAGACGCCATCGGGGTGCGCACGCTCTCGGTGATGGACCACTGGTTCCAGATGGACATGATGTGGCCGGCCGAGGAGCCGATGCTGGAGGGATATTCGGCACTGGCGTTTGCGGCCGCCAAGACCGAGCAGCTCCGATTCAGGCTGCTTGTCGGCGGGGTCACCTACCGCCATCCTGGGCTGCTGGCCAAGACCGTCACCACGCTCGACGTCCTGTCGGGGGGACGAGCCGAGCTCGGCCTGGGCGCCGCGTGGTACGAGCGAGAGCACCGCGGGCTGGGGGTTCCGTTTCCCCCGCTGCGTGAGCGGTACGAACGCCTCGAAGAGACCATCCAGATCTGCTTCCAGATGTGGAGCGACAACAACGGCCCGTATGCGGGCACGCACTATCGCTTGGCCGAAACGCTCTGCTCTCCTCCACCTGTCAGCACTCCGAGGCCCCGGCTCCTGATAGGCGGAGGCGGGGAGCGCAAGACCCTTCGCCTGGTGGCGCAATACGCCGACGCCTGCAACATCATCGGCGACGCAGAGCTGGTGAAGCACAAGGTCGACGTGCTGCGCCGCCACTGCGCCGAGGTGGGTCGGGACCCGGAACTGATCGAGGTGACCGCCCTAGTGGCGATCCCCGACGATGCCACGGCGGACACCATTCTGCGTGAGGCCCAGGGCTACTCCGTCGCCGGGGTCGATGCGATCGTCACCCGCTCGACCGGCCCGGAGCCGACTCGCTGGCTCGAAGAGACGTGGGCGGCGGTGTTGCCACGTCTCGATTCGATCGGCTGACCCTTCCGCGGGCCGCTCCACGCGCGTCGACCGGGCGCCGGTCCGTTATCTTGCTCTCCCGGGCCGCTAGCTCATCCGGAAGAGCAGGGGACTTTTAATCCCAAGGTGCCGGGATCGAGACCCGGGCGGCCCACCAATTACTCCCGCGGACGAACCGACTCGGGTGAGAGCCTCGAGTTCTTCACCGATGGGCGCCGCTCAGCCGTCGATCTGCGTTGGCGGGCGCACAACTGTGCGGCCGGTTGTCTCGCGGCACTCGAGAGCGCCAAGGCCGGTCGGGACATCGGCAAAGGAGATCTCACGGCCGATGACCGGCCGGATCGTCCCGTTCCGAGCGAGCTGCAGGACGCCATTCCAGATCTCAATACCCTGAGCCGTCGACAAGAAGTTCAGGCCGAATGGTCGCGCGGGACGCGGCGAGTCCACATAGGCGAAGCAGACTCCGACGAGATCAAAATTTCCGTAGATGCTCGGCTGCACGGGCAGCGGCCGCTCCTCTGCCTCGATGCCGGAGGCAAAGCCGATGATGAGGTGCCGTCCGTTGAACGCCATCGCTCTGAACGTCTCCGTCGTAATCGCTCCACCCACAGTGTCGAACGCCACATCAACCCCTCGTCCGTTTGTCACGTCGTCGACGAATGCCACGAAGTCCTCGCTGCGGTAGTTGACCCAATAGTCGGCTCCGAGCGCCCGGCACAGTTCGACCTTCTCGTCGGTGCCCGCTGTCGCGATCACCGTGGCGCCAAACGCTTTAGCCAGCTGCACGGCGGCCGATCCGACCCCGCCGGCGGCGGCATGGATCAGCACCAAGTCGCCAGGACTTACCCGACCGCGCACTCGCAGGGCGAGATAGCTCAGCTGAAAGGGGAAGTACATGGCGATGCCCTCCGCGGAGCTGAGCCAGCTTGGGAGTCGCTGCAGCGTCGCTGCATCGAGCAGGGCGGCCGAGGCGTAGCCACCCTGTACGCCCACAGTGGTGCCGACGACGCGGCGCCCGAGCAGTGCTTCGGACCCGGGCCCGACCGCCTCGACCGTTCCGGCGGCGGCCATCCCGATGACGAATGGAGGATCGAACTTCAGCAAGCCGTACCGGCCTCTGATTGTGTCGATGTCATTGAAATCCAGGCAGAAAGCCTCCACCGCGATCAGGACCTGATTGGCACCCGGTCGGCCCACCTCGACCTGTTGGATTTCGAGAGACTCGAGCGGTGCACCCAGGCGGGTGACCACCCAGGCCGTCGCCGTCGTCACGACCGCGCTCCGTAGGTCACGGGCAGGTGCTTGACGCCGTTGAGCCATGACGAGCGAAGGCGGCGCGGCTTGCCGGCCAACCTCATGTCGGGGAGCACTTCGGCGATGGCGTCGAACATGACCCGCAGTTCGAGCCGGGAAAGGTTTGCTCCGATGCAATAATGGGAGCCACCGGCTCCGAACGTGACGTGGGGATTGACCTGGCGGCCGATGTCGAAGTTCCACGGCTCTACGAAGACCTCTTCATCAAAATTGGCTGAGGCGAAGTACAGGCCGACTCGCTGCCCTTGCCGGATTGGCTGCCCCCGCACCTCGGTGTCCTCCGTGGCAGTCCGCTGAAGAACCACCGCGGGTGAGGACCAGCGCAGGATCTCGTCTATCGCCGTGAACGGGCGCTCATCGCACCACCGCTCCCACTGGTCTGGGAACTGCAGGAACGCCAGCATGCCATGGGTGATGGCTTGGCGAGTCGTCTCGTTGCCCGCCACCGAGAGAATCATGAAGAAGAAGGCGAACTCCTCGCTGGTTAGGCGCTGTCCGTTTGCGTCGGGCTGCACGAGCCGACTTGTGACATCACCGAGATCATTGTCCGCACGTGCTTCGGCCGCCTCGTGTGCGTAGATGTACATCTCCACGACGGCCTCGTCGTCGCTCGTCGCGTATTCGGGGTCCTCGCTTCCGGCCATACGGTCGCTCCAATGGAAGAGGCGGTTACGATCGGCATCGGGTATGCCCATGAGCCCGGCGATGGCCTGCAGCGGGAGATGGCGCGCCACGTCCATCACGAAATCGCCCGTTCCGTCGCGCGCGGCGGCCCAGACGATCCGCCGCGCTCGCTCGCGCAGATCTTCCTCGAGTCCGGCGAGAGCCCGCGGCGTGAAGCACCGATTGCCCACGCGCCGGACCCGAGTGTGCCGAGGGGGGTCCATGCAAAGCAACAGATTCGTGGTCGACGCACCTGTCGGATCTGCCTCGTCGAGCCGGCGAACGAAGGCCGAGCTCGCCTCGGCCGACCAACCTGGATCGCGCGTGACAGCGGTCACGTCGGCATGGCGGGTAAGCGCCCAGAACCCGCCGTCGCCGTAGTCGAGCTCGGCCTGCGGATTCCACCGGACTGGTTGGTGCTGGCGCAGCCACGCGAACTCCTCGAGCGGAAGGTGGTCGGCCAAGAGATCCGGGTCGCTCAGATCGAGCTGGGCTTCGACAGGCAAGGGCACGTCGGTCCTCCTCCCCCTCCGCCGCTGGCGCGGCCACTGAACCGTAGATATTGAAACTCTCTGGTGTCAACTAGGGTGGCCGCGGTGGAGTACCAGGTAACGATGCGCTTCAGGGGAGTCAGCGCTGACGACAGGCGTCAGGTTCGTCGTCGTCGCCTCGTCAAAGCTGCATTCGAGATCGCGGGATCCGATGGCGCGGGGGCCCTCGGCGTGGGCCGCGTCTGCATGGCTGCAGGCCTCAGCAAGCGCTACTTCTATGAGAGCTTTTCGTCCGTCGCGGAGCTCGGGAGTGCGGTCGTCGATCACGCCATCGCCTTGATGTCCGAGCTGGTCGATCCGCACCAGCTGGCCACGCCCGGCGCGCCGCCCCGCGCCTGGCTCGAGGCCTTCGTCGCGGCACTGGTCGATGACCAGAAACTGGCCCGCGTTCTCCTCACGGAGACTCATGGTGGCGCACTGAGCCCGTTCCGCCATCAGATCATTGAGGTAGCTGTCGCTGGGATGGCGCCTAGGACGCCGGACCCGAGTGCCGATCTGCGAGCTCGGCTCGTTGCTTACGCCCAGATCGGCACGTTGAGCGAGCTCTGCCTGGCTTGGCACCAGGGCGACCTCGCGATGGCGCGCTCCGACCTAGTGGACTCGCTCTCCGATTTATTCGTGCGCATGGAGGGTGCCTATGCGCCGCCTGTTCCGGAGCATGTGCTCGACGGTGCTCCGAACGCGCTTTGATACCAGCGGCTCGGACGCGAACCGCTGATCGCCTCACCTCTACGGGCGTTCTACGGCGCGGGTTTGCCGCGTGCTGCTACTGAAATGCCAGGACCGAAAGAACATTCGGACTCAATCAGCAGACTCCCACTCCGAACCCACGAGGCTCAATGGACTCAACGGAGTCTCCCGGACGACTTGACCCCGGACTTTTAATCCCAAGGTGCCGGGATCGAGACCCGGGCGGCCCACCAACCTGGAACAGCACCGGAATACCCGCCGTAACATCAGCGCAATGGCCGGGACGATCTTCGAACTCGTCGCTTCACGCGTCGGCGACGACCGCGTCGGGCTCGTCTTCGAGGGCCGAACCTGGACGTGGGGCGAGCTCGTCGAGGAATCACTCGCACGAGCGTCGCTCCTTCGACGGTCCGGCCTTGCCGGCAAGCACATCGGCGTCCTGCTCGACAACTTGCCTGAGTATTTCTTCTTGCTCTGCGCCGCGGCACTGACGAGTTCGGTGGTCGTCGGCGCCAACGACACGCGTCGGGGTGAGGCGCTCGCGGGCGACCTGCGCCACACCGACTGCGCCGTGATCCTCACCGATTCTTCGAAAGCCGGTCTCCTGGCCGGCGTGGATGTCGGAGCCCCGGTCAGGCTCATCGACGAGTCGAGTTGGATCGAAGAGGTGGCCGACCACCACGGCGCTTCGATCGAGGGCGGCGTACCACCGGCCGACACCCTGTTCCTCCTCGTGTTCACCTCGGGCTCGACCGGTGCTCCCAAGGCGGTCCGCGTATCCCAAGGGCGGGCCGTGCGGATGATGGCGGGGGCGGCCGCTGTCTACACCGACGCTGACGTCCTGTATTGCTCCATGCCGATGTTCCACTTGAACGCCCTCATGGGCAGTCTCTTTCCCGCTCTGAGCGCAGGCGCGCGCGTCGTCCTCAAACGAAGGTTCTCCGCAACGACCTTCCTGAGCGACGTCAGGGAACACGGATGCACGTCGTTCAACTACGTGGGCCGCGCGTTGTCGTACATCCTGGCGCAGCCGCCCACGGTAGAGGATGCCGACAACTCCCTGGTGTTCTGCGTGGGTGCGGAGGCCTCGGTCCGGGACCGCAAGGCGTTCCGCAAGCGGTTCGGCTGCTACGTCGTAGAGGGCTATACGTCGAGCGAGGGTGGCGTCTCCATCAATCCGTTCCCGGGAATGCCCGAGGACGCCCTGGGCCGGCCGCCCGAGGGGATGGATGTCGCGATCATCGACCCCGGGTCCGGCGAGGAGTGTGCACGAGCGGTCTTCGGGCCCTCGCGGGAGCTCCTCAATTCGACCGACGCCATCGGCGAAATCGTCCGACGCGATACCACGACGTCGTTCGAGGGCTACTACGCCAACGATGGCGCCGACGCCGTGCGGACCCGGGACGGCTGGTTCTGGAGCGGCGACCTCGGGTACCGGGACGAGGAAGGGACCTTCTACTTCGCGGGGCGAGGGGACGACTGGCTCCGAGTCGATGGCGAGAACTTCGCTGCTGCACCCGTCGAGGCGATCCTGGCCAGATATCCCGACGTCGCCGCATCGGTCGTGTTCGCCGTTCCGGATCCTCATACGGGTGACCAGGTCATGGCGGCCATCGAGCTGCGGCCCGCTACCTCCTTCGACGCGAAGGCCTTCGCCGATTTCTTGGTGGCCCAGGCCGACCTCGGCACGAAGTGGTCGCCCACCTACGTGCGGGTCGTCGATTCCATCCCCGTGACCGGGACCGGCAAACTCGATCGGAAGTCTCTGCGCGCCCATCGCTGGCAGACCGCGGATCCCGTCTGGTGGAAGCGCGGAAGGACACTCGAATACCTCCCCATGACGAACGAGGACCTGAAGCGGATCGACGAAGAGTTCCAGGCGGCGGGCCGAGGACATCTCCTGGGCTGATCGGCGTGCCGAGGACGCGCCCGTCACGCCGGGGTCCCCCGAGCAGACCGAAACCCCGGCTGAGCCTCGGAGGGAACGGCGGGTCGACACGTTCGGCGGGTGCAGTTCGGTTGCGGTGTCCCGGCCACTCTTGAAGCAACCCCTTTTGCGCCACATATACAGGATTTACAGGAGGGGGCTGTGGTTCTGTGGGCGCACGCAGATAAGGCACCGTCGGGCGCGAGCGGGTGGACGCATCGCTTCGCACCGCTCCGGCCCAGAACGATCTGGCTATTGGGGGCGGTCTCACTTGGCCTGATGGCGGCCTGGCTCGTCGACATGGCACGCCAACAACAGGTGGACTTCGAGGTCTACCGATTGGGCGGCCAGCACGTGTTCGGCTCCGGCCTCTACACCTCGTCGGTGCGCTACGAGACCAGCCACCTTCCCTTCACCTACCCGCCCTTGTCCGCCCTTCTCTTTTGGCCCGTGTCGCACCTGAGCACCTTCGCCGGCGGCCTCGTCTGGGATGCCGTCGATCTCACGGCCCTGACAGCACTGATCGCCGTGAGCATCGCGGCGGCCAAGGGCAGGAAACTGGTGTCCTCGGACTGGCGCACCGCGCTCCTTCTCCTGATCCCGCTCGGCCTTCTGCTCTTCCCCGTGCGCCAAGACCTCGAGCTCGGGCAGATCAACGCGCTGCTCGTCCTCATGATCGTGGCGGACCTTGCGGTCGGGGTCTCCTGGAGGGGCAAGACGTTACCGAAGGGGGTGCTCACCGGGCTCGCAGCAGCGCTGAAGTTGACCCCGCTCGTCTTCCTTCCCTACTTGTTGGCCACTCGGCAGTGGCGCGCCGCGAGAAACATGGTGACGTCGTTCGTCGCGGCGACCGCGGCAATGTTCGTCATCGCTCCGGGCGCTTCGTGGCTCTACTTCACCAAGGATGTGTTCGAGGTGAAGCGGATCGGCAACGCCGGTCTCGTGATCGACCAGACGCTTCGTGCCGCCATCGGCAGAGCGGGTTTCTCACCTTCCCACGCGGTCGGCGACCTGATCACTGTCGCGGTCGTGTGTGGGGGCATCACGCTCGCCGTCCAGGCGTATCGCCGTTCGTCCGCCTTCCTCGGGGTGTTGGTGTGCGCCGCGACCGGGCTCCTCGTGTCTCCGATCTCGTGGCTCCACCATTACGTGTGGATCCTGCCCGCGTTGGTCTGGTTGGTGGTCGGGCGTGACCGGCCGGCCAAGGGTGTGTACTGGGCGGCCGTTGCGGCCCTTCCGTTCATGGCGGTGCCGCCGACCCCAGCCGGGGAGGTCAACGCCATTTGGTACCTCAGGGAGAACGCGTACGTGCTCTCGACCGTCGTCTTCCTTGGCCTCATTGGCGCCATGCTGTGGTTCCGGAGCCGCACGCCCGACCGGTCAACGGCTGAAGCGCCGGAGGACGAGCTCAGGAGCGGGCGTCGCGAGCCGGTTCTGACAGCGCGCGGCGAGCAGGGCGGGTAACGAAGCGGAGCGACGGAGGCGACCCCAGCCTTGCGGAGTCACACCGCCGCCGGCTGCGGGTCGGCATCGAGCTCGACGGCGACACGGCCGTCGGTCCGGGCCGGCGCCTTCCCGCCCCGGGTCCATGAGGCCGCCGCACCGACGAGGCAGCTGACGATCCCGAAGTTGAAGGCGGCGTGCAGCCCGTCCTGGAAGGCGCCGGTGATCAGGCTGGGGAAGAACCGTTCGCCCGTGACGGTGGCCCGCTGGACGGGGGTGAGCTGCGACAGGACGTGCGGCCCGATGAGGTGACCGGCCGGGTTGTAGCCGAGGAACGCTGCGAACAGCGTCGAGACCGGCGGCAGATGTGAGATCGACTCCGCAGTCGCGTGCGGGACGCCCTGCGCGCTCAGCCCTTGCACCAGCGCGGGCGGCAGCTTGTCGGAGAGCCCGACGATGATCAGGGTGAAGAAGATCCCGATCGAGAGCACCTGGGCCGAGTTCTGGAACGTCGTCTGCATGCCCGAACCCGCACCGCGGTCGCTCGCCGGGAGGCTGTTCATCACCCCGGTGCGGTTCGAGGCCCCGAACGTCGACATGCAGGCCCCGGTGACGAACAGGAGCACGGCGAACTCGCCGTACGAGAAGTCGACCGGCAGCGTCTCGAGCAGCAGGAAGCAGACGGCGGTGCCCAGCATCCCGAACGTCGCGAACGGCCGTGCCCCGTAGCGGTCGGACAGCACGCCCGACAGAGGCCCCGCGATCATGAAGCCCGCCGTGAGCGGGATCATGAAGACGCCGGCCCAGAGCGGTGTCACCTCGAAGGTGTAGCCGTGCTGGGGAAGCCAGATCCCCTGCAGCCAGATGATCAGCATGAACATCAGGCCGCCCCGGCCCAACGCTCCGAGGAAGCTGGCGAAGACGCCCGCTGAGAACGCTCTGATCTTGAACAATTGCAATCGGAACATCGGTTCCTCTGCGTGCAGCTCGATCCAACAGAACAGGAAGAGGAACGCGAGGCCCACCCCGAGCTCCGTCAGCACGACCGGATTGGTCCAGCCCATGGGATGGTGCCCGTAAGGCTCGATCCCGTACGTGATGCCGACCATCACGAGGATGAGCCCGATCGCGAATGTGACGTTGCCGGCCCAGTCGATCTTGCCGCCCGAGCCGCGCTCGATCTCGTGGAGGGAGAAGTAGCCCCAGACCGTGGCGAAGAGCCCGATGGGCACGGAGACCAGGAAGATCAGACGCCAGTTGACCGGGGCCAGCAGGCCACCGAGCAGCAGGCCGATGAAGGTGCCGCTGATGGCAGCGGCCTGGTTGATGCCGAGGGCGAAGCCGCGGCGGTCGGGCGGGAAGGCATCGGTGAGGATGGCCGCCGAGTTCGCCATCAACAGGGCGGCCCCCACGCCCTGGAAGATCCGCATGACGATGAGCCAGATCCCGGCGGCGGTGCCGGTCATCCACGTGATGCTCAACAAGAGCGAGAAGAACGTGAAGACGGCGAAGCCCAGGTTGTACATACGGACTCGGCCGAAGAGGTCGCCGAGCTTGCCGAGGCTCACCACCAGCACGCTCGTCACGATGAGGAAGCCCAGGATCATCCACAACAGGAAGAAGGTGTTCGAGGGGAGGAGCGGGTCGAGATGGATGCCCCGGAAGATGGCGGGGAGCGCGATGAGGACGATGGAGCCGTCGATCGCCGCCATCAGCATGCCGAGCGTGGTGATGAACAGCGCGATCCACTTGTGGTTCTCGTTCACCAGGCCGCGGGCAGGCCGCAGCGCCTGCGTCACCACGAGGTCGTCGACCGCGGCGGGACACAGGGTGGAGAGCTCATCCCGCCAGTGTCGCGCGACGCTGTCGGGGGTCCGCCCCGGCGGCCGGCCATCCGAGTGCGGTCGCCGGCCTCGTGGGTTTGTCTCGCCGTGGCTGGGCACGCAGGGCCGATGTACCCGGGGGATAACCCGCCCGGCGAGCGGCACGGACGAGCACGCGGCCGGTAGCGTACGCACCGCGCGTCATCGCGC
>DASXBZ010000233.1:0-19852 GCA_036491435.1 Acidimicrobiales bacterium
GGGTGTGCTCAACGAGGTGTGCCGCCCCGCCGACCTGATGGAGCGGGCGATGGAGTACGCACACCGCATCACGGCCAACGGCCCCTTCGCCGTCCGCAAGACGAAGGAGTCGGTGTTGCGCGGGCTGGCGGTCGACATGAAGGAGGCCTACCGGATCGAGTCGGAGCTCTCCGGCGAGGTCTTCGCCAGCGAGGACGCCAAGGAGGGACCGAAGGCGTTCGCGGAGAAGCGGGCGCCGAACTGGAAGAACCGCTAGGCCGGCGCGGGCGGCCCGGTCCGCGGTGGCGTCGGCGTCGGCGTCGGCACCGTCACTCGGCCCGCATGGCCGTCACCGGCGGTACGCGGGCGGCCGACCACCCGGGACCCGCCGCGAGCAGGTTGGCCACGACGAGCACGCACGGGACGATCGCCCCCAGAGCCAGCAGCGGCACGACGGCAGGGGCGGATGACCCGAGGCCGTTGGCGACGGCGTCCCAGGCCCAGCGCCCGACTGCGATGCCGACCGGAATGCCGACCAGCACGGCGACCACGCCGATGGACGACGCCTGCCACGCCACCACTCCGGCCACCTGGCGCCGCACGAACCCCACGGTCTTGAGGATGGCGAGATCGCGACGGCGCCGGCGGACAGACACGATGAGCGTGTTCCCGACGGTTGCCACCCCGAGCACCACGACGAGTGCGGTCAGCAGGTACGGGAGCTGGTCGACGCTCTGGAGGTTGATGACGTCCTCGGGCGGCACGTGCAGGAGCACATCGGGGCCGAACTGACGGTGGAGGCTGGCCAGACCCGCGGCCGGCGTGACCCCGTTGGAGTAACGGACTAGGAACAGGTCGAAGACGGCCTGCGGCAGCCCTTGGCTCGTGGTCTGTGCGCCCGTCTGCGCTCCGAGCTGCCGGTGCACGGCGGGGCCGTAGACCCAGCCCCCCTCGCCCATCCCGTTGGTGAAGAGGTCGCCCACCGAGGGTGCGATCATCTCTCCGACGATCCGGAGCGTGATCACCCCCGCCGGAGTTGGGATGTGCACGGTTTGGCCCAGATGACGATGCAAGTCCTGCATCGTCTTGGTAGCGAGGACGATCTGGTTGTCGGCCCGTGGTGCGTGCCCCGCCACGAGTGTCGGGTGCACGGAACCCTTGATGGGGTCGAGCGCGATCATGAACTGGACGAGGTGCCCGTCGATGGTGGCGGTCCCCTGGCTCGCCCCGGCGAGCAGCGCGAACGCGGCATACCCGCTGACGTCGGGGTCCCGGGCGAGGTGCGCGGCCGTTGCCTGCTCGTGTTCGATCGGGTCGTTCGGGTTGCCCACCAGCGCATCCCAGTTCCAGCCCTGGGCTCGCGGGTTCGAGATGAGGCCGTTCAAGCTGGCGCCGAACGTGAGCGCAGCCGCCACGGTGGCGATCGCCACGATCGCGCTTACGAGCCCGCTCGCGGTGGTCCCGGCAAGCCCTCGGCCGGGCTCGAGGCCGAACCGGACCCCGATGGCGGGCACCGGCGAGAGGCCCCTGGCCAACCACCCCGACCGCCCTCCGGTGCGTGGTGCCACGGCGACGTCATTGGCGGTTGCTCCCCGGCTGCTGGCCCGCAACGCCGGCACCAGCGCGGCGAGGGTGATGACCGCGGCCAGGATGAAGAACCCGGGCACCAAGAACACCGGATCCGCGCTCACGCCCGGGCTGATCTCGGCCTGGCGGGCCAGCCCCACCGGCATCACGGGCGAGGCCGCGACGGCGATCGCGACTGCCAAGGCGGCTCCGACCACGCCGACGATCCCGCTCACGAGGAGCTCGGTCGAAACGAGCTGCCCCCGGTCGGCACCGAGACTGCGGAGCACGGCGAAATCGCCGGCCTGGTTGCGCACCTGGCGCCCGATCGACTGTCCGACGAACAGGAGTGTGAGCAGCGCAACCAGCAGACCGAAGACGATCAGGGCAACCACGTCGAGATGGATGCCACGTTGCGCGCTCTGGGCGGCGCGGTTGATCCCATAGACGTTGCCCGCGCCGGCGAACGTGCTCGTCCCGCCCGACGCCTTGTCCACGGCCTCGGCGAACGCTCGCCAGTCGGCCGATCCGTGGCGGAGCCGCACTCCCACCAGGTTGATGTCGGGGAACTTCTGCACCGGCACGCCGAGGCCCCCAGCCAATCGTTGCAAGAACGCCGGCGTCGTGTACAGGTTGCGCTCGCTCTCGTACGCCACACCTTGACGGTCGATCAGCGGGAGAGCCGCATTGACGTCTTGAGGGAAGCGCACGATGCCCGTCACGTGCACGCGGTAAACAGGGCCGGCCGGCCGCACGGGAGTTCCTGAGGTCTCGGTCAGCTGTCCCGCAGCGACCTGTCCATACGAATAGGCGTACAGCGTGACCGTGCTCCCCACGTGCAGGTGTTGCCCTGCTGCCGCGAGCTCGTTCACGGCGACCTCGAAGGGCCGCTCCGGGCGGGGCAACCGACCGTCCAGCACAATCGGCCGATCGACCCGCCGGTACAGCGCCCGATCCGCATCGCCGATCACGTTGACCTGCGATGGGGCGCTGCCCGCGGGGGATTGCGAAAAAAACAGGTAGGGGGCACGGAAGTAGGCGACGACTTCCGGCTGGTGGACGAGCCGTTCTTCGGTCGGGGAGAGCGAAAAGGAATCGGCCGGGATGCCCGGCGTCACCGGCGGCGACAGGACGTTGCCATAGAGGAACCCGCCGGTGTCCGGCAGGCTGTACGCCACGAAACGGGGCACCGCCGTGTCGGTGCGCTGTGCGCCCGCCAGCGTGGTGATCGCCGCGCCGCCGCCGACGCCCACGACCACGGCCAGCACTACGAGCGCCTTCCACCGGTGCCGCAGCGCGGCCTGAACCCGAAGCCAGATGAAACTCATGTGCCCCTCAGAGCCGCATTGTTACGCGCGCCATCCCGGACCAATTGAGACACCGCACGGGTGTTGGTCCAAGGGTGCTGACAGGTCGGCAGCGGGTGAAGGTGACTTCACCACGGCTCCGCGAGGGCGCGCGCGGCAGTGGCCAGAGGTACGAGGGCGGTCATGGGAGTCCGACAGCCTGGCAGACCACTGCCGTGGCGTGTGGTCGCACCCGGGTTGCAGGAGGAGCCTGGGGGGCGCGGACCGACCGGGGTCCCTCCGCGGCCGATCGCCAGCCGTCAGCGTCGCTCGAGCGCGTAGACCATCGTCACCTGGTCGGACTCCGTCTGGGTGCCTGGCTCGACCGGGACGGCCGCCTGGTTGGTCGCCGCGGCGTACCCCGCACCGCCGAAGGGCTGGATGAGCGACGGCTGTGTGTTGTCGGTGAGCGAGCACACCGGTCCTAACCGGCGGCCCGCCGCCTCGGCCATGGCGGCCGCGTGCGCGACGGCCTGGTGCACTGCATGCGCCCGCGCCTGGTCCTCCACCTGGGCCGGGTTCCCGAATGAGAACGTGAGCGAATTGATGGTCGCCGCGTCCCCGGCGGCGTTCACCACGGCGTCGATGGCGTCGCCCGCGGTCTTGACGTTGCGCAACGTCGCCGTCACCGTGTTCGTTGCGCCAAAGCCTGTCCGGGTCTGCACGCCTTTGGGGTAGACGTACTGGGGCGCCAGCGTCAGTCCCGTCGTCTGCACGTCGGATTGGGCCACGCCCTTGCTCGAGAGAGCGAGGAGCACCTGGTTCACGTCGGCGTTGTTCTGGCTCAGCGCGGCCGTCGCGCTGGGGGCCGAGGCGCTGAACCCGAACACCGCGGTGAGAACGTCCGGCGTGCCGTGGGCCTGGCCGGTTCCCTGCACGGTCAGGCGTGGCTGTGACGAGTTGCAGCCGGCGGGAGTCGCGGCCGTCGGCGTGGTGGCGCCGGCGCTCAGTGCCAACCCGAGCCCGGTTGCGCCTACGAGGAGTGCACCGACGGCGAGCGCGGCGACGGTGAGACGGAAGCCGGGGCGCCACCGAGGGTGGGTGGATTCGGCCTGTGTGTGTATGGGTGTGTGTACATCGCTGCCTTCGGACATGGAGGGCCCTCCCGAGCGTGCTGGAGCGGGCGCCGCGCGCGCCCGCCGTCAGAGATGACGCAACGGGAGGTCAGATGGTTCGTTCGCCGGATCGAGACCGGTCAGCGTGGGGTTCCGGTACCCGTTTCGCGCTGTATACGCGCCCTTAAGATGCCGCCTCGATCATTAAGAGCGGCACCGCCCTTAAGACGCCGCCAAGAAACTTAAGTGCTCGTATACACCCCGACGCGCCCTGCCTGGGTCGGACGCACGACACCGCCAGCGATCAGCCAAGCGCAGCCAATGCCTCGGTGTCGAGCTCGACGTCCGCGGCGGCGAGATTCTCCTCGAGGTGCCCGAGCGAGGAGGTGCCGGGAATCAGCAGCACGTTCGGCCCTCGCTGCAGCAACCAGGCCAACGCGACCTGGGCGGGTGTCACCCCGAGGCGGTTCGCGGTGCTGAGCACCGCCGGGTGGCTCAAGACCGGCTTGTCCGGGAAGAAGGCGGAGCCCAACGGAAAGTACGGCACGTACGGCACGCCGTCCGCGGCGCACGCGTCGAACACGTCCTGATCCGAGCGGTCGGCGACGCTGTGCGGGTTCTGCACACAGGCGATCTCCGTGGCAGCGGTCCCGCGGCGGTACTCGTCGAGCGGGACCGTGCTGAGGCCGATGCCGCCGATCAGACCTTCGTCCCGCAGCGTCACCATCGCGGACAACTGCTCGTCGAAGGGCACCTCGGCACCGGGGTGACGACGCAGGTTGACCACCGGCACCTGCTCGAGGCCGAGGGAGACCAGGTTGGCCTCGACCCCGGCGCGGAGGTCCTCGGGGCGCTCCGCCGGCAACCACTGCCCCGACTCGTCGCGCCGCGCCCCCACCTTCGACACCAGGACGAGATCCGCCGGATACGGGTGCAGCGCCTCGCGGATCAACTCGTTGGCGACGTCGGGCCCGTAGTACTGCGCCGTGTCAATGTGGTTCACCCCGGCATCGACCGCGCGACGCAGGACCGCGAGCGCGCCGGCGCGGTCCTGCGGCGGCCCGAACACGCCGGGCCCGGGCAGTTGCATGGCGCCGAAGCCCACGCGGCGCACAGGGCGGCCGGCGAGCACGGTCAGGGTGTCGGTGTCAGGCATGGCGCCAGCTTGCCGTGCGCGCGACCCTCACCGCGCGGCCCGCCTCAGCCTCTAGCGTTGCCCGGGTGCCGCGCCGGCCGATCATCACCTACCAGGGTGCGTATGCGTTCGCGTCTCCGCGCGAGGAGGTGTGGCGTGCCATGGAGGAGGCCGACCAGTTCGAGAGCCGGTGGTCCTGGCTCTCGGAGTTCCGCCTCGAGGGAGGCGCACTGGTGCAGGGGGCGGTCCTGCGCGGCGTGGTCTCTCCCCCGCTGCCCTACCGCATGCGCATTCGGGTCGAGCTGACCGAAGTTGAGCCGTGTCGCCACATCCTGGCTGCAGTGGGCGGTGACCTGGAAGGGGAGGCAAGACTCGACCTTCGCGACTCGGGCACCGGTTCCTCCCTCGACGTTGCGTGGACGGTCGAGATGATGCAACGCCCCATGCGCATTGCGAGCCGTTTCGGTCACCCCCTGCTCCAGTGGGGTCACGACATGGTCGTGGCCGCCACGGTGGCCGGATTCCGAAGGCGGCTGGAAGCGGCGAGCTGACGCCGCGACGTCACGCCATCCGGGCGATCGCAAACGCCGTGGCCAGGAAGACCATGCCCCAGGAGAGACTGAGGAGGGCCCGCTCGAGGGGCTGCAGGAAGCTCTGCTTGTCGATGACGATGACGTGACCGTCTCGCAGGGAGATGCGGCCCTCCACCGTGGCGGAGCGTCGGCGCACGAGACGAGCCGGTGTGCTCAGGTGTCGCTGCGCCGCTGAAACGAAGAACGCAGCGGCCGCGGCGATGACGGCGGCCGGGCTCAAGCTGTTCGTCTGCGCGACGTACGCGACCAGCACCGGGAACGAGCCCCACGCGGCGGCAAACCAAACGTCGGTGTGGATGCGGCCCCCGAACAGTTCCAGGTTGTAACCGACGACGAGGACAGGGCCGATCACCATGAAGGGAACCAGGGCCCAACCGACCTTCCACACCCCGACCGCGCCCAGCGCGACGGCGCCGGCCAGGCTGACCACGGTCGCGGTCACCAGGATCGACCGCGAGATCTGCGTGCCGAGTGGACGGCCCTGCAATTCGTCGAGCGCATGCGCGGCGATGCCGACCGCCAAGAAGAACGCCAGCAAGGTGGCGACCAGTCGCGACGCGCTCACATGGGTGGCGAGACACGCGCCGAACACGACATAGGAAAGATGCCATGCCGTGTACGGAGGGTGGAGGAGCGTCCACCAGTCATGCCAGCCGCCGGAGCGGGCGGCGTAGAAGGAGGGGCGTTCCTGGGGTCGAGGAGAAGATTGTGCGTCCTGCGGATGAAAGAACTTGCGCCGTGACGGAGGCGGCGACGGACCGGGTTGGTCAATCATGGCTCCGGGTCCCCCACATCACGAGGCCGCCGCCCAGACTCATCACACGCACGCCGACGTCTTCGAAACCGGCGCGACGCCATGCGTCCTCGATCCACGCCAGCGGATACCGGCGATAGTGCTCCGAGATGTTGGGACCGAGGAATCGTCCCACTTCGAACCATTCCCGGCCTCCGGTCAGCAGACCACCGAGCGGAAGGAGGAGGCGCGTGTAGAGCCACCACATGGCACGCCAGAAGGGTTGCGGGGGGAGGAAGAAATCGAGGCTGGCCACGACGGCACCGGGCTTCACCACGCGTGCGAGCTCCTGGAGCGTTGCGGCCGGATCGTCGACGTAGCGCAACAGATAGGTGAACATCAGCGCATCGAACGACGCATCGGGGAAAGGGAGGCGCTCGGCCTTTCCCACGACCACCCCGATACGCGAGCTCAGCCCGTGACGGGCGACGTTGGCCCGGCCTTGCAGCAACATGGCTTGCGTGAGGTCGACGGCAACGATGTCGGACGAAGTCCGTCCGGCAAGCTCGATCGCGACACCGGCCGTCCCCGAGGCGACGTCGAGAACCCGGCGCGGGGCACGGGGCGCCACGCGATCCACCAAGGCCCGTCGCCAACGTCCGTTCTGACCCATGGACAGGATCTCCGCCAACCGGTCGTAGCGCTGCGGCAGAGGGGTGAACAGGTTTCGGGCAAATCGGTTCCGATCGCCCGCCACATACCCCGGCATGAGTCCTCCTCGAGTGAGAGAGTTTCACTGTAGATCCCGAGGCGAGAGGAGCCGCGTGACCTTGTCGCGCTACGACGTGGCCGTGGTGGGAAGTGGCCCCGGGGGCAGCGTGGCCGCGCTCGTGCTGGCGCGGCAGGGGGCCCGGGTGGCTCTGGTCGACAAAGCGGCCTTCCCCCGCGACAAGGCCTGCGGGGACATCGTGGGGCCGAGAGGCCTGCAGGTGTTGAGTGACCTCGGCCTACCGGTGCCTCCCGGCCGCGATGTCGGCGACATCCTGGTCGTCGGCCCGACGGGGCGCCGCGTCCGCCTGCCCTGCGGCGAGGGTCTGACCTACCCGGGCCACGGCACGGCAGTCACCCGGAAAGTGCTCGACAACATGCTGCACGACAAGGCCGTCGAGGAGGGTGCCACTCCGATACAGGACAGGGTGGAAGCGCCCTTGTGGCACGAGGGCCGATTGGATGGATACCGGCTGGGAAGAGGCGCGGAACTGCGGGCCGACTTCGTGATCGGAGCAGACGGCGCGACCAGTCAGGTGGCCCGGAGCACCGGCCTGACGGATGACCGAAGGATTCTCTGGGGGTTCGCCGTCCGGACGTACATGTCCAGCCGAGTGGACCTGCCGTGCATCGTCTTCTGGGAACCGTCCCCGTGGCGCGGCTTTCCCGGCTACGGATGGGTCTTTCCCGGTGCCGACGGCGGAGCGAACGTGGGCCTCGGGGTCGCGACCTTGTCGGATCGCACCGTCGGTGCCGAGGCCACGCGACTGTTTCCGGCCTTCTTGGACCACGTGTCGCGGCTGGGGCTCGTGGGGGATCCGTCGACGTCCACGAAGGGGCGCCAACTCGGGGGATGGCTCAAGATGGGAATCATCGGGACGACACCCGCCGCGGGTCGTGCGCTCCTCGTCGGCGACGCGGCGGGACTCGTGAACCCCCTCCAAGGGGAGGGCATCGCGCAAGCCATGGTCAGCGGCCGCCTGGCCGCGCAGGCCATCCTCAGCGAGACCGGCGACGCGGCCGCGCTCTACCGCTCGCGACTGGCGGCAACGCACCTCCCGTACCACCGTGTTGCCGCGGCAATACAAAGGGCGTCCGTGGGTCGGCCGCACGCCATCGCCGCCACCGCTCGCTTACTGGTCACCCTCGGACGCATCGACGGCATTGCCGGAGGGTGGTCCGTCTTCTGGAACGAGTTGCTCGACGGCGCGCCCCGGAACGGGCATCGAGCGATTGCGCGTGCGATGACCTGGGCCGGCCGAGCGTCCACTTCCCGTACCTCGACTGCGAAATGGTTCGAGACCGCCCTGCCTCTTGACGCCACGGAGCTCGAGCGCTCCGCCACCGCTGAGGAGGCTGGCGCGGGCGTCAGGCTTGAGGCTGAGCGGCCCGGCGCAACGCCCGCAGGGAGGGGAACCCCACGATGAGGGTCTGCAGCCGCCAGCCGCGGGGCGACAGCCCACGCCGACGGGCCATCCGTCCTGCCGCGAGCGCCTCGCCGACGTGGATCGCCGCGGTCGCGGCCACGAGGGAATAGAGGACCTCCCTCGGTGGGAGCCGGTTGCCGCTCACCTCGAGGGCCCGGTCGTAGGCGGGCCGGTTGAACGCCAGCCGCACCAGGACGACGATCCCGCCGTCGAGGAGCAGGAACCAGAACAACGAAGGGCGCACGACGCCCGTCCGCTTTGCCTTTGCCATGCGGACGTTCTAGCGAGCGGCGGCGTCGCGAGCCAACCGCACCGGCTGGCGGCTCGAGTCCGCTCCCGCACCCGCACCCGCACCCGCACCCGCACTCGCGGCCAGCTGCCCGCAGGCGGCGTCGATGTCGGCGCCCCGGGTGACGCGAATGGTCGCGTTCACGCCGCGCTCGGTCAGCTCCGAGCGAAATCCTCGCACCCGGTCGGCCGACGAGCCGACGACCGCGTAGCCCGGGGTGGGGTTGAGTGGGATCAGGTTGACGTGTGCGGCGAGCGGCCGGGCGAAGGCGGCGAGCTCTTCGACATCCTGCGGACGGTCGTTGACCCCGTCGATCAGGGCCCATTCGATCGACAACCGCCGTCCGCTCGCTGCCACGTACTCGGCACAGGCGGCCGCCAACTCGGCCAGCGGGTAGCGCCGGTTGATGGGGACCAGCTCGTCGCGCAACCGGTCGTTGGCCGCGTGAAGCGACACCGCCAGGTTGACCGGCAGCGCCTCGCCGGCGAGCCGACGGATCCCGGGCACGAGGCCAACCGTCGAGAGCGTGAGGTGACGAGCCGACAGGCCCATCTCGGCGTGCAGGCGCTGGATGGCCGCCCAGACGCGGTCGTAATTGGCGAGCGGCTCCCCCATTCCCATGAACACCACGTTGGACAGCCGCCGCGGCCGCGCCGCGCGCATGGCGAACGCCACCTGTTCGACGATCTCGCCCGACGTGAGGTGCCGCTGGAAGCCGGCTTGGCCGGTGGCACAGAACTGGCAGGCCATGGCGCAACCCGCTTGCGTGGAGACACATACGGTCACCCGGTCGTCGTAACGCATCAGGACCGTCTCGACGCGCGCCTCGCCGGCCAGCGACCAGAGCCACTTGGTCGTGTCGCCCCCATCAGCGTTCTGCGTCGACACCTCGCGCAGCGCCGGCGGGAGGGCGGCCGCAAGCGAGTCGCGCAGTGCCGCCGGGAGCTCGGTCATCTCCTCGGGTCGCTGCACACGGACGTGCAGGCCTTCCCACACCTGGCGGGCCCGGTACGCCGGCTCGCCCGGCATGAGCGCCGCCAGCTCTTCGCGCGTGAGGTCGTAGGGCGTGACGGGCACAGTCCTTCAGGCTACGGGGTCAGCGCGGTGGCCTGATCCGACCGACGGGAGACGGGGAGATGGAACGGTCCTCAGCCGCCGCCCGTCCAGTTGGTGTACACGTCGGAACCGAAGGTGGCGGGCACACTCGCGGCGAAGCCCAACCTGGCTTGTCCGAAGAGGTCCTCGATCGACCCGAGTAGCGCGTAGTGGTTGTAGCCCCCGGTCGAGACCGTGCCCCCCCTGACAAACGGTGACAGCACCACCGCACCGACCTTGCCACCACCCGGCCCGTCGATTCCCGGTTCGGGGGAGTTCGGTCCGGGCATCTCGTTGCAGCAGGAGCTCGAGTCGCCGTTGGGAGGGCCGGCCGCCTCATCGAAGGTGATCACCAACAGGCCATCCTTCTTGAAGGCTGGTGAGTGGGTGATGAGAGGGACCCACGTCTTCAAGAAGCCATCAATGTCCCCGACGGCGCTGGACGTCGGCGTCGCCTCATTGGTGCAGGGGTAGTCGTGCCCGTCATCGCACACGTTGGGGACGATGAGCGACAGGTTGGGCGTGGTCTTCACGCTCTTGAGGTCCGAAACCAAGCCGACGGGGCCGGCCGGGGTCTGGCCGGTCTCGGTGCCGAGCGGGACCACGTGCGCGTTGCAGTAGCCGGCGTCACCGGTGATGGACTGGAAGTAGACGAACGGATCGTGCCGGGTCACGTACCCGTCGCCCTGCACTGCGGTCTGGGTCGTGTCCTGGGAGTCGAGGGCGGGATGGCCGCAGAGCGCAGACTCGCGGCTCGGCACGTTGCCCATGTCCCCCATGTAGCCCTTCCAGGTGTCCCCGTCGTCGGTCAGCTGGTTCGCGACGGTGGTCACGGAAGTTGGGAACACGCACCCGTCTCCAGGCGCCTGTCCGTCCAGCGGCGTCCCTGTCCCCGAGATGACGGGGCCGGTGCCCGCGAATTGGTCATAGATCTGGCAGTCACCCTGGTTCTGAGGATCCGGTGCCTGGCCGCTGACCATGGCGACGTAGTTGTCGTTGCTCTCGTGGCCGATGCCGTAGTAGTTGGGAAGATAGGCACCTTCAGACGGCAGTGTCTTGGCCAGGTAGGGGTCGGCGCCCGGATCACCGAACGTCGCCGTCGACGTCTCGTTCTCGAGCACGATGACGAACACGTGGTGGATGGGCGGCAACGTCGACGAGGAGGTCGCCACCCCCGATACACCGATTACCGAGGCGGCCGCCACGACCGCCGCGATCGCGGTGGCCAGCAGCAGCGGGCGCACTGCCCCGCGGGTCCGTCTGGGGGTCGGCATCAGGTCCATCCCTTCATCCGTGCGGAAGCACTGAGCGCGCTCCAAGCGTCTTCTTCGTTGGAACCTCCCGAGGTGGTCGGGCTCGGCGTACCTCCCACGGCGGGATTCCCGACGGCGCACGATTCGGGCACGAACGGCGCGAGCAGTGGCAGGTCGGGCACCCCTGCGTCGGGGTTGGCGAAGTCGAAGATCGTGGCCAGGTTGCCGGGGTCAGCGGGCTCGGTCGAGGCGTCACGGGCGGTAAGTGGCTGGAGTCCCCACCGCCACTCGATGAGCTTCAGCACAGACGTGTGATCGAAGAGGCCGTGGCCCAGACGCGGGGCGTCGCTGCTGCCTTTCGTAAAGGGGGACGCCACGATCGCCGGAACCCGGAAGCCGGCCAGTACCTTTCCGTTGACGAGGTCGGTGTCGACACCCGATGTGGGTAAGGCGCCCACCGGAACGCCGGCGGTGATACGGGGCGGGGCGACGTGGTCGAAAAAGCCACCCCATTCGTCGTAGTTCACGATCAGAACCGTGCTGTCCCACCCGGGTCCGCTGGCCACGGCGTGAAAGATCTCCGAGAGCAGTGCGTCCCCGGCACGGATGTCGGCGAGCGGATGGTCGTCGTTCGACGTCCCGTCTCCCTCGTCCTCGAAGCGCGGGTCCACGTACGACACGTTCGGAAGCGTGCCGGCGGCGGCGTCGGACAGGAACTCGTTGAAGGACGCAGAGATCGGGAGGTATTTCTGGCCCCACAGCGCCAGAAACGGGACGTCGGAGAAGTAATAGCGCCCGGTCGGGCCGCCCACCTGGTTGAGCTGGTCCCAAATGGTGGGGAGGCTCGAGATTGTCGTTGTGTTCGTGAGCCGGTCGGTAGCGGCAGCATGCTGGAAAAACCGGTTGGGGTAGGTCGGCCCCAAGATGGAGCAGAAGTAGCGGTCGCAGGCCGTGTAATTGAGTGCCAGCTGGCTCATGAACGGGCGGTCGGCGGCTTCGTAGTAGCTGACGGCGTAGATGTCGTTGCCCGAGTCCGTCAAGAACCCGTCCATACGCCCGCCGTCGTACTGCACCCTTCCCCCCTCATAGGAATGGTCCTGGTCGGTGAAACTGCACCCGTTCGTCACCTCGGCGTGCCAGGTCGACACGGTGTTGCCGATGGGGTTCGCGTACCTGAGTCCGGCCTGCCTGCCGTCGGCTCCGGGGAGCCAGCCGAGGAAATGGTCGAAGCTGCGGTTCTCCATCATCACGACCACCACGTGTTCGATGCCCGAAGCGCTGGGGTCCGGTAGGGACGCGAGCGGCAGGTCGACAGGTGCTCCCGCGGGCTCTACGCCGCCCGCCGGGAGAAGTCGGCCGCCGCGGAGCCCGACTCCGAGCGCCGCGGCAGAGGCCGCTCCGGCCGCGCCGAGGGCGCCGCGCAAAAACGCACGTCGCGACGTCACCGCGCGGCGCTGTTCCCGCATGTCCATCCTGAGACCTCAGATCAGCTCGTAGGTTCCGCCCCCGACGATCAGACGTGGACCGTAATGACGGGGGGTAAACGGCTGGTGACGCGATGCCTACCAAATGAACAAACGTTGGTTAAAGTTTTGTGGCAGCGGCGGCCGACACTGTCGTTGCAGCTGGGAGTGTCTGGGAGGCTCAGTTCGGAGGCCGTCAGATACGGTCACTCCGCCACCGACCCGAGGAGATCGATGAGCGACACCGACACGACCGCTGACGCCACCGACGACCCTGTCGGTACCGACCTGCTCCGGCGGATCGAGGACGGGGTCTGCTGGATCACGATCAACCGACCCGACGCGGGCAACGCACTGACCCAGTTCATGCGGGACCGGATCGCCGAGTGGGTCCGCGACGCGTCGTCCGATCTCTTCGTCCGCGCCGTCGTCATCACGGGGGCGGGCGACAACGCCTTCTGCACGGGTGCGGACCTGCGTGGCGGCCAGCGTGCGCCCCGCCCGAAGCCCGAGGGCGCGCCGGACAAGGTGGTCGGGGAGGCCGCTCGCATGATCATGGAGGGTTGGCAGGCGGTGGTCACCTCGATCCTCGACTGCGAGAAACCCGTGATCGCCGGCGTCAACGGCACCGCAGCCGGCGGCGGCATGCACCTGGCGCTGGCGTGCGACCTCGTGGTGATGGCCGAGGAGGCCAAGTTCGTCGAGGTGTTCATCCGGCGCGGCATCGCGCCCGATGCCGGCGGGGCGTGGCTCCTCACCCGGTTGGTCGGGATCCAGAAGGCCAAGGAGCTGTTCTTTTTCGGCGACGACGTGCCGGCGGCGGAGGCGTACCGCATCGGACTGGCCAACCGGCTGGTGCCCCGCGCCGAGCTCCAGGCGACCCTCGAAGAGATGGCGGGCCGTCTCGCCAAGGCGCCGACCAAGGCGATCTGGGTCTCCAAGTGGCTGACCAACCGGGCCCTCGACGTGGACCGCGCCACGTCGCTCTACGACGAGGCGCTCGGCCAAGAGCTCGTCACGTACACCGATGACATGAAGGAGGGCATCGCCAGCTTCGTGGAGCGACGGCCCGCCGAGTTCAAGGGCTGGTAGCCCGGCCCCGCGCTGCGACTGCGATCACACGACCCGTGATCGCAGTCATGGGCCCGCCGGCGTCGTCGTCGTGGTCGTGGTGGTCGCCGATTTGACGTTCGTCGTCGTCGTGCTCGGCAGGGTGGTCGACGTCGTCGCGCTCGAGGGACCGGTAGTGCTCGTCGTCGAGCTCGTCGGCGCCGAGGTCGAGGTGGTCGTCGACGGGGTCGAGGTCGTCGTGGTGGTCGTCGACGTGGAGGTCGGCGTCGTTGCCGGCGACGACGGCGTGAACACCGTGGGCCTGTTGGCGATCAGTTCCACCGCGGTCACGACCCCGAGTGCCAGGACGAAGACGATCGCCGCCGTCCCCGCGAAGGCCTTCCACGTGAACCGTCGCCCCCTCTCTGCGTCATCGGTCGCGGCGGTGGTGGCGACCCCCGCGCCGCCGGTCACACCGACCACACCCGCGCCCTCCAAAACGGACGTGGGCAGCAGTGGAGCCGTTGTCGCCTCGAAGGGCTCGGTCACCGGCTCGTCGGCGCCGACGTCCGCCGCCGGCACGACCTCCACGCGCTCCGTGGCTCCCGCGCCCACCCCCACGCCCGCAGCCGGCGCCGGCTTCATCTGGGTCGTCTCGTCACCCACGGTGCCGGCGACCTCCGTCGGTTCGGGCCCGGCCACGCCGGCGCCGGCATCGTCGACCGAGGACGTCGTTCCTCCGGCTGCGCCGGTCCCACCCATGCGGCGCAGCAAGGTCGAGGTGGGGCCCTCAGGCACACGCACCACCGCTTGTTTGACGACCTTCTGCCCGCGCTCGAGCGACTGCGACACCAACGCCGTGCCCAGGGTCGCGGCCATAGAGCCGATCGCCACGCCCACGATCGTGCCCGTGACCCCGAAGCTCGATGCGATGAGCGCTGCGATCACTGCGCCCGCGGCGGAGGCCAGGATCTGCCGAAAAGAGAATTTCACGCCTGGGGCAAGAAATTAATGCCTAGGAAGCTACGTCGCCGAGCGCCGGTTCTATGGCCCTGGCGATGAATTGCCTGGCCGCCGAGTCGAGGACCCAATCGTGGCCGAATTTCGCAATCGGCGCGGCAAAGCGGGAGACGAGCGCAAGCGGCGTGTTGCCTGGGGCCAGCGAGCTGTGCAGCACGGCGACACACCCGTCCGGCGCCGGCTCCAGCACCAACGTCGCATGGCCCACCACGTCGCCGAGGACCTGCGCGCGCACCAGCGACGGGGGCTCGACTTCGTTGATCACCACCCGGAACCGCACCACGTAGGGCACCGGCGGCTGCACCGTGCAGTACCACTCGTCCCCGGCCGAGAGCCCGCCCCCCTCGAACTGGCGCAGCCACGGCCACCACGACCGGTAGCGCTCGACGCCGTTGATCAGCGACCACACCGTCGTCGGCTCCAGTGGAAGCTCGTAGCGATGGACGGTCGTGATCGCGCCCGGGACGTCCGGCGCCGCCGAGCCGTTCCCCCGTGCCGAGCCGTTCCCGGCGCTCAGGCCGCTCACTCCCCGACGGCGCCGTCGATGAGCTCACGCAGGAGATCGGCGTGCCCGTTGTGGCGGGCGTACTCCTCGATCATGTGGACCACGATCCAGCGCAGCGACATCGACTCGCCGTGCCGGGGCCTCGCCACGAGCTGGTCCATGCTCTGGGTTACGGCGACGATCGCCCGGGAGATGTCGCACTGCCGCTCGAACCGCGCGATGTCCTCCATCGCCCGCCCCGGGTCCAGGTCATTCCAGTCGGCATCGTGATCGTCCTCTATGGCGATCGGGGGCGCCGCGTCCGATCCGGCGAAGCGCCGCTCGAACCATCCCCACTCGACCAGTGTCATGTGCCGCACGATGCCGAGCAGGCTCATCGGCGACGGTGGCACGCTCCGTCGCACCAGCGCGTCGCCCTCGAGCAACTCGCACTTCCACAACAACGTGGCGCGCTGGTAGTCGAGCCACGCCGGCAACATCGCGCTTTCGTCGCCCACCAACGGCGGCTCGGGACGGGTCACGGCGGGGAGCACCGGGCCAGGTTATCGGCGCATTCTCGGCCCGATCCGGTGCCGGTAGCATGTCCAACGTGCGTGAACGCTGGCTTTCCGGGCGGGCCGTTTCGCTGCACGTTGCGGTCCTCGTGGTGGTCCCCGGTTGCGCAATCGCGGCGTGGTGGCAGATCCACCGGGCCCAGGACGGCAACCAGCTGAGCTATCTCTACTCGGTGATGTGGCCGGTCTTCGCCCTCCTCGCCATCATCTTCTGGTGGATGCTCATCCACACCGACTACGACGCCGTGGGCCTCAAGGGGATGCGCCGCCAGCAGGCAACGGACACCGTTGCGACGCCTGCTCCCAATGGCGTGGCCACCTCGCCGGGTCTTCACTCCGACGTCCCCGAGGTGCCCGTCGGTTCCGCCACCGACGACGATCCCGATCTCGCGGCCTACAACGAGCGGCTGGCGGAGCTGGCGGCCAAGGGCCCCAAGACCTGGCGCCACCGCGAAGCAGTCGTGGTCCGCCGTCCGCAGTGAGGCTCACCGAACGCGGCCTCGAGGGCGCACTCTTCCGTTATCAGCTGATGGCGAACATCGTCGGCGTGCTCGTCATCCCGCTGTTCATCTTCTTCTTCCTGAAGCTCGGGTTCGGCGGCTTCAAGATCGAGCTCGCCATCTTGGGCGTCGCCCATGGCTACCTCTACGTCGTCTATCTGATCACGGCCGGGCTCCTCGCACTCAAGGCGCGCCTGCACGTCGAGGACGGAAAGATCAGCGCGCGGGGGGTCGGCTGGATCGTCCTGATGTTCGCTGCGGGTCTCGTGCCGGGCTTGACGTTCGTCGTCGAGTGGCTCGTCGTCACCCGCAAGATCCACCCGTTGCTCGCCGCCCAGGCGGCCGGGGCGGAATCGGGGGTCAGCCCAGCCGTTCGATGACGGTGCCGTTCGCCTGGCCGCCGCCCTCGCACATCGTCTGGTAGCCGTAGCGGCCGCCCGTCGCCTCCAGGTGGTTCAACAGCGTGCCCATCAGGCGTACCCCGCTTGCGCCAAGCGGATGGCCGATGGCAATGGCGCCGCCGCGCGGGTTGAAGCGCTCCATGTCGTAGGAGAACTCTTTCTGCCACATCAGCGCGATGGCCGCGAAGGCCTCGTTGCACTCCACGGCGTCGAACTGGTCGACCGTCATACCCGAGCGCTTGAGCATCTTGTGCGTCACCGGCACCGGCGCCGACAAAACGATGGCGGCGTCCTCCGCCGCGACGGCGAAGTGCAGGAAGCGGGCGCGGATGGGGAGACCCAGTTCCTCGGCCGTCGCCCTCTCGGCGATGAGCATGGCGGCGGCGCCGTCGGTCACCTGCGACGAATTGCCGGCCGTGATGCCGGGCGCCGTCTCGGGTTCCCAGCTCTGTGCCGCCGGCAGGGCGGCCAGTCCCTCGAGCGTGGACGTGGGCCGGATGCCCTCGTCGGTCGTCAAATGGTCGCCGGTCAGGGTGCCGTCCTCGGCCTTGATCGGCACTGCGACGGCCTCGCCCTCGAAGTGGCCTGTGTCCCAGCTGTCGGCGGCCCGGCGGTGGGACTCGAGCGCGTAGGCATCCATCTCCTCGCGCGTGATCCCGTAGCGGTCGGCCAGCACCTGACTGACCCGGAATTGGGTCCAGAGGCGGCCGTCGACGTGTTCGAGGAACGACGGCGGGAAGGGCCCGGTACCGCCACGGGCGTTCGACGCCAACGGGACGCGGCTCATCACCTCGGCGCCGCACGCAATGACCAGGTCGTAGTGGCCTGCGGCGACGCCTGCCGCGCCGAAGTGGACGGCCTGTTGGGAGGAGCCGCACTGGCGGTCCACCGTGGTGGCCGGCACCGACTGCGGGAGCCCGGCCGACACCCAGCCGTTGCGGCCGAGGTTCGTGCTCTGCTCCCCGACCTGGGTGACGCAGCCGGCGATGACGTCATCGATACGCTCGGGGTCGACGCCGGTGCGCTCCAACAAGGTCGTCAACGCAAAGCCGAGTAGGTCCGCCGGGTGCCAGTTGGCCAACGACCCATTCCGCTTGCCGAACGTCGTCCGCACGACGTCGACGATGACCGGCTCTCTCATGTCCTTGCCTCCCGGTACTTCGTAACGGGGAGCAGCGCCGCTCCTCGCATGTGAACTTTGACTCCCTGATTACGCGCCGAAGGCCGACGGAGGCTCACCCAGGTCGGCGGCACTCGCCCCCTTGGCTTCGGCGACACCGATTGCCGCCGCCTTCTCACGCCGGGCCATCAACGCTTCGACGGCCTCGCCGGCGCCGGATGGCTCCCCTTCGTAACAGACGCTCCCGTGGTCGAGAACGACGGCCCAGTTGGCCAGCTCCAGCACGCGGTGGACCTGTTGTTCGACCACGACGAGCGCGGTGCCGTTGCGGTTGATCTCCCTGAGCCCGTCGTAGACCTGGTCGACGATGACCGGGGCCAGTCCGAGCGACAATTCGTCGGCCACGAGCACCTTGGAGGGCACGACGAGCACCTTGGCCAAAGAAAGAAGCCGTTGCTGGCCACCCGACAACGTCCCGGCCATTTGTTTGCGCCGCTCGCCCAAGATCGGGAAGGCCGTGTAGGCGCGTTCGAGGTTCGCGGCCAGCTTCTTGCGTCCTTCGCGCTGACGGAAGGTAAGGGTCAGGTTCTCCTCCACCGTGAGGCTCGAGAACACTCCTCGCCCCTCGACGACGTGCGCCATGCCGAGCCGGGCGATCTTGTAGGCCGTCAGGCCCGTGACATCCCGGTCCCCGAACACCACGCGGCCCGACGTCGCTGCGACAAGTCCCGTGACCGTCCGCGCCACCGTGGACTTGCCCGCGCCGTTGGAGCCGACGAGGGCAAGCACGCCGCCGGCTGGCACCCGGAACGACACGTCGAAGAGCGCCCGATACGGCCCGTACGATGCGCTGACGTTCTGCAACGAGAGCACGTCATCACCGTTCGTGACCGTGGTCGCGTCGACGCCGGTGTCCGCCGTGGTGGTCATGCCACCCCCATCTGGCCGAGGTAGGCAGCTCGGACGTCGCCGTCGGCCATCACCTCGTCGAACGTGCCTTGGGCCAGCATCGCGCCCAGGTCCATGACGATGGTGCGGTCGACCACGTCGCCGACCATGCTCAGGTCGTGCTCGACCAGCAACACCGCCGTGCCGCGCTCGCGCTGGACCGTGCGCAGGACGGCAGCGACCTCGGCCGTCTCATGCAGATCAAGGCCTGAGGAGGGTTCGTCGGCCAGCAGGATCTTCGGCTCGGCGGCGAGAGCCCGGGCCAGCTCGACGAGCCGGCAGTTGCCGAGGCCGAGGGCGTTGACCGAAGTGTCCGCGAGACGGGTGATGCCCACCAGCTCGAGCGTCGCGGCCACGCGGTCCATCTCCTCCTGCGTGGGCTTGCTCATGTTGAGCAGGTCCCGCCAGAGCCGGCCTTCGCCTCTCCGAGCGCGCTCGGCCACGAGGAGATGGTCGCGCACCGACATGTCGGTGAACACCTCGACCCTCTGGTACGTGCGCCCGATCCCCAGCCGGGCCCGCTTGTACGTCGGCAACCCGACGAGCTGGGTTCCGTCGAACACGATTTCGCCTGTCTCTGGGTGGAGCTGCCCGCAGACGCAGTTGAACAGTGTCGTCTTGCCCGCACCGTTCGGGCCGACGAGCCCTACGCACTCGCCCGGGTACACCTCGAATGTGATTTGCGAGACGGCGTGGATCCCACCGAACGACTTGCACACCCCGCGCAGGGTCAGGAGCGGAGCGGTGTCAACCATTGGCGTGCGAGGTCGACAAGGTGGTGGGGGTCAATTCCGGCGACTCCGGCGACCCGCGGTTGAAGAAGAGCCGCTCGAAGCGCTGGTTCCATCGGCGTTTCTGATACTCGAGTACGCCCTCGGGATGGGCGGCGTAGGTCAGCGCGCCGAACGCGAAGAGCGCGACCGTCAAGCTTCCCGCGCCGATACGGGCCGGCAGGACGGTGGTCAGGATCTGCTCGGTCACGAAGAACCCGACGCCGGCCTGGATCGCCCCCTCCACCGTCGTCACGCTCGTGGTGACGACGAGCACGACGA
>DASXBZ010000234.1:0-3289 GCA_036491435.1 Acidimicrobiales bacterium
TCGACCGCTTCCTTCTCGTCGTCGACCAACACGTCGATGACCCCGTTCGGCACCTGCACCGAGACAGGTCCCACGTCCTCGGGTTCGAACAAACCGAGGCCGCCCCCTTCGATCATGGCGGGACCACCCATACCGATGTTGGCGTCGGGCGTCGCGATGATGACATGGCAACACCCGAGCAGCGCGGCGTTGCCGGCGAAACAACGGCCCGAGACGATGCCGACGAGGGGAACCTTGCCGCTCAGCGCCCCGAACAGTGCAAATGCCGCGGTGTCGAGTCCAGTGACGCTTGCCGTATCGGTGTCACCGGGTCGCCCCCCGCCACCCTCGGCGAACAGCACCACCGGCAGCCCGAGCCGCTCTATGAGATCGAAGAGGCGGTCCTTCTTCTTATGGTTCATCTGTCCCTGGGTGCCGGCGAGCACGCTGTAGTCGTAGGACAGCACGGCGCAACGGGCCTGTTCGGGTGGGAAGAGGTCGCCGTTGACTCGGGCCAGGCCGGCGATCAACCCGTCCGTCGGCGTGTTGGCGATCAGGTCGTCGCGGTCGCGTCGAGCGCGCTGGGCCGCAATCACGAAGCGGCCGTATTCGTCGAAGCTGCCCGGGTCACAGAGGTCTTCGATGTTCTCCCGAGCCGTACGCCGACCCCGGGCATGCCGGCGTTCGGTCGCCTCTGGACGGCCGGTGTCCTGCGTGGCTGCCGTTCGCCGGCGGAGCTCCGCGAGCTCCGGCCGTATGTCGCCACTGGTCACAGCTTCATTCGCCACGTGCGCGCTGACAGCCGGCTGGGCTGCCTCGAGGGCCGACGGCTTGAAACGCAGGAGCACGTCGCCGCTCTGGACGGCATCCCCGACGGCGACCGAGAAGGACTGCACGGAACCGGCTTCCGGCGCCTGTATGACGTGCTCCATCTTCATCGACTCGATCACCAGGAGGTCGGCGCCTGCCGGCACTTCCTCTCCAGGATCTACGGCCAACCGCAGGACCGTTCCCGCGAAGGCTGCGGCCAGTACGGTCAACCCGGCCATAGGGGATCGGGTACCTGGAATCCGACGTCGGCACCCCAGCTATTTCGGTACGTGACTTCGTGGACGGGGCGACGGGCGCCGACGCCCCATTTGCCGGTTGGGTAGCCGAAGCTGACTGTGCCGGAGAGAATCCACCCCTCGTCGTTGGGGACTCCGAGGATCTCGAATGTCTCAGCGGGGTGGAAGAACTGCAGAAGCGCCGTCAGGCAGCTTCCGACACCCTCGGCTCGTGCTGCCAGCATGGCGTTCCACACGGCGGGGTAGATCGAGCCACCTGTCGGGTCGTGCTGGCTGAACGGGAAGAGGTACAGCGGGACGTCCTCGAAATGGTCGGCCAGCCACTGCGCCGACTTCTGCACCTTGAGAATCTGGATCGACTCGGGCGCCTCGGGGTTCGCGGCCGCAGCGTCGAGCTGCGGCTTGTAGACGACCCGCCAAAGCTCACTGATCGCGTGCTGGTACAGGGGAGCGAGCGCAGCCTTCTTCTCAGGATCGTCCAGCAGCAAGAAGCGCCAGTTCTGCTGGTTGCCGCCAGAAGGCGCCCGAATGGCCGCATCGAGAATCCGGGCTTGCACGTCGAGCGGGATGGGGTCCTTTCGGACCCGGCGCATGGCGCGCGTCGTGTAAAGCGCCTCATGGAGTTCCATGCCGGCGACATTAGGTCGCCGAGCGTCAGCGACGAAGTCCGTGAATCCGAGCGCACAACGTTGCTTTGTGGCGCCCGCTTCCTCTCAGGAGGTGGCGTCCTCGTTGACTCGCTGGAGGCGCTCCGTCGCTTCGATGTACTCCTCGACCATCCCGATCACGACGTCCTTGGTCCGTCGGATCGAGGTAGCCCGCCCGATGATCTGTCCGCAGGGATTGAAGTTCACGTCGCGGGCCTCTTCAGGGTAGGCGTGGCCTCGGGAGACGCAGTCGATTGCCACCATCATCTGCAGTGGCATGCCGAGCGGCTTGGGGTTGCCGGGATCCTCCCAGGCGTCGGTCCAGTCGTTCTTCAACAGCCGGCACGGCTTGCCGGTGAACGAACGCGAGCGCACCGTGTCGCGGGACGTCGCCTTCAAATAGGACTCCATCTGCTTAGGCGGGATGTCGGCTTCCTCGACCGTCAGCCAGAGCGAACCCGTCCACACGCCGGACGCGCCCAACACCATCGCCGCCGCCATCTGCCGTCCCGAGCCGATGCCACCGGCTGCCAACACCGGAAGCGGCGCCACCGCGTCGATGACCTCCGGCCACAGGACGATGGACCCGACGTCACCGGTGTGTCCGCCCCCTTCCGAGCCCTGACAGATCACGATGTCGCATCCTGCCGCTTTGTGGTTCAGCGCGTGCTTCACTGAACCGGCTAACGCGGCCATCAACATCCCGTGGTCATGCACCTGCGCGATGACGTCGTCGGGGGGCGTACCGAGTGCGTTGGCGACGAGCTTCACTTTGGGATGTTGCAGGATCACGTCCACCAACGGTGCCGCTGTTGCCGCGGTCCAGCCGAGCAGTTCGCGACGCGGGCCGCCCTCGAGCTCCGGGACCCCGTGGTCGGCCAGGATCTTCTTCGCGAAGGTCCGGTGCTCATCGGGGATCATTGCCCGCAGCTCGGCCTCGAGTTTGACCGGGTCGATCTCGTCCATGCCCTCGTACTTGCCGGGGATGACGATGTCGACGCCGTAGGGGTGATCACCGACGTGCTCGTCGAGCCACTTGAGCTCGACCTCCAGCTCCTCGGCGCTGAATCCGACCGCGCCGAGAACGCCGAGACCGCCTGCGTTCGATACCGCTGCGGCCACGTCGCGGCAGTGGGTGAAGGCGAAGATGGGGAACTCGATCCCGAGGCGTTCGCAGAGCTCATTGTGCACGGGGGGACCTCCTGCTCGATGACCGATTAATTGTGTGCGTCCAGATCCTCCGCCAACGGGTGAGCCGGTTGCCGGAGCGTCTGAGGATGCAACTAGAACAGATTCTACTTTTTGCCGGCTGGGAGCGCAGGTCCGCCCGCCGGCTTGTCCTCCGATTCCTGGTCGGCGAACTGGGTGCGGTAGAGCTCGGCATACAGCCCGTTGTCCGACAGGAGGGAGGCGTGCGTACCCCGCTCGACGATGCGCCCGCCGTCGATCACCAGCAGCTGGTCGGCCTCGCGGACCGTGGACAGCCGGTGTGCGATGACGAGCGAGGTGCGCCCAGCCAGGGTTTGGCGAAGCGCGCGTTGGACCGCCGCCTCCGACTCGGAGTCGAGATGCGCAGTGGCCTCATCAAGGACGACG
>DASXBZ010000235.1:0-2971 GCA_036491435.1 Acidimicrobiales bacterium
TCCTGATAAGCACGATTATTGGGAATCACTGGTCGTCGTCTCCTCGGCGACGTCTCTCAGCTTCGGTGGGAATGCCACGCCGACGCATCCGCAGGCGGGAGCGTTCGGCCCGCCGCTGGCGTTGTTGGTGCAGCTCGCCGAACAGGCGTTCGAGGTTGCGGGCCTCGAGCTGGTGTAGGCGTTCGCGTTCGTCGTCACTCATCGGGGATGTCGATCTCGATCAGGCAGGCCGGGCAGACGATCCGGCGGGTGGGTTTTGGTTGCGGTGGGCGGCCGAGCACTTCGCGGCATTGGGCCAGCATCACCTTGTTCAGATCGGATTTGGACAGGCGGGTGTTGTCGTCCAAGTCGGCTTTTAGGTCCATGGCGTCGGCGGAAAGGTTCGGGGCGGGCGAATGGCTCGGGTGCCAGGTGCTCACGGGCTGTCTCCGTTGTCGGTGGGGCGGCCGTCGGCCCATTCGGGGCCGAGTACCAGGATGCGGGCGGCGCGGCCGCGCTCCTCCGGGGTTAGCGGCGGCGACGCTCGCCTGTCGCGAGCGGAAGCGTCGGCGCCGCCATCCTTGGTTGTATCCAAAGACTCCTTAGTTAGGGACCCAGAGTCGCGAGGTCCTCGCGACTGGCTAGCTAGGTCACCTTCAACAGGTCGCGAGGTGGGGTCGCTAACCAGTCGCGAGGTCAGACGCCAGGTTGGGGTCAACCCGGGCGACTTGTCCACGGTCAAATAGCCGGCCTCGACGGCCCGGTCGAGGGCGGTACGGGCCGTCTGGTAGCACACCTTCATATCCGCCGAAATGCGACCGATAGAAACATCCGGCGCGGCCGCGGTGTACCGGCCGGACCGGCAGGCCACCACCAGCAAGGCGTGTTTGGCGGCACCGTCCAGGTCCCACACGTCGAGGATCTTCATCACCGCGGCGATGTTCACCGCCACCCGCGCGCTTCGGGGAGGTTGTCGTACAGGTCTTGGGGTGGCTGGTCGCGCCGCCCGGCCGGTGACGAGGGGCTCGCACCGGCCGGGACGGCGCTCCCCGGCGCGCGCGGTGGCGGGACCGCGGCGGTAGGGGAATCTGGTTGTTCGGCCTCGCCGGCCAGGTCGGTGTCGTCGTCGCCCACATACGCCAGGGCGGCGGCCACCTCGGGAAAGCCGCGGCGCAAAGCCAGCGACTCCGCGACTTTACCGAGCATGTGGGACGGCATCGACGCCCACGTCGGCATCAGGTCGTCGTCCTTTTTGTGCTGGGCGAACTCGGACCATTTGACGGTGCCGTTGGCCGGGTGGTCGTAGCTGGCCGCGTAGACCAGACACCTAGCCGCGTAGGGGTAGGTGTCGTCGTCGTCCCACACCTCCACCCATTCGAGCGGGAGTTTGGTGCCGTCGGGGGCGTACCGGCGGGGTCCGCACCATTCCGGGCCGACCACACCCCGCAGCCGTCCGGTACGGAAGGCGATCACCCGCCGGCCAGCCACGGTGATCTGAGGCCGGTAGACGCCGCGGTACTCGATCAACACCAGATGGCCCAGCCACGGGTCCAGATCCAGATGGCGGGCCACCCGGCCGAAGTAGTGCAGGGCCTCGTCGGGGGCGTTCGGGGCGAACTGCATGCGCAGCTGGTCGAGGTGTAACTGCGGTCCCGGTGCTGCTAGCTCACTTCCCCGAGAGGTGGCAGCCGAACCCTGCCCGGTAACGACACCGGCGGTCGATGGGACCGGGACCGCAGACTTGGGATCGCTCACGGCCGGCCCTCGGCGGTGATGGCAATCAGAAAGTTGGTTTCCTCCAGCAGCTCGTCGAGGGCGCTGCGCATGGAGTGGCCGTACGGGAGCCGGCTGGCCACCAGGCGGGCGTCTTCCAGGTGGGAGCGCAGGTCCTCGAGCATGTCGGCCACCTCGGCCGCGCTCACGGCGACGACACGAGGAAGGCCACCAGCACGGCCAGGGCCAGCGACACGATGACCAACGCCACCATCAGGCGGGTGTCACCGCTATGCCAGCCGACCTCGCCGTCTTCCCATTGGCGGGTCATGCGCTTTTCGGGCGGCTGGCGGCCGCCGGGGGTCGGAAGTGGTCGATTTCGTCGGGGTCGAAGAGCATGTGGCCGTTGTCGAGGCGTAGGGCGGGGTCGAGCCAGCCGCGGTCGACCCAGCGCCAGACGGTGGAGACGTCGACGCGGAGGCGGCGGGCGGCTTGGGCGGTAGTGATGAGATCCATGGCGGCACAAGTATGTGCATATGCACACTAACTATGCAAGGATTTATGTGCCGGGGCTCTTGTAACCAGCCCTGAAGTGTGCATAGACTCATGCATGACTGATGTGGTGGTGCCGGACTGGGACCTGGCCGACCGGCTGATCAAAGCTCGCCGTCACGCCGGCCTGTCAAGGCCCGCCCTGGCCGCCTGGATGGGCATATCCCGCAACTCGATGTCGCACTACGAAACCGGCAAGACGGTCCCGCCGCCGCCGGTGCTGCGACTGTGGGCCATCCGCTGCGGCGTGTCTTTAGGCTGGCTGCGCCACGGCGACACCGACGGGGAGGACCAGTCGTCTACCAGATGGAAGACGCGACCAGGCCTAACTGTCAACCCCCAGGAGGCCGCGTGAGCCCATCCCCTAACGCCGACTCTGGGCGCGTTATCCGCCATATCGAAGTTCTGGGCCACTGGCGTTGCGGCTTCACGAAACTGGAGTGGGAAGGCGACATCAGCGACCACCACGGGATCGAGCCGTACTGCCCTGGCCCACATCTGCGGGTATCCCCTAACGACAGTTGTTCGGGGGCGGCGTGATTACTGACGATGTCGATGTGTGTTGCCAGGTTTGTGACGAGTTGTGGTGGGACGGCGAGTGGGTGGCGGCCCCGGCGGACTGGCCGGGCGGTCAGCAGATCCTCCGGTGTAAGTGCGGGTCGACGGCGTTCTCGATCTCCCGGGCGGTCCGTGAGTCCGGGCAATTACCGAGTGGTAGACGCGCGCC
>DASXBZ010000236.1:0-41088 GCA_036491435.1 Acidimicrobiales bacterium
CCAGCTCGGAGATGTCGAAGACTTGGGTCCGCGTCTTGTCCCGGGACAGCGCGTTGCGCAACGCCGAGGCCACCTTGTCGCGGTTCTCCCGGACCTCCATGTCGATGAAGTCGATCACGATGATGCCACCGATGTCCCGCAGCCGGAGCTGACGGGCCACCTCCTCGGCCGCCTCCAGATTGTTCCGGTAGACCGTCTCCTCCAGATTCGTCTTGCCGACGTTCTTGCCGGTATTGACGTCGATCACCGTCAGCGCCTCGGTCCGCTCGATGATCAGCGAGCCCCCCGAGGGCAGCCACACCTTGCGGTCGAGCGCCTTGTGCAGCTGCTCGTGCACGTGGTAGCGCTCGAAGATCGGCAGCCCCTCCGCCTCGGTGTCGTAGAACTCGACCCGCTCGGCCAGGTCCGGGCTGACCGCCGTCACGTAGTCGCGCACCTGCTCGTACAGCGCCCGGTCGTCGATCACCACGCCCCGGTACTCGGAGTTCAGCTCCTCGCGCAGGATGCGCACCGCGAGGTCGGGCTCGCGGTACAACAGGCCCGGCGCGTTCGACTTCTTGGCTTCCGCCTCGATCGTGTTCCACTGCTCCACGAGGGTCGTGACGTCGCGCTGGAGCTCCTCGGCGGACACGCCCTCGGCCGCCGTGCGCACGATCATCCCGTGTCCCGCGGGCTTCACCTCGTCGATGATGCGGCGCAGCCGGCGCCGCTCGTTGTCACCGAGGCGCTTGGAGATCCCGAAGGCGCTCGAGTTCGGCACGAGCACGGCGAAACGTCCGGGCAGCGACACCTCCTGGGTCAGCCGCGCCCCCTTGGCCCCGATCGGGTTCTTGGTCACCTGGCACAGGATCGTCTGCCCCGCCTTGAGCACGTCCTCGATCCGGGGCTGCTGCGACGCGCCCCCCTCGATGTCGTCCTTGTCGTAGCGGACGTCGCCCCGGTACAGCACCGCGTTCTTGGGGATCCCGATGTCGACGAATGCCGCCTCCATGCCGGGCAGCACGTTCTGGACGCGGCCCCGGTACACGTTGCCGTCGATCTGGTTCGTGTCGTCGGCCGCCCGGGACACGTAGTGCTCGACGAGCGAGCGGCCCTCGAGCATGGCGATCTGGGTCATGTGCGGCTGCACGTGCACGCACACCAGGTAGCGCCCCGTCTGGCGCGAGCGCCGTTCCCGCCCCGAACGACGCCGCCCCCGGCTGCGCCGCTCTCCCCCTTCGGCTCCCTCCGTGCCCTCCGGTGCAGGCCCTGCGGGCCCGGCCACGTCGGTCCCGCCCTCCTTCGGTGTGGTGGGCTCCGGTCGTACCAACGGGACGACCGGCGCGGCCGTCGCCGCTGGCTTCTGTGGCGGTGCGACGGGCGCGGGGCGCGTGTCGCCGATCTTGGGCTTGCGGGGCGCCGGGCGCGACGGGGCCTGGGGGCTAGCGCCCTCTGCGACCTCCGGAGGTCGGCTCTCCGGGGGTTGTCCCTGCGGAGGCCGGCCACCCTCCGGGTTCCCGCTGAATTCGGTCTCTGACATGAGGGGGGTCCCTCCTTGCGTCCTGTTGCGCACCAGCGTCGGTCCCGGGCCTGCTCCAAGGGAGCGGCTCGAACCGTGCGCCGTCACGCTCGATCCATTGATGCGTTCGTCTGGCCCTTCCGAGCACCGCGTCGGTGCCCAGGGCCGTCACGAGGTCACCGGGCCGCACCCCCAGCGGGCGCGTGGCCAGTTCGGCCTGCAGGTGACCTCGGGAGCCGGTGGTCGACAGCGCCAGGATGGCCGGGCGGACGTCGTCCTCTTGCGGACGACCCTTCCGTTCCCGCCGGACCGTGAGGATCGGGGCAGCGAGCACCTTTTCCACCCGCTCCGCCAACTCATCACCAGGCACGCTGAGCACCTCCAGCTCCCAAGTGCACGATGCTACCTCCTGCTGGAGTGAACCCTCCGTATCCGGGACGAACGCGGCCACCTGGACTTCGATGCCATCGGGCAACAGGGCACTGAGTGACTCCGAGAGCTGCGCAACCGGCGTCTCCCCCGGGGGGGCCTTTCCGAGGCGGACGTCGAGGTACTCGCCGTCGGACTCGCACCCCGTCGGCAGGGCCAGGCCGAAGCTCACCAGCGGGTGCGGCACGAAGCCCTGTGAGTAGGCCACAGGGAGCCCGCTGCGGCGGAGCGCTCGCTCCCACATCCTCGCCACGTCGCGGTGGCTCGTGAAGCGGATCTTGCCCGCCTTGGAGAACCGCAGGCGCAGTCGACGCCTCTCCTCAGGAGGCACGGCTGACGAGCTGGACCGGGATCCGGTGGCCCTGCGCGAGGTCTTGGCCCGTCCCCTGGCTACCGCCCGCTGGGGGCGCGGCTGACGCCACGACGTGCTCGAGCCCGAACCCGGTGCAGGCGCCGCAGTCGTAGCACGGCGTCCACCGACAGTCCTCGACGGCGACGCTGGCGAGCGCGTCCTGCCAGTCGCCCCAGAGAAAGTCGCGGTGCAGGCCGGCGGAGATGTGGTCCCAAGGCAGGGCCTCGTCCTCTTCCCGGTCACGGTGGCACACCTCGTCGAAGCTCAGCCCCTCCGCGGCGAGCGCGTCCTCCCACAGCGAGACGTCGAAGCGCTCGGACCATTCCTGGAACGTGCCGCCCGCTCGCCAGACCCGTTCGATCACAGCCCCCATCCGCCGGTCACCCCGGCTGGCGAGTCCCTCGGCCACCGAGGCGGACGGGTCGTGCCAGCGGATGGTGAGGCCGCGGGCGCGCTTGGCCTCGGTCCGCAGCAACGCGACCTTGCGCTCCAGCTCGGCTGCGGTGTCCATGCCGAACCACTGGAACGGCGTGTGCGCCTTGGGGACGAAGCCCCCGACCGAGGCGACGACCGTTACCGACTTCTGATAGCGCCGCCCGATCTCCGCGCATCGTGCGCCGAGCTCGGCGATCCCGAGGACGTCCTCGTCGCGCTCGGTCGGCAGCCCGATGAGGAAGTAGAGCTTGACCCGGCGCCACCCCTGGCTGAACGCCGCATCGACCGCGCCGTAGAGGTCCTCCTCGGTGATGAGCTTGTTGATCACCGTCCGCATGCGCCACGTCCCTCCCTCGGGAGCGAACGTGAGACCGGTGCGACGGACCTTCTGGATCTCGGTGGCGGTCCCGACGGTGAATGCGTCGACCCGCAGCGACGGCAGACTGACCGAGACCCTGCCGTCGTGGCCGGGATCGTTGACGATCTCGCGCACGGTGTCCTCGATGCCCGAGAAGTCGGCACTCGAGAGCGAAGTCAGGGCGACCTCGTCGTGGCCGCTCCATTCGAGACCCGACTGCACCATCTCGCGTACCTGCGCTGCGGGGCGCTCGCGCACCGGGCGCGTGATCATGCCGGCCTGGCAGAACCGGCAGCCGCGCGTGCACCCGCGGAACACCTCGACGTTGAGACGGTCGTGCACCACCTCCGTCAGCGGGACGAGCGGTCGCCGCGGGTAGGGCCACTCCGCCAGGTCACGCACGGTCCGCTTGCCGACCTCTGCCGGCACGGTGGCCTCGCGCGGCTGCGTGGTCACCAGCCTTCGGTTCTCGTACTCGGGGTCGTAGAGCGCGGGAACGTACACGCCCTCGATCTCGGCCAGCGCTCGGAGCAGTCCGCGGCGGTCCCGTCCCCCCGACGCCGGCGACTTGCGCCACGCGAGGATCGCTTCTGTCATCTCTCCCACGACTTCCTCGCCGTCGCCCAGCACGAACGCGTCGACGAAGTCGGCCAGCGGCTCGGGATTGAACGCGCAGTGCCCCCCCGCCACCACGAGCGCGTCGTCGGCGCTGCGTTCGGTTGCGTGGATCGGCAACCCGGCCAGATCGATGAGGTTGACGACGTTCGTGTACACCAACTCGGCCGACAGGTTGAACGCCAGCACGTCGAAGGCCTCAGCCGGGAGGTGCTGCTCGACGCTGAATAGGGGTACCCCGGCCGCCCGCATCGCTGCCTCCATGTCGACCCACGGCGCGTACGACCGCTCCGCCACGGCGTCGGAGCGCTCGTTCAATATCTCGTAGAGGATCTGCAATCCTTGGTTGGGGAGGCCGATCTCGTAGGTGTCCGGGTACAGCAGCAGCCAGGCCACCTTGTCCGGCCCGTGCTCAGGGGCCTGCGAACCCTGTTCGCCGCCGATGTAACGCGCCGGCTTGGCCACCTTTGGCAGCAGCTGCTCGATGCGGGGCCAAAGGGTCTCCATCCGCCCTCAACCGTAGAGGACCGTCAGGGGCCTGGCGTGCTCGTGCTGGTACTGGTGGATGACCCGCTGTTCCCAGCCGCCGTGGGACTCGTGGTGGACGCCCCGCCCTTCCCTGCTGTTGTCGTCGTCGTGGTCGTCGGTGGCGAGTTGCTGGGTGGGCTCGCCGGTGTCGGCGTCTTGACCGGCGAGCTGACTTCGGGCTGGCGAGCCGCGATGTAGTCGAAGATGTTGCGCACGAGCGGAGCCGCAGCCGACGCGCCATATCCGCCTTGCCCGATCACCGCCAGCACGAGGTACTGCGGGTTCGGGTTCGGCCCGAACGCCACGAACCAGCTGTTCGGCTCCTGGTTCGCCTGGTTCGACGCGGTACCGGTCTTGCCGGCCAGGTTCCACGATGACGGGAATCCGACGAAGTCTCCGTACGCGGTGCCGTTCTGGTTCGAGATGACGCCCTCGAGGCCTTGGAGGATGGCCGAGTAGTTCGTCGGCGAGATCGCCACGTGCCCGGTCACCTTCGGTTGGATCTTGTGCACGACCTTGCCCGTCATCGGGTTCACGACCTCCGACGCCACCTCCGGTGCGTAGCGCGTGCCGCCGTTCGCAAACGTGGCGTAGGTCACGGCCTGCTCGATGGGCGTAAGAACCGTCTCGCCCTGTCCGAACGCCATTTCGATGTTGTCGCCGGTGAACCACGAGGCTGCGTAGGGGAAAGCCTTCGGAGCCTGGGCGTGCAGCTGCGCCCGCACCAGGTAGGAGTCGACTCGACCCTGAGCCTCGCCGGGAAGGTCGACTCCCGTGATGGTTCCTTCGCCGTAGTCGACCGCCTGGTTCTGGATCGGCGTGCTGCCGTATGTGCCCCTGTCCTCCCAGAACGTCTGGCCGAGGTTGTAGAAGAACGAGTCGCTCGACACCGTCAATGCGCCCGAAATGTTGTACGAGCCCGTGGCGTCGCCGGGGTTGTCGTGGAGGATGCAGCCGGTGTCGTTGTTGACGCCCGGCGCTGGGCAGCCCGCGATCTTGAAGGTTCCAGAGTCGTTGTAGTACTGGCCAGGCGTCCAGATACCGTCCTGAAGGGCCGCGGTCGCAGTGACGAGTTTGAAGGTGGACCCGGGCGTGTACAGGCCCCCGATCGCGTAGTTGTTCTCCGCGCCGCTCGCCTGCAGGGCCGTGAAGTTCGAGTTCGAGATTCCCCCGATCCACTCGTTGAGGTCGTAGCTCGGGTACGAGGCGAGCGCCAGCACCTGCCCGTTCTGCGGGTTCAGAACGATTGCGGCTCCGGTGGTGGCCGCCGGGTAGCGCTGGTCGATGCCGTCGAAGGTGTTGCGGTCGGCGGCGATCTGCTGCTGCAGCTCCTGCTCGACCCACTGTTGGAGGCCCGTGTCGAGGTTGAGCACAACGGTGTCGCCGATCTGGGGCGCCGTGGTGCTCAACGTCCCCACGACGTTCCCCTGGGCGTCCACCGACAGGGCCTGACGCCCCGCGACCCCGCGCAGATACGACTCGTACTGCGCCTCTACCCCGGCGACGCCGATCTGGCTTCCCTGGGTGTAGCCCTGGTCCGAGTGCTTGGCGAGGTAGGCAGAGGTGATGTCGCCCACGTAGCCGAGGATCTGCGTGCCGGTCGTCCCGCCCTGCGGATAGGTCCGCTGCGCGACCGTCTCAGCGGTCACTCCTGGGTACTCCGATTGGTGCGTCTGCAGGTATTGGACGGTGGACGCGGTGACGCCGAGCGCGACGGGTACCGGTTCGTACGGGCTGTACTGGTTGTTGGTGACGGACGCCTCGACCTGCGCCGGCGTCTGGCCGACGAGGGCCGCGACCTCGCCCACGATTGACGGGTTCTGCGCGACTTCCGCTCGCGACAACAGGATCTCCTCCTGCGGAACGTTCGACACCAACACCGTGCCGTTGCGGTCCACGATCTCGCCACGGGGTGACGGGACGTTCACGACCCGCACCTCGTTGCGCGTCACCGCAGCCGCATAGGTCTTGCCCTCGACGACCTGGAGCGTCCACAGGCGCAACACGAGGACGCCGAAGAGAACGAGCACCACGACGCCCACGATCCGGATGCGCAGGCTCGGACGGGACTCCAACACGTCCTCTTCTGGTGAACCGACGATCGACGAGACGCTGACGCTCTTGCGCGGCCGCATGCGCGGTTGATGCGCGCCGCCTCGCCACGACCTCGAACGGCGGGGTCGCCTCGTGGTCGGCTTGGGGTGCAGCCGGTCGCCGCGAATGGGGTGCCGGAGGGACCGCTTCACCAGAGTCGGCCGTCGGCCTGGGCCGAGACGAGCGAGTGGCGGCTGTTCTCCCCGGCTAGCGCCCAGCGCATAAGCCTGCTGACCGGAAGAACGAACACGAGAGAGGAGATACTGATCATCAAGAAGAGGGCCACGAAGTCGATCTGCACCATCTGTGGCTGGCCGAGGATTGCGCCGAGCACGGCGAACAGCATGTCCGCTGCGACGCTGCCAGTCAGCGCGGCCACGGGCTTGAGCCAGGTGGTCCGCGGGTCGACCGCCGTGGTCAGGGCGCCCACGGCGTACCCCAGCAGGCATCCCACCAGGGCGGACAGCCCGAAAGGGGTCGGGAGCACGAGGTCGAAGGAGAGACCGGCCCAGAATCCGACGATGCCCCCCGTCTCGGGCCCGTCCGCGAGGGCAGCGGTGATCGGCAGCAACCACAGCAGGTCGGGGTGCACGCCGCCGATCCGCAGCGCCACCATCATCGTCTGTTGGACCATCAGGACCACGAAGATGACCAGCGCCACCCGCACGACCGAGCGCGCCGTCACGTGTTCGGCACCCACTGGACGACATCGACGTAGGCCAGCTGGCTGAGGTTGGCCGAAGGTTCGACGGTGATGGATATCTGGCTGGCCCCGGACGGCGTGCGGAAGGTCGACACCGTGGCCACCGGAATGCCGGGCGGGAACGCAGCTGACTGCAGGCCGCTGGTGAACATGTGCTGGCCCTTGCGAAGCGGGGTCCCCGGAGCGACGAGGTCCGCGGTCAAGTCGTTCCCCGGCCCCTGGCCGTCGACGATCGCGGTGTACTTGTTGCTGGGCCCGAACACGACCCCGACCTTGGACTGACCGTCGGTGATGAGGCGCACGACGCTGGTGTGATGAAACGACTGGATCACCTGTCCGACCAGTCCGCCCGCGCCGACGACGGGGTACCCGACGGCCACCCCGTCGGCACGGCCCTTGTCGAGCGTGATGGTGGAGGTGAAGTTCGACGAGTACTTGTCGACCGTCTGCGCGGTCACCGTCGGTAATGACTTCAGGAAGGGCAGGTTCTCGAGTTTCGTCAGCAAGCGCAGCTGGTTCTCGTCGAACGATTTCTCCGCCTGGGTGGCCTTCAGCTGGCCGATCTCCCTCTGCAGCTGCTCGTTCTCGGACTGGACTGCGCCGTAGTTGAACGCACCCGCGAAGAAATTGCCGATGGGGCTGATTATGTCCACTACGCCCTGGCGCAACGGCGAGTAGACGTCGTTCGCCACTGACTTGATGCCCGACGTGAGGCTGTGCGTCCGACCGTTGAGATCGAGCGAGATCAGTGAGAGTGAAACGACAACGAGGACGATGACCGTCAATGTGCGGCGCGACCGCCGAGACCTGGCCACCCAGGAGATTTCCGATACGTCAGCGCGTGGAGGTGGTGATCAGCACCCGCTTCAGCGCTTCAAACTCTTCCAGGCACTGGCCGCTGCCGACGGCGACGCAGTTCAGCGGGTCGCGCGCCACCACGATTGGCATCCCCGTCTCGTGCTGGAGGCGTGACTCGAGCCCGTGCAGCATGGCGCCACCGCCGGTCAGGACGATCCCCTGCTCCATGATGTCGGCCGCCAGTTCCGGAGGAGTCCGGTCAAGCGTCACCTTGACCGCGTCGATGATCGCCGACACCGGCTCCTCGATAGAGCGCCGGATCTCCTCGGTCGACACGACGATGGTCTTGGGCAGACCGCTCACGAGGTCTCGGCCGCGGATCTCGGCGTGCAGCTCCTGCTCGAGCGGATAGGCGGATCCGAGCGTGATCTTGATCTCCTCAGCCGTGCGCTCACCGAGCGCGAGACTGAACTCCTTCTTCACGAAGGACACAATGGCGTCGTCGAGCTCGTCGCCTCCGATACGAACCGACTGGCTCGTAACGATGCCGCCGAGGGAGATGACAGCGACTTCGGTCGTACCACCACCAATGTCGACAACCATGTTGCCGGTGGGTTCGTGCACGGGCAGCCCTGCGCCGATCGCAGCGGCCATCGGCTCTTCGATGATGTAGGCGCGTCGCGCACCGGCATACTCAGCCGCTTCCATGACAGCACGCCGCTCCACGCCCGTGATTCCCGACGGAACGCAGATGACCATCCGTGGCTTCGCAAACCGACGCTGGTGCACACGGTGGATGAAGTAGCGGAGCATCTTCTCGCAGATCTCGAAATCCGCGATGACGCCGTCCTTGAGGGGCCTGATGGCCTGGATGTTCGATGGCGTACGCCCGATCATCCTCTTGGCCTCCGCCCCCACGGCAAGCGGGCGCCCGTCCTTTATGTCGACTGCAACGACGGAGGGTTCGTTGAGGACGATGCCGCGGCCGCGGACGTACACCAGCGTGTTCGCAGTACCGAGGTCGACGGCCATGTCACGGCCAAGAAGGGAAAGGCGATTTTCTGCCATGTCTGGATCTCCACGAAGAATGGCGGCGGGTGCCGGAAGAGGTCCCGGTGCCCGTTGGTGCGCCTACAGGCTACGGGACGACGCGAACCTTCACAAGGCGGACGCGACAGAACTGTGTTCTGAACTGGGTTTCTGTCGCACCCCCGATGCGGATGCGAACCTGGGCGGTCAGGATGCGAGTTCGGGGAAGAACAGCGCGATCTCCCTTGCCGCCGACTCGTGCGAGTCAGAGCCGTGCACCAAGTTCTCGGTCGTCTCGATGCCGAAGTCGCCGCGGATGGTACCCGGAGCCGCTTCGGCGGGATTGGTCGTCCCCATCATGAGCCTCACCACCGCGTAGGTGTCCTTGGGACCCTCGACCACCATGATGAGCGACGGCGACCGAGTGATGAACGTGACGAGGTCGCTGAAGAACGGGCGCTCCGAATGTTCGGCATAGTGACGCTCCGCCACTTCTTTAGTGATGGTCCGGAGCTCGGCCGCCACAAGACGAAGGTTCTTGCGCTCCAGACGGCTGACGATCTCGCCGGCCAGGCCGCGCTCGACGCCGTCGGGCTTCACAATGACAAGGGTGCGATCCACGCGGGTCCGAGATTACACAACCCGGAACGGGTCAGCGTCCGGCTTCCTCCCACGGGACGCTCCAAGCCATTGCGTCGGCGCGGGCAGTGCCGACGACATAGAGCGAACCCGCGACGATGACGAGGCCGTCCGCATCCACCATCCCGCGAGCCAAGCGCAGCGCGTCGCGCACGTCGGGTTGTTCGTGAACGGCGAGACCCAACGCACGTCCGGCTTCGGCCACCGTCGCGGCGGGCATCGCACGCGGAGAATCAGGCTCGCAGGCAACGATGTCGCGCACCCCTGCGGTCGCCAACGGCTCGAGCATCGCTGACGGGTCGCGACCGGTCAGCATCCCGACCACCGCCACTGCGGTGCCATCGACTGCGAACTCTTCGCTCAGGGCAGCGCCCAGCGCCGCCATACCTGCCGCATTGTGCGCGCCATCGACCAGCAACAGCGGACGGCGCCCGAGCACTTCGAGACGCCCTGGCACGCGCACGGCGGCGAAACCCTCTTCGACTATCTCGGGCGCGAGTGCGTCGCCGAAGAACGCCTCCGCCGCGGCCAGTGCGACGGCCGCGTTGGCGCCCTGGTGCGCGCCGTGCAGCGGAACGAGGACGTCCTCATAACGCCCACCCGGGGTCCACAGGGTCACCAGCCGGCCACCCACCGCGACCTGATTGGACGCGCAGTCGAAGTCCCGCCCCAAGACCCAGACGGAGGCAGCTCCCACCTCATCAGCCCTGGTCAGGACGATATCGAGAAGGTCCGGGGCCAGATCACCCAGAACGACGCGACTGCCCGCCTTGATGATTCCGGCCTTGTCCTCGGCGATGCCTTCGAGCGTCGGCCCGAGCACATCGGTGTGGTCGAAGCTGACGTTGGTCAGGACGGCAACGTCCCCGTCGACCACGTTCGTGCAGTCCCACGTTCCACCGAGCCCGACCTCGATGACCATGGCGTCGACAGCCTCGGTCGCGAACCATGACAGGCCGGCGGCGGTGAGGAGTTCGAACCGGGTCGGTCGATCCGCGAGCAACGACTCGAGCAGCGCCAGCTCTCCGAGAACCTCCGACAACGCCGCGTCGTCGATCGCGTCGCCGTTGCGGGCGATGCGCTCGGCGACCACATGCAGGTTCGGGCTGGTGTACGTACCGACGCTGAGACCCTTGGCCAGCAACAGCATCGTGAGCATGGCCGAGGTCGATCCCTTGCCGTTGGTACCCGTTATGTGGACCGAGGGTACGGAGTCCTGTGGATCACCGAGCAGCGCGCACAGTGCGCGCATGCCGTCGAGTGTGGGCACGAGCCGGCGGCGCGGCATGTGCTTCTCGAAATCTATGTGTGAGTCCAGCCAGGCGAGTGCGTCGTCGACGCTCTCAAACGGAAGCGACGCCGGCGACTCCACGGCGTCCGGCTTTTTCGAGGCCGGCCCGGTCAGGAGGCGGCGCGGCGCGACCGCGTCGACTTGGCCGGCGCGCCCCCGAGCGGCACGAGCGTCGGGGCCACCCGGTCCAGCACGACGGAGCGGTCGACCACGCACTTGCCCACGTCGGTACGGCTTGGGAGGTCGTACATCACGTCGAGCAAAACCTCTTCGAGGATCGCCCGTAGGCCTCGCGCTCCGGTGCCTCGCAGCAACGCCTGCTCGGCGACCGCTTCGAGCGCGTCTGGCGTGAACTCGAGCTCCACGTTGTCGAGTGCGAAGACCCGCTCGTACTGCTTGGTCAACGCGTTCTTCGGTTCCACGAGGATCTGCACCAACGCGTCCTTGAACAGCGGGGACACCGCGCTCACCACCGGCAGGCGTCCGATGAACTCGGGGATCAGCCCGAACTTGATCAGGTCCTCAGGCAGGACGTTGCGCAGGATCTCGCCGTCGTCGCGGTCCTTGCGATGCACCTCGGCACGGAACCCGATGCCGCGCTTGCCGATGCGGCTCTCGATCAATTTGTCGAGCCCGGCGAATGCGCCGCCGCAGATGAAGAGGATGTTCGTCGTGTCGATCTGGATGAACTCTTGGTGGGGGTGCTTACGTCCGCCCTGCGGCGGAACCGACGCCGTGGTGCCTTCGAGGATCTTCAACAGCGCTTGCTGCACGCCCTCGCCTGAAACGTCACGCGTGATCGACGGGTTTTCGCTCTTGCGCGCGATCTTGTCGATCTCGTCGATGTAGATGATGCCGGTCTCGGCTCGCTTGACGTCGTAGTCCGCCGCCTGGATCAGCTTCAGAAGGATGTTCTCGACATCCTCGCCGACGTATCCGGCCTCGGTCAGCGCCGTCGCATCCGCAATGGCGAAGGGGACGTTCAGCATCCGGGCCAGCGTTTGGGCCAACAGGGTCTTGCCGCAGCCGGTCGGCCCGAGCAGAAGGATGTTCGACTTGGAGAGCTCGATCCCCTCCTCATGCACCGGCGGACCGGCCTGGACCCGCTTGTAGTGGTTGTAGACGGCGACCGAGAGGATCTTCTTGGCGTACTCCTGCCCGACCACGTAGTCGTTCAGGAAGTCGAAGATCTCCCGCGGCTTCGGAAGGTCCTCGAAGCTCAGCTCTGCAGACTCGTCACGCTCCTCGGCGATGATGTCGTTGCAGAGATCGATGCACTCGTCGCAGATGTAGACCCCGGGACCGGCGATCAGCTTCTTGACCTGCTTCTGGGTCTTCCCACAAAAGCTGCACTTGACGAGGTCCCCACCCTCACCGAACTTGGCCACCCGATTGTTCTCCCGTCTGTCCGATGTCTGTCCGACTCGTCCTACGCGGCGCCGATGGCCTCGAGCGGAGCGACCGTGCGGGCGGTGATGACCTCGTCGATCACACCGTAGGTAACTGCCTCTTCAGCAGTCATGATGAAGTCGCGGTCGGTGTCCTGGGCCACCTTCTCCTGCGTCTGGCCGGTGTCCTCGGCCAGCATGTGCGAGAGCAGGTCTCGCATGCGGAGGATCTCCTTGGCCTGCAGCTCGATGTCGCTCGCTTGGCCCTCGACGCCTCCCCACGGCTGGTGCAGGAGGATGCGGGCGTGGGGCAAGGCGAACCGCTTGCCCTTGGCGCCGGCGGCCAGAAGGACGGCCGCCGCCGAGGCCGCTTGACCGAAGCAGAAGGTGGAGACGTCCGCCTTGATGAACTTCAGCGTGTCATAGATCGCGAACAGCGCCGTGATCTCGCCGCCGGGCGAATTGATGTAGAGGTGGATGTCCTTGTCAGGCTCCTCGGACTCGAGGAACAGCATCTGCGCGCAGACCAGGTTCGCGACTGTGTCATTGACGGGTGTTCCGAGGAAGATGATCCGCTCTCGCAGCAGGCGCGAATAGAGGTCGTATTGCCGCTCACCGCGATTAGTCGACTCGACCACCCAAGGCACGCTGTAGTTGTAGGCCTCCAGGCGATCAATCATCCTCTGCATCCTCACTCGTCTCCTCGTACTGCTGGACTTCGCCATCCTCCGAAGCATCCACTTTGAGGTCCTCCCGTGACATCGGGTTGCCCTCTTCGTCGACGAGATCCACGTGGTCCAGCAGCCACTCCAGAGCCTTGCCCTTTCGAAGCTCCGAGCGTACCGCGCCGGTCCGCCCGGCCGTGTCGAGGCGGCGGCGCAGGTCGGCCGGGCTCGTGTCCATCCGCTCGGCCATGGTGGATACCTCGGCATCGAGTTCGTCATCACTGAGCGGAAGTTCCTCGGCCTCGACCAGGGCACGTAGGGCCAGGTCAGCCTTGACCGCCGAATGGGCGTCGACCCGAACGGAGGCGAGCAACTCGTCGGGTGAGGTGCCCGTGGCCTGGAAGTACTCGGCCAAGCCCAGTTTCTGAGCCTCCAACCGGTGCTGGAGATCGTGCAGACGCTCATTCACCTCCGCATCCACCAGCACTTCCGGGACGTCGTCGTCGGGGACCAGACCGCTGAGCGCTTCGATCGCCTTCTGACGCAACGCCATCTGCGTCTGGACCAGCTTCACACGGCGGATCCGGTCCTCGATGTCGGCGCGCAGCTCGGCAATCGTGGCGAACTCGGAACTCTCCCCAGCCCATTGGTCGGTTTCCGCCGGGAGCTTCTTGACCTTCACCTCTTTGACGAGAACGCGGAACGCGATCTTCTCTTCGGGGTTCTGCGGACTGGCGGCGTCAAAGGCGACGATGGCGCCTGCTTTGGCGCCGTGCAGCTCAGCGTCGAGCTCGGGCATGACGGTGCCGGTCCCGACCTCGTAGAGGTAGTCGTCGACGCCGACCACCTCCGCATCCGATGCGTCGTTGCCGTGCAGGTCGATCGTGACGAGATCACCGTCGATGGCGGGACGGTCGACAACCTCGAGTTCGGCGTCGTTCTCGCGCAGGCGGTCGATCTGCTGTTGAACCTCTTCGTCCTTGACGTCGAGTCCCGGCAACGTGACCTGCAGACCGTCGTAGCCCGGGATGGAAACGAGAGGACGCACTTGGACGACGGCGTCGAACGACACTGCGCCGCTCTGCTCGCCGCCGGTGATGTCGATCTCGGGCTGCGCGATCGGGTCGAGCTCGGTGTCGACCACTGCCTGTGCGTAGAAGTCGGGCAGAGCCTCGCGCAGCGCTTCGGCGCGCAGTGCCCCGGCACCACCCATCCGCGCTTCGAGCACCTTGCGGGGAACCTTCCCGGGCCGAAAGCCCGGTACACGGACCTGGCGCGCCAGCGTGCGCACGACGTCACCCATGGCTTGGTCAAACTCGGGTTCGTCGATTTCCACGCTCAGGCGGACACGGTTCCCCTCGATTGGCTCAGTGGTCGCACGCATACGAATTGAGAACTCTATCGGTGTGGCGCCGCGGGCTCACCGTGGTCGAAATGCGTTGGTCTCCTCGGACAGGACTCAAAACATGAAGTTCATTGCGCCCAGGACCTTGCGGCCGACAGCTGCGTCGCCCTTCGTGACGATGCCGCCGGCAGCTTCCACCTGTGCCGCCGTCGCCCGCCCACAGCCGAGGCGGAGGAAATCGAGGCTCGAGAGCGACAGGGTGACGGTCGGCGTGACACCGTCGTCCACCACCCGGGCGCGTCCGCCCTCGACGGCGACCGTGAAGGCGCGGGCGTCGTCGCCGGGGCCTGCGACCTCGAAGCGCACTGACGTGCCGTCCGCGCAGGACGCCTTCTTGCCCACGACGAAGGGCATGGCGCCCTCCACCCGTCCGAGCGAGATCGCCGAGGCCAAACTGCCGCAGCCACCGGGCCGGTCGAGCGCACGGCGAGCGTCCTGCTCGTGCACCCAGCTGTCGAACGCGCGCACCTCCATGAACACGGCGTAGGGCACCTGCCCCACCGGGCTCCAGCCGACAACGGCCCACTCGTCCTCCGTCCGCTTTCCCAATTGTTCGAGCCGGGTCTCGGTGACCTCCACGAACTCGGCTCGCACCGCGGCTCCCTCCAGCGGGCGGCGAACGGCGACCCACGCCTCGTTCATGGCCGCGAAGTCGTTCTTGACGTGGTCCCCCAGCGGGCCGTCCCATTCCGGAAGTGCGTCGCCCATGATCGTGCGCTCGATCCCGATCAGGTGGGAAAGCTGGTCCTTGACGTCCCAACCGGGGCACTCGGTCGGCAGCGCCCACTCGTTGGACGAAAGCTCGTGACAGGCTTCGGCCAGGCCGCTCCAGGTCTCGTGCAGGGCCTCCGTCGCCCTCATCCCCTGTTGCCGGAAACCACCGTCCTGACCTGCACCGTTGTCCGTCATGCGGCTGACCCTACCGGGCGGAACGGCCGTGCGGCGGCCGGGGGCCGCGTGACCATCCCCCCTTTTTTATAACCCTCCCGCTACGTTCGACCTCCGTCCAGGGCCATAACCGACCCAAAGGAGAAGCCATGGCGAGTTACGAGGGGTACTGCGTGAAGTGCCGTGAGAAGCGTCAGTTCGAGGGGCAAGAAGTCGAACTGGCGAACGGCCGCCGTGCCGCCCAGGGAACCTGCCCGGTGTGCGGCACCAAGATGAACCGGATCCTGGGCAAAGCCAAGGTCTGACCCCAGCGCTCCGCAGGGAACCACCCCGCGGCGGGCGCGGCGCCAACCGGCGTGAGACGATGCGGGGCATGCACGACCTGATCATCAAGGGCGGGACGCTCGTGGACGGGACGGGCGCCCCCAAACGGGTGGCGGACGTCGCGGTCGACTCCGACCGCATCACCGAGGTGGGGCAGATCCAGGGCGGCGGACACCGGATCATCGATGCCGACGGCCTGCTCGTCACACCGGGCTGGGTCGACATCCACACTCACTACGACGGCCAGGCCACGTGGGACCCCGAGCTCGCGCCGTCGTCATGGCACGGCGTCACGACGCTCGTCATGGGCAACTGCGGCGTCGGGTTCGCGCCGGCCGCGCCCGAGCGCCATGAGTGGCTCATCGGCCTCATGGAGGGCGTCGAGGACATCCCCGGCACGGCGTTGGCCGAGGGGATCGAGTGGGAGTGGGAGACGTTCCCCGAGTACCTCGACGCGCTGGAGCGGCGACGCTGGACCGTTGACGTGGGCACCCAGGTCCCCCACGGCGCCGTGCGCGCCTATGTAATGGGCGACCGGGGGGCGAAGAACGAGGCGGCCAGCGCCGAGGACATCGAGGCGATGCGGACCATCGTGCTCGAGGCGTTGCGGGCCGGTGCGTTCGGCTTCTCGACGTCGCGCACCATGGGACACCGCGCCGTAGACGGCGAAGTCGTGCCGGGCACGTATGCGGCCGAGGACGAATTGTTCGGTATCGGGCGCGCGCTGGCCGAGGCCAACGCCGGTGTGTTCGAGCTGGCGCCCTTCGGCGCCGCCGGCGAACACCTCGACGACCCGTGGCTGGAGGTCGACTGGATGCGCCGGCTGTCGGCGGCGATCGACCGGCCGGTCTCCTTCGCCTTGTTGCAGGTCGACGACGACCCCGAGCTGTGGCGCAAGCAGATGGTGGCGTCGCTCGAGGCGTGCGCCGAAGGCGCCGAGCTGTACCCGCAAGTGGCCGGGCGAGCGACCGGGTTGCTGACGGGCCACTTCGCCACGCTCTGCCTTTTCTCGGAGATCCCCGCCTACGTGGCACTGCGGAAGCGGCATTTGCCGGCGAAGGAATTCGCGGCGGCTTTGCGCGACCCGGAGGTGCGGCATTCGATCGTGTCGTGGACGCCGCCGTCACCAGCGGTCGCCGAGTCGATGGAGCGGGCATACGGGCGCACGTACGTGCTCGGAGACCCGCCCGACTACGAGCCTGGACCGGAACGCTCGTTGGCTGGGTTGGCGGCGGCCCGCGGTGTGTCGGCCTTGGAAGTCGCCTACGACGAGATGGCACGCGACGACGGGACCGGGCTGTTGTACCTGCCCATCCTCAACTACGCGACGGGCGACCTCGACCATGTGTACGACATGCTGCAGCACCCGCGCGGGCTGCTCGGTCTCTCCGACGGCGGTGCACACACCGGGACGATCTGCGACGGGTCGATGCCCACATTCATGCTGACGCACTGGACGCGGGACCGGGTGCGCGGCGAGACACTGCCCTTGGAGTACGTGATCAAGAAGCAGACGCACGACACGGCCCGTCTGTACGGCCTGTCGGACCGCGGCACGGTCGAGCCCGGAGCGTTGGCCGACTTCAACCTCATCGACTACGAGGGTTTGCAGCTCGAGCCGCCGTTCGTCACCAACGACCTGCCCGCCGGAGGCAAGCGTCTCTTGCAGCGAGCAAACGGGTACGCGATGACGATCAAGAAGGGCGCCGTGACCTTCGAGGACGGTCAGTCGACCGGGGAGCTGCCCGGCCGCCTGCTGCGAGGCGCCCGCTGAGGTTGCGGGGCGCGCCGACGATGCACGCCGCCCGCTAGAACGCAACCCATATGGACGCACCGCAGACCGAGTACGCGGTGCGCGACGGCGTGCACATCGGCTACCAGGTGTGGGGCCAGCAGGCGTCGCCCGACACCATCGACGTGCTCGAGTTCAACAGCGGGCTCATGATCTCGATCGACGAGACCGTCGACGAGCCCAACTGGCTGCGTTACACCGAGCGGATCGCAGGGTTCTGCCGGCTCATCCGTTTCGACTGTGGGGGGCTCGGGCTCTCCGACCCGCTGCCGCCGGGCGTCTCACCGTCGATCGAGGGTTGGGGTCTCGACGCCCTGGCGGTCATCGACGCCGCCGGGTGCGAGCGGGCCGTGATCCTGGCGTCGACTGCCGGCTCGATGGCGGCCCTCTGGCTGGCCGCCACGCACCCCGACCGTGTGGCGTCTCTCGTCATCGTCAACGGCACGGCGCGGGTCGGCGCGGCCGAGGACTACGGCTTCGGAGTCGCCGACGCCCAGATCGAGGACGCCACCAGCATCGACAGGCCCATGCCCGTTGAGGACGGTGTCCCCCAGGACATTGCGATCTTCGCTCCCAGCCTGGCGCACCGGGTGGGGTTTCGCGAATGGTGGGGGCGGGGGGCCCGGCGCGGCGCAAGCCCGGCGACGTCGGCCGCGTTCAACTTCGTGACGTTCACGGCCGACATGCGCTGGTGCCTTCCCGACATCTCGTGCCCGACGCTGATCTTCTCGCGTGTCGACACCTACGCGAACTTGAGCATGCACGGCCGGTATCTGGCCGACCACATCGAGGGAGCCCGGATCGTCACGACCACGGGACCGGACCTGCTGCCGTGGGCGGGCGAGTTCGACTCGATCGTCGACGACATTGAGGAGTTCGTGACGGGGGCCCGGGGCGAGCACGCGGCGACCCGGCTGTTGTCCACCGTGCTGTTCACCGACATCGTCGACTCGACGGTGCGGGCTGCGGCCGCGGGCGACCGGGAATGGCGTGGCGTGCTCGACGAGTTCGAGTTCAACGTCACGCGCTTGCTGGCCCGCCACGACGGTGTGCTCGTCAAGACGACGGGTGACGGGATCTTGGCCCGCTTCCCCACTCCCGCGCAGGGCGTGCGCTGTGCGGCGGCGATGGTCGACGCCGCGGGGCGGTCCGGCTTGGAGCTGCGAGCGGGACTGCACGCCGGCGAGGTCGAATTGCGGGGCGACGACATCGGCGGACTGGCGGTGCATATCGCGTCGCGGGTCAGTGCCATGGCGGGCCCCGGGGAGGTGCTCGTGACGGGCACGGTGCGCGACCTCGTCGTGGGCTCGGGCATCGTGTTCGACGACCGGGGGCGTCACAACCTCAAAGGCGTGCCCGACGAATGGCAGGTACTGGCGGTGGAGCAGGCCTGAGGTCGAGCGGGCGCAGCCACCGGGCAGCCGGTCAGACGCCGGGACCAGTGCAAGGGCGGTCCACCCGATGGGGTCAACCGGGCTCTTCGGATTCTGGCGGGATCGCGCCGGCCACCAACAGCGACGTGGATATGTCGGCCGGAGGCGACCATCCGTCCCTTGCGGTACATACGGCGTGGCTCTTGACACTCGTCCCCTATGTCAAGAACCACCCCCTATGCACTCAGACGAGGCGACCGTGGTCCCAACCAGCCCGAACGCGGCCCCTCGGTTCATGGGGCCACGTTCACCCATTGCTGGGGGACCGATGTCAGCGTGAACCCGCGCAGATCCGAAGAACCGTCAACCGCAGCTGGTCGGGATGCGGGGATTTGAACCCCGGACCTCCTGCTCCCAAAGCAGGCGCGCTGCCAAGCTGCGCTACATCCCGTCGTGAACGTCAATCCGTTCAGGGGCAATTCTATGTCGTCCCGGATCGCCGCCCCGGTCTTGGGGTATTCGCGCCGGTGCCGAGGCGTCAGGTCTCGATGCCGGCAAACTGCGCGGCATAGAGCTTGGCGTAGGTGCCCTCCCGCGCCAGGAGGTCCGAGTGGTGCCCCTGTTCGACGATCTGGCCGCCGTCCATCACAAGGATCGTGTCGGCATTGCGAACGGTCGAGAGCCTGTGCGCAATCACAAAGCTCGTTCGTTGGGCGCGCAGTTTTGCCATCGCATCTTGAATGAGGACTTCGGTGCGGGTGTCGACCGAACTGGTGGCTTCGTCGAGGATCAGGATCGTCGGATCGCTCAGGAAGGCCCGGGCGATCGTCACCAACTGCTTCTCTCCGACCGAGATCACACCACCCTCGTCGTCAACCACGGTGTCGTAGCCGTGTGGCAAGGCGTGGACGAAGCGGTCGACATAGGCCGCGCTGGCCGCATCGATGATGTCGCTCTCGCTCGCCCGCGGATTGCCGTAGGCGATGTTGTCCCTGATCGTCCCCTCGAACATCCAGGTGTCCTGCAGAACCATCCCGATCTGTCCCCGCAGCTCCGCCCTCGGCATTTTGGAGATGTCGCGCCCGTCCAGCGTGATCCGACCGCCGTCGAGCTCGTAGAACCGCATGATGAGGTTGACCAGCGTCGTCTTGCCGGCGCCGGTTCGGCCGACAATTGCCACCGTCTGGCCGGGCTCCGCCACGAGAGAGAGGTCCTGGATCAACGGCCGCTTCGGGTCGTAGGAGAACCTGACGTGCTCAAAGGCCACTCGTCCGGCTGGTTGGCCGGGAACGACGTCGGTCGCGACCGGCTCGTCCGGCGTCTCCTCCGGTGCGTCGAGGAATTCGAACACGCGCTCCGCGGACGCAAGCCCGGACTGGAACTGATTGGCCATCGAGGCGAGCATCTGGATCGGCTGGGCGAACTGGCGCGAGTACTGAATAAAGGCCTGGACGTCGCCGATGCTGAGGGCCTTCGACGCCACCTTGACGCCGCCGATCACGGCGATCGCCACGTAGTTGAGGTTCCCGACCGTGACCATGAGGGGCTGGATGCTCCCCGACATGAATTGCGCACCGAAACTGGCCCGGTACATCTGGTCGTTGGTGTCCCGGAACTCTGCCTCGACCTGACGCTGTCCCCCGAACGTCTTGACCACATCATGCCCGGTCAGAGACTCTTCGACGAGGGCGTTCAATCGTCCGGTGTGGGTCCACTGCGCGATGAAACGGGTCCGCGAGCGAACCGTCACGAACCGGATGATGCCGGCCGAGAGCGGGATCGAGACGAGAGCAACCACGGCCAGAAGCGGTGAGATGGTGAACATCAAGACGACGGTCGCGATCATCATGAACACGTTCGTCATGGTCTGACCGATCGTCTGCTGCAGGCTCTGGCCCAGGTTGTCGATGTCGTTCGTGACCCGGCTCAGCAACTCGCCGCGGCCGGTTCGGTCGACGTAGCTGAGCGGGACGCGAGTGAGCTTGTCCTCCACGTCTGAACGGAGACGTTGCATCGAGCGCTGTACGACGCCGGCCAGGGTGTATGCCGAAAGGTACTGGCACAGCGCCGAGGCGATGTAAAGAAGGACCACACCGAAGATGAGCCGGTGCAGGGCTGAGAAGTCGATCGTCTGCGGGGTGTGGAACAGTCCGGCGACGATGACGTTGGTCGCGTCACCAAGAATCTTCGGACCGAACGCCGCGAACGTGACGCCCACCGCGGCCAGGACGATCGACACGATCGTCCTCGTTCTTTCGGGCCGGAGCCGGACCACGAGGCGGTGCAGCGTGCCGCCAAAGCTCTTCGACCGCTCGAGCGGCATCCCCGGGGCTGCCATCCGGCCCCAAGGTCCACCAGAATTCGGAGCCGGCAGCCGCACGTCCTCATCGATCTCTGGCCCGGGCTCGAGGTCCGAGTGGGAATCGGTCTCGAGACTCACGCCGCGTCCTCCGCTCCGGTCTGTGACGCGACGATCTCGGCGTAGGTCGGACAACTCGACATGAGTTCGTCGTGGCTGCCGATCCCGATCGCGTGGCCGTCGTCGAGGACGATGATTCGATCGGCGTCCATGATCGTCGAGACCCGCTGCGCCACGGTCAACACGGCCGCTCCGGTCGTGTAGGGACCGAGTGCAGCCCGCACCCGAGCGTCCGTGGCCAGGTCCAGAGCTGAGAACGAGTCGTCGAAGATGTACACGTCGGGGCGGCGAGCCAGGGCTCGGGCGATGCTCAACCGCTGACGCTGCCCACCCGAAAGGTTCGCACCGCCCTGGGAGATCGGCGCTCCCAGGCCGCCCATGGCAATCACGAACCCTGACGCATCGGCGACTTCGAGCGCCGCCCAGAGGTCTTCCTCAGTGGCGTCAGGCTTGCCGAAGCGGAGGTTGCTCGCCACCGTGCCGGAGAACAGGTACGCCTTCTGCGGGACGAGGCCGATCCGGCTCCAGAGGACGTCGGGATCGAGTTCTTTGACGTCCACGCCGCCCACCAGCACGGCCCCTTCGGTGGCGTCGAAGAGCCGTGCAACCAGATTGGCCAGGGTCGTCTTCCCTGACCCGGTGCTCCCGATAACGGCCGTCGTCTCCCCCGGCTCGGTCCGGAAACGGATGTCGTGCAGGACCGGCTCCTCAGCCCCAGGGTAGGCAAAGGAGACGTCCTGGAACTCGATCGTCCCAGGCCTCAGCTGTTGGCGCACCGGCTGCGCCGGCGGGACGACGGAAGGGGATGTCGTCAGCACCTCTTCGATGCGTTCGGCGCTGACCGCCGCCCGCGGTGCCATCACGCCCACAAAGGTCGACATCATGACCGCGAACAGGATCAGCGTGAAATAGGTGAGGAAGGCGATAAGCGATCCGATCGTCATCTGGCCCTGGGCGATGCGGTTCGCCCCGAACCAAACCACTGAGGCATTGGCCAGGTTGATCACCAGCATCACAATGGGGAACATCAGGGCCATCAGACGTCCCGTGTTGACGGCGGTGCCGGTCAGCTGGTCGTTGACGCTCTCGAAGCGGCGCTTCTCCTCGGGCTCGCGCACGAAGGCCCGCACGACGCGCAGGCCCGTGATCTGCTCCCGCAACACCTGATTCACCTGGTCGAGGCGATCCTGCATCACCCGGAACTGCGGGATCATCCGCCCGATCACGATCCCGAGGAGAACCGCCAGCACGAGCACGCTCACGGCCAGCAACCAGACCATTCCCGCGTCCTGGCGCAGGGCGAGGATGACCCCGCCGACGATGGTCACTGGGGCAGCCAGCACCATCGTGCAGATCATGACAACGAGGATCTGTACCTGTTGGACGTCGTTGGTGACCCGGGTGATCAGCGACGGCGCGCCAAGATCGTTGACCTCTCGTGCCGAGAATGCCATCGAGTGGTGAAACAGCTCGTCTCGCACGTCGCGTCCGAAGCTCGTCCCGACACGCGATCCGTAGTACACGGCGAAAATGGCAAATACCGCCTGCACGCACGTGACGACCAACATGAGCCCCCCTGTCCGCCAGATGTAGTGCGTGTTCCCGGTCAGGACCCCTTTGTTGATGATGTCTGCGTTGAGATCGGGCAGGTACAGGTTGAGCAGGGCCTGGATGCCCTGCAGCAGGAGCAGCAAGAGGAGGAGACCCCGGTACTTCGCGAGAAAAGTCTTGAGAAGGCGGATCAGCATGAAGGACGGTCCTCGAAGGGCAGGATGGTGGAGCGGGGGGCCAACAGCATGCCCCGATCACCGACTTCAGCACGGCGACCGAGTACCTGGGAGGAACCGGGGCAGAACCGGGGCGTCCTGAACGACGCGTCAGGTGTGACTGATCACCTCACCTGTGTCAGATCCCGCAGCCCTCCCCCCTCGGTCGGACTGAACCTACTTGAAGATTGTGCGCGGCTCCGATCCCGGCGCCGCGGCTGATCAAACGGCGGACGGTGTCCGCTGGAGCTGGAGCCCCAGCAGGGTCGCCATGTTGCCGCGGTAGAAAAGGTTCAGATCCTCCCGCCCGACGCCGCCCAGCTCCTCCTCGAACTTGGCGAGAGGATCGCGGCCACCTTCGGGATGCGGGTAGTCGGTGGAGAACATGAACAGGTCCGCACCTGCCTGTTCCATCATCCAACCCACCGGCTCGCCCGGGAACGGCGTGAACTTGAGGTGCCGCTGTACGTACTCCGAGGGCTTGCCTTGCAAACGCCGAAGCGGGTCTTCGGTGCGCCGGAACGCCCGCTGGGCGTAGTCCAAGTGGTGCATCCACGACACGACCCACCCCGCGCCCTGCTCGATGCAGCCGCCGCGCAAGCCAGGGAAGCGGTCGAAGAGACCGTCGAGGATCAATGCACCGAGGAAGAGTGACGGCGAGTGGTAGATGGCCAGGTAGTCCTTGGAGCGGATGTTCTCCCCGCCGCCGAGGTGGTCGGTGACCGGCATCTCGTTGTTGTGGAACGCGCGGTCCAGCAAACGGCCACCGCCGCCGACGTGGAGGACGAACGGGACATCGTGCTGCTCGAGCAGACCCCAGAACGGGTCGAGGTCCGGGTGGGTCGGAGCGCGGTCGCCGGCGGCGGTGGACGGCACCATGATCGCCGAGCACCCGTCCGCAATCGCCTCCGCCGCCACCTCGACTGCTCGAGCCGGGTCCACGAGCGACACATAGCCGACCGGGAACAAGCGGTGGTCCACCTCGCAGAAGTTGACCATGGCTCTGTTCTGCGCCCGGCAGCCGGCGTAGAGGAGGTCGAGGTCGTGGTTCAGTTCCGCGGTGTCGTCGTAGCGGCGCGGACTGCGCGGGAGGTTGAACATCGCCGTGGCGAAGGTCGCGAAGACCAGCTGACCCTCGAAGCCGAGCAGGTCCAGCGCCCGACTGCGCTCGGCCGAATCAAAGCCGCCCATGGCCATCCAGCCCTTGTCGTCCAACAGATGCTCTTCGGCGTGAGCCGCCACCACAGGATCGGACCGCCGCTGCTGCGCCTTGTATTGGGCGTCCTCGAGGACCGGGCGCAGCGCGTCGATGCCGTGGCGCCGCAACCGATCCCGGGCGTCCGGATCGATGAACTCGTCGAGGAAGTCCGCCAACTCCATGACATGGCTGTCCGCATCGAGGATGGCCCTCTGGCCGGCGTACGTCATCGATTCTCCCTTCAGGTACTGCAGTGATCCCGAGGTGACACTTTGTCACCTCGGCGATGCCATAATGCCCCATGGCCGGCGTGAGCGTCCCCACGGGCGGGCTCTCCACGAAGACGGAGCCCCTGAGCAGGCGCGACTCCCTCCTGGACGCGGCAGGGGTCCTGGTGGCGGCGGGGGACGCCGCCGGGGTCACGATGGAGTCGGTGGCGGCGGCCAGCGGGGTCAGCCGTGCCCTGGTCTACAAGCACTTCGCGAACCGACACGATGTGTTGGACGCCCTCTTCGAACGTGAGAGCCGCCTCCTCCACCGACAGCTCACGGAGGCCGTCGCCGGCGCCGTGGGACTGGAGGCGAAATTCCGGGCTCTCATCGAGGGGGCGCTGGCGGCCCAATCGAGCCGTGGCGCCACCTTCGCCGCGCTCTTGAACCAAGGCAGACGCCCGGCCGACCAGCGTGCCGTGCAGCGCCGTCGAGACGCCGGAACCGTCCGGTACTTCACCGCCTTGGCCGTGGACGAGCTCGGTCTGGAGGAACGGCAGGCCATCACCGGCGTGCAGCTTGCCCTGGGTGCGATCGCGGTCGTGCTGGACCGATGGCGCCATCGTCCCACCCCTGAGTATTCCGAGCAGCTCGCTGACGCGTACGTCGCGTTCGCGATGGGAGGGCTTCGGACGCTCTCCTCCGTGTAGGGGACACGACCAACCACCGGTCGCCGCACCAGGACCACTACCCTGAGCCGCGCACACGCCGCGGCAGGAGGGAGGGTCAATGGAGCAGCCAGTCGAGGACGTCATCGTGCCCTCGGCGGACGCGCCGTTCTCCCTGCTACTTGGTTCCGTCACCGGGGTCTGGCCCGGCCGGACCAGCTGACCCGGGTGGCGGCTGGTTCCCGGCCGGGATCCGGGGGTGGTTCCGCCGGCTTCGTCCTGTTGACGCTCGCGTCGGCACAGTTCCTCATGGCGCTGGACAGCTCGGTCATGAACGTCTCCATCGCCACGGTTGCGAAGGACCTCGGCACGACGGTCACCGGGATTCAGGTCGCGATCACGCTCTACACGTTGGTCATGGCTGCGTTCATGATCACCGGCGGAAAGATCGGACAGATGCTCGGCCGAAAGCGAACGTTCACGATCGGCTGCGTCGTGTACGGATGTGGCTCGGGCTTGACCGCGCTGTCCCCCACGCTCCCCTTTCTCCTCGTGGGATGGTCGGTCCTCGAAGGCCTTGGTGCGGCGCTGATCCTGCCGGCCGTCGTCGCGCTCGTGGCGACCAACTTCGGCCCCTCGGAGCGTCCCCGCGCTTATGGACTCGTGATGTCGGCGGCAGCGATCGCGGTCGCGGCCGGGCCGTTGATCGGCGGGCTCTTCACGACGTATGCAAGTTGGCGCTGGGTGTTCGCCGGCGAGGTCGTCGTGGTCTTGGTGATCGTCGCGATGTCGCGCCGAATGGCCGACAGCCCGCCGGAGGCAGGGGTCAAGCTCGATCCGGTCGGGACTGTCCTGTCGGCAGCGGGCCTCGGAATGGTCGTGTTCGGCGTCATCCGCGCGGGGACATGGGGATTCGTACAACCGAAGCCGAACGCGCCGCAATGGCTCGGCGCCTCGCCGGTCATCTGGCTCATCCTCGGGGGCGCCGTCGTGATCACCCTCTTCGTGCTGTGGGAGAGCCATCGACGACAGAAAGGCCGCGCGGTGTTGATCGATCCGCGCATGCTCCAGGTCCGGGGGCTCCAGGCGGGCTTGATCTCTTTCTTCTTCCAGTACCTGCTCCAGGCCGGGCTCTTCTTCGTGATCCCTCTGTTCTTGTCCGTGGCGCTCGGGCTCTCCGCGGTGGCCACAGGCGTGCGGCTGCTGCCACTGTCCGTGACCATCCTGGCCGCCGCCGCCGGTGTACCCCGCCTGTTCCCGGCGGCCTCGCCTCGTCGTGTCGTGCGCATCGGCTTCGGCTTGCTCGCCGCCGGGACCCTGATCCTGGTCGCGGCGCTCGATGCGGGCGCCGGGCCGGAAGTGGTGACGTGGCCGCTGCTGCTCGCCGGGCTCGGGATCGGGGGCCTGGCCTCGCAATTGGGAAGCGTCACCGTGTCTTCGGTGCCCACTTCGCAGAGCGGCGAGGTGGGCGGGGTCCAGAACACCATGATGTACCTCGGCGCCTCGGTCGGCACCGCGCTGGCGGGGACGATCCTGATCGCCGTGCTGACGACGACATTCCTCGCGAACGTGGCCAACGATCCGGCGGTCCCGCAGGAGATGTCCGCGCAGGCGCAGGTGCAGCTCTCGGCGGGCATCCCGTTCGTGAGCGATGCCGACCTCGAGGCCACGCTCCAGAAGGCGGGAGTGCCTGACGACACGGCCCAGGCGATCGCTGCCGACAACGCGTCGGCACGCATCAACGGCCTGCGCGCCGCCTTGGCCGTGCTGGCCCTCCTGGCGCTCGTGGCGCTCGCCGCGACGCGGCGTTTGCCCACCGAACAGCCGGGCTCCGACCAGGCTGAACGTGGCCCGCCCGACGACGAGGAGCTCAGTCCCGTCGCAGGGTGACGCTGCACCATGCGCGCTTGCGGCACACGGGGCAGGTCATGCGGTGATCGAAGTGTCCCCGAGGCAACCACACGCCGACCGGGAACTGGAAGATCAACAGGTCCAGCACCCCGACATGCGAGGACTGGTTGCAGCGCTCGCACAGCACGGTGAACGACCCGCGGTCCGCGAGCGGGTTGCCCGACGTGGCGAGCAGGCTGTCCGGCTCGGCGCGGGCGCCCGAGAAGAGCGCCCGCTTGCCGACGGGCAACGCCACCGTCGATCCCGCCGAGGCCCCCTGGGCGCCTCCTTCACGGTCGGACGGCACCCAAAAGAGGGCCCGCTTGCCGAGGGGGTCCGCCTGGTCACGCGGCCGGTCCGCCACTCAGGCGCTCTGCATCGCGTCGTAGACCTTGGTCGCGAGCGTTCGGTACGCGACCGCGCCCGGCGAGGAAGGCGCGTGTTGGAGCACCGACAGCCCGACGCCGGGAGCCTCGGCGAACCGGATCGACTTCGGAACCGGGGGCTCGAAGAGGGGCAGCCCGTAGCGCTCCTCGACCTCTGCGAGGACCTGGCGCGAATGCGTCGTTCGGCTGTCGAACATGGTCGGGATGACGCCGAGCACCCGGAGCTTCTCGTTGGCGAACTGGCGCACATCTTCAACGGTCTCGAGCAGCTGGCCGACGCCGCGGTGGCTGAGGGCCTCGCACTGGAGCGGCACGATGACGGCCTCGGCCGCGGTGAGCCCGTTGATCGTGAGCACCCCGAGCGAGGGCGGACAGTCGATGAACACGGCCTCATAGTCCTGTACGACCGGTAGGAGCGCCCGCGCCAGCACGTGCTCACGTCCGGTCCTGCTGAGGAGATGCACCTCGGCGCCGGCCAGATCGATCGTCGCGGGCACCAGGTCCAGCCCTCCCGAGATGCCGGGAACGGTCTGCACCACGTCGGCCAGCCGTTCGCGGCGCACGAGGACGTCGTGCAACGACCTGCCCAACTCGTCAGGATCGAAGCCGAGGGAGTAGGTCAGGCACGCCTGAGGGTCGAGGTCGACGACGAGCGTCCGCTTCCCCTGCTCGGCGAGCGCGACACCGAGACATTGCACGGTGGTGGTCTTGGCCACGCCACCCTTTTGGTTGGCGACCGCTATGACCTTGACCATCGCCCGAGTCTATGACCGCAACCTCACCTCCACCTTGCCTCGCGGGCCGGCCCCTCCCATTCACACCGGTGTACAGCACCGCGTCAGTGGTACGAGTCCTCCTCCAAGGCCACATCCAGGATGAGGTTGCCCAGCGCAAGGTTCACGTCGTCGACGTGGAACCCCGATATCGGGCCTTCATCGCTCACCAGCGGCCGAAAATCCTGCGTCGGCGGAAGGATGCGCCGGACCTGTAACCAGCCGGCACCGTCTTGCTGCTTGCACTGGGCCGTGTAGAGCTGGGGGAAGACCGACCAGGGGGTGATCACGCCGCGGGACGGGTGCACGACCGTCGGGTACATGGGAACGAGGTCGCCGACTCCGGACGAGAAGCTCGCCGGATTGACGCAGGCCACCTGTTGCCCGCGACGAGCGGTCTGCCCCGACTCGAGGCTGACACCCTGACCCGGTCGGCCGACGCCTGCATTGCGTGCGGGCTCGGACGCGAACGTGGAGTACGCGATGACACAACCGGTCTCCTTGGCCGACGCGCAGGTGGGGATGTGCCGGAAGCTCCCGCCGACGTCGCGTCCCTTCGCCACTTGCACGTTGCCTCCGAGGATGATCGCGGACACCATCTTCGTGCGCAGCTGGGGCGACGGGTCTATCTGTGAGCGCAACAACTTGATCAGCATGGCCGCACCCTGCGAATGACCGATGAAAACCACCGGACGGCCGTGGTTGTCATGGGCCAAATAGTCCCTCCACGCGGCGAGCAGGCTGTCGTAGGCGGTGCCGATCACCTGTGAAGTGAAGGCTTCGTTCTCTCCGAGGGCGGCCTGTGTCGCCTGCCGGTACATCGGCGCCCACACGTTGCACACCGAGCTGAATTGGGAGGCCTGGCCGATCGCGATGTCGGTCTCCTCCTTCTGGATTGCGAGGTCCGAGTTGAGCCCCGCCTCCGCCGAGACGGTCGGATACACGTAGAAGCAGTCGAAGTTCTTGGCCCGCGACGTCACAGCGGTCGCGAACGCGCTCTCGGCGAAGTGCACTCCCACGCTGGTCGCGGTGCGGACGGTGGCACAGGGATCGGAGGCCGTGCCGGGACGGCAGAGCCAGACCGTGCGCGACGAGGGCTGGAGCGGGCGGGCCGCCGCGGCCGACGGGGCGGCGGGGAGGAGCGTTCCCGTCACGACGACGAGGGTCACGACCGTCACGCTCGCAGCCACCCACGCTCGGCGGGTTCGGCACGCGTGGCGAGCGATCTCGATGGCCGTCCTCATCCCCTGCCTTTCTCTCAGGATCGCGAGATCCGCCCGAACCCGAACCGGCGCCAGGTTAGGAGGTGTGCCGGGGCGAATCGCGTCGCGTCACGCGCAGTCCTCGTCACCGGGCGACCTGGAACATGCGGCCGAGCGCCTAGGGTCGACGGAGGAATCGAGCAGTGATGCCGGTCGGTTGCCACCCGGTCACCGCTCCCCCCAAGGACGCAGTGGAAGGAGAGGCACCGCGGTGGTAGCGCACCGACTCAACCAGAAGATCGTGGTCGGTGCAGTATTCGTGTCGGCGATGTTCATGAACATCATGGACATCACGATCGTCAACGTGGCGCTCCCGACGATCGGCCGCGACTTCCACATCGCACCCACCGCGGTGGACGGCATCGTCATCGCGTATCTCGTGAGCCTCGCCGTCTTCATTCCCGCATCCGGATGGCTGGGCGACCGTTTCGGGGGAAAGCGCGTGCTCCTCGTTGCGATCGCCGTGTTCACCGTCGGATCGGTCCTGTGCGGCTTCGCCCAGAATATGACACAGCTCGTCGTGTTCAGAGTGCTGCAGGGAGCCGGCGGCGGGATGATGGCTCCCGTCGGAATGGCCATGTTGTTCCGGGTCTTCCCTCCGGCCGAGCGCGTGCGGGCCGCCAGCATCCTGACCATTCCGACGACGATGGCGCCCGCCATCGGGCCAGTGCTCGGCGGCCTTCTGGTGACGAGCCTCAGCTGGCGGTGGGTGTTCTTCGTCAACCTGCCGCTCGGGATCCTGGCGATCACCTTCGGCGCGCTCTTCCTCGAGCGCATCGGCACGTCCGACCCGGGCCGGCTCGACATCCGCGGGTGGGTGCTCGGTGGCGCAGGCCTCGGCTTGCTCATGTACGGCGTCTCGGAAGGCCCCCTCGATCACTGGTCGTCGACGTCGGTCATCGTCTCGTGCGCCGTCGGCGCTGCACTCCTGGGAGCCTTCACGATCGCCGAGCTCCGCGCGCGCCAACCATTGGTCGACTTACGGCTGCTCTCGGGCCGTCTCTTCCGCTCGACGAGCGTGATCATGTTCGTGGTGGCCGCCGCGTTCCTGGGGATGCTCTACCTGATCCCCCTCTACTTCCAGGACGCCCGCGGGCTGACTCCGTTGCAGTCCGGCTTGTCGACCTTCCCCGAGGCGTTCGGGGTCATGATCGGGGCCCAATTCGCGAGCCGCCTCATCTACCCGCGCGTCGGGCCGCGTCGCCACATCACGGGCGGCCTGCTCGGGCTGGCCGCCGCCACACTGGTCCTGACCCAAATCACCGTGACCACGAACCTGTGGCTCATCCGCGGCGTCATGTTCGTGCTCGGGTGGATGATGGCGCAGGTGATGGTCCCCAATCAGGCCGCATCCTTCGCGATGATCACGCCGGAGTCCATGGGCCGAGCGTCGACGTTCTTCAACACGATGCGCCAGGTCGGCAGCGCCACCGGCGTCGCCATCCTCTCGACGGTGCTCATCGGAGTCGGGTCGGCCACCGCCTCGGGCGGGGCCCTCAAGCCCGACATGACCGCCTACCACCTTGCGTTCCTGGCGTCCGCGGTGTTCGCCCTCGTCGGTGTGGCCTTCTCGCTTTCGATCCACGACAGCGATGCCGCCGAGACGATCGTGCCCCCGCGCAAGCGTGTGCGACAGGCCAGGGGTCGTGTCGTCCCGGTGCCCGAGGGCAGCATCGCGTGACGCTCCCACGCCTCCCACGCGCCGTGTGCGTGTTCTGCGGTTCGAGCCCAGGCAGCAATCCTGCCTTTACCGACGCTGCGGCTGCCTTCGGACGTGGCCTGGCCGCGCGCGCCGTCGGCCTGGTCTACGGGGGTGCGTCGATCGGGCTGATGGGCGTCGTCGCGGACGCGGCGATCGCGGCGGGCGGCCGGGCGACCGGCGTCATCACCGAGGCCCTCGCCGGCCACGAGATCGCGCACTCGTCACTGAGCGACCTGCACGTCGTCACCACGATGCACGAGCGCAAGGCCATGATGGCCTCCCTCTCCGATGCCTTCGCCATGCTCCCCGGCGGTTTCGGCACGCTGGAGGAATTTATGGAGTCCGTGACCTGGGCGCAGCTCGGCCTGCACGACAAGCGGTGCGGCATCCTCAACGTCGACGGCTTCTTCGACGACCTCCTCGACTTCGTGGGCCATGCAACGGCCCAGGGCTTCATCAAGGCCGGGCAGGTAGACCGCCTGATCGTCTCCAAGGACCCCGAGTCGTTGCTCGACGCTCTGGCCGGCTCCGAGCAAGATCGGGGTCAGGTCGTCGCCCGGTAGAGGACTCCTCCCGCCATTGCAGTCGGGAGCAGCACGAAGACCGCACGCCCGATGACGGCAAGCGTCACGTTCGTGGTGGCGCCCGAAGGGTCGAACCGCTCGAGGGCGCAAGGCGGGCGGACGGGTTCCATCCTGTGGCCTTTCCGGCGTCGCGACCGCTGCGATCACTTCACGGCGGCTGGACCTGAACGTCGATGTGCCAGAGTCGCCCGAGTGCCAGGGGTCCGCCCCCGGTGAACGGGAACGGGACCCCTCGCTCAGAACGGCCAGACAGCCTCGCGACCGGCCTCCAGCACAGCCATGGCCGTGAAGGTGGCATCCGAGAAGCCACCGAGCGTGTACCGACCACGTGCACCCGAGGGGAGCGCCGACGGCGCGTAGCCCGCGAGGTTGAACGTGTAGATCAGCGGCACGTGATCGAGCCGGACGTGGCCCGAGTCGTGCTGCTGGTCGTCGGTGAACAGCACCACGCGGCGGTGGCGCTTCGGGTCGAAGTGCCGGGCGATGGCCGTGTGGCCGTAGGTGGCATGACCCACCGAGCCGATGAGGCCGACCACCTTGTCGACGCCCGAGAGCACCGACGTGCCGTCCAGGCCCCGCACCCGGGCGTTGTCCACGCCGTAGATCACGACGTCGACGCCCCGCGCCGACTTGGCCGTGGCCAGGGCCACGACGGCCGCGACCTCGACCCGGGTCAGGGCCGAGCGACCCGATACGTGGCCCTGCATCGAGCCCGACGTGTCGATCACGACCAGCGTGCCGTCCAGCGACGGGATGTTGGTCGTGGTGAGCTCGAGCGTGCGACCCAGCGCCCGCTTCCAGTTGTCCGACGGCGCGTGCTTGTACGCCGCCCACACCTGGTACGGGAACAGGCGGGCCTTGACCACCTCGGCCGGATCCACGATCTTTGCGATGACCGCCTCGATCGCGGCCTCCGAGATGCCGGCCTGGTCGAAGTTGCGCAGGTTGCGCACCAGCGCCATCACGCCCATGTTCGGGATCACGGCCTCCCACGCCTCGGCGTCCATGCCGCCCGGGAGCCAGCCCGAGAGCCGCTCCCACGAGATACCGCCCTGAGCCAGGACCGACGGACCCCGCTCGCGCAGGACCGTGCGGCGGTCCCGCACCTCGATGTCGGCGAGCCGCGCTGCGGCCGCCAGCACCGGGAGCTCGGCACCGGCCACGGCGTCGTCGTGGTGGCGCCGGTCCAGCAGGTAGCGGAAGAGCGCCGACTGCGCAGCGTCCTTCGGCTCCGGGTGGACCAGCTCGATGACGTCGGCCATCCGCAGCTGACGCGTCAGGCCGTCGTAGCGCAGGGCGGCGCGCTCGGTGTAGAGACGCCGGACGGCGTCCGCCATGCCGCGCTTCACCGCCATGGGGAGGCGGCGGCCGTGGTTGGCCATCCAGTAGCCGAGCAGCTCGGCCGGCTCATCGGCGCGCTGGAGGGCGCGCGCGACCACCGAACGGCCGCCGGCGCCACCCGCGGCCACGTACTCGGCCGCCATGACCACGGCCGCCGAGCGCATGAGCATCGTCTGACGCAGGTACTGGGCCAGACCGACGCGACCGGCCTCCGGGTCGGCGCCCGCGATGAAGGCGGGATTCGCCAGCGTCACCTCGTGGACGAGCGCGGCGAAGCGGCCGTCACGGTCGCCGGCGCGCTCGTAGAACGTGTCCTCGCCCACCATGTTCGTGGCGGCCAGGAGGAACAGGTCCGACTCTGCGTCGCGCGCAAAGGCGAGACCACCCTCGTTCGTGGAGGTGCGGGTCGCGTTGGTCCGCACCGCGGCCACCGGGTTGGTGCGCTGCGGGCGGTTCTTGGTACCCGAGAACTTGGTCATATCGTCTGCCCTCCTTTCGGGCGTTGTGGTTGTCAATGTCATGAGAAGAGCCGGTCAGAGAACCGGGCGAATGAGGATTTGCCGACTCGAACGGCGGAGCCATTGGCCCGTTACCAGAAGTAGCCCCATCCTGCGCATCTGACCGGGAGGTGTCAGCCCGAGAACCTGACAACCGAGGTGGCTGTTTCCAAGGCAGAAGTAACCCCGGCCTTCGCAACGGGCTGATCGATGTTCCGGCCCGAGAACCTCATCCATCGAGGGAGCATGAGGTGTTTGCTAAACGAAGTACCCCCGATGTTCGCAACGGGCCGGCTGATCCTGTTCGGCCTGAGAACCCAGCGGACGAGGGACACGCGACGCTCTGCCATTGAGCTACACCCGGAAGTGTCCGGGTGGCGGGACTCGAACCCGCATCCATCCCATTGAAAGTGGAGGAACCCCGACCTGCGCAGCAGGCCGAACCGATCAGTGAAGAGATCGCCAACGCGGTGGAGCCGGTGGAGAGAGTCGAACTCTCGGACTCCTGATTACGAAGCAGGCGCTCGGCCTCCCGAGCAGCACCGGCATGGTCGCAGCACCTGGAGTCGAACCAGGATCGGACGGCTTATGAAACCGCCGGGGTCGCCGTCCCCTCCTGCTGCGAAGGGACCGAAGTCCCAAGGGTGACCGAGCGGATTCGAACCGCCGATCTCCAGGGCCACGACCTGGCGTCCACTCCGTCTGGACCGCAGTCACCATGTGCGACGCCGGCGAACGATGCGCCGTCGGTGTCGTTCTTGCGTAGGCCCCCCGGGAATCGGACCCGGTCCTCCCGCCATATCAGGGCGGTGCCGTCCCAGTTGGCTCGAGGCCTGTGGTGGACGTGGGAGGTGCCGACCCTCCTGCCGTCGCCGTGTGAGAGCGCTGCTCTGCCATTGAGCTACACGTCCATACACGCGTGGTCCCGGGCGTGCTCGCACCGCCGCCTCCCGGGTTTCGGCCGGGCGCTCCACTCTCAGAGCTTCAGGACCTCAGTGGTGCGCGGCCGGGGAGTGTCGAGCTCCCGTCTGCGCCGTGGCGGGGCGCCGTCGTTCCGTTGGACTACGACCGCAGGCGCGGCACCCGGACATGGGCGCCCGCAAGCTGCGAAGGGAGGATTCGAACCTCCGGCGACGATGGGTAACGGCCACCCGCTCTTCCGCTGAGCTACTTCGCAAGGGCGCGCACTGGATCACGTCATGCTCCGGGGGGAGTGCATGCCGGCTTTCCTTGTGTGTTGTCCACCGCAGGCCGTGCGCCTGCAGGACGGACCGGGGTGCGCAACTCCGGCCGCTGGTGACCCGTGCAGGACTCGAACCTGCGTCCGCTGCTTGAGGGGCAGCCGTCTTACCGCTGGACGAACGGGCCGTGGGTGCCTCTTTGCATATTTCGGCGCGGAAGGTGGAGGGTTCGAACCCCAGGGCATCGCAGCCCTCGCCGATCTTCGGAACCGGGTGCCGGCCACTCCGACAGCACCTTCCAATTTTGTTGTGCATTGCCTCGCCGGTCCGATTCGAACGGACGACCCCTGCCTTCGGAGGGCAGCGCTCTTTTCCGCTGAGCTACGGCGAGCTGGCACCCGAGGCCAGACTCAAACTGACGACTGAGGCTTCGCGGGCCTCCGTGTTGTTCACTACACCACCCGGGTCTGACAACAGTGGCGGCGCACTGCAGAGCGACGCGTACGGGACTCGAACCCGTACCTCCCGGATTGACGGTCCGGCGCTCGTCCGATCGAGCTCACGCGCCAGGCGGGACACTTCGTCCCCGAGTCGGGCTGGCCGGATTCGAACCGGCGGCCCCTCGGCGTCCCGAACGCCGCGCGCTTCCAGCTGCGCTACAGCCCACTGCCACAGCTCGGGAGGGAGGGGACGATCCCCCGCCTCCTGGTCCAGAGCCAGGTGTGCTCCCAGTTACACCACTCCCGAAAGGTGCGCCCCCGGAGGGTCGAACTCCGATCCGCGGGGTAAGGGCCCGCTCGGTTACCAGTTACCGCAGAGACGCAGAGGGCGGGAACCCGGCCCGCTCGAGCGAGCGACGGCGCTGAGCGCCGGACGCCGCGTCGGGCCGAGGGGGGGTCCGGCACCGACGAGATCTGGTGTCGTCGGCGAATCGGCCGGGCTCCCGCCAGGGTACGGACGGAGAGGGTCGAACTCTCATGGACCAGGTCCGCCGGCTTCTGAGGCCGGTGCGTCTACCGGTTTCGCCACGTCCGCAGGTTGGACCGGATGAGCGGCTCGGTACGTCGTTGGACCGAACCGTCACCCGGCACCGTGGACCCAGACGGACTCGAACCGTCTTCGTCCTCCTTGCAGGGGAGGTGCACCGCCACTTGTGCGTTGGGCCCATGAGTCCGCGGGGCAGGAGTCGAACCTGCCATGCCGAAGCGCCTGGGTTACGGCCAGGTGCCGTCCCACGACGGCGACCCGCGGAAATGGATCGACGAAACGTCGCGCGGTGGCATGCGTCGCGACCATCGATCCCTTGCTGGCGATCTCTTCAATTGTCAAGGTGCATGTGGGTACGACGGGACAGAGCATTGGGTGCATCGGCTCGTCGCACTCGCAGGGGCGCAGGGAATCGAACCCTGGCATCAGCGGGTTTGGAGGCCGCCCGGCTACCGGCGCCTCGCCCCTCGGTTGTGCTGGTGGTTGTCGTGGTCGCCCGAAACGAAAAGAGCCGCCTCCATCTGGAGGCGGCTCTCAAACGGTCAGTGACCTGTGACGGTCCTGTTCATACCGATGAGAGCACCCCCATGGGGAGAAGCATTCCTTGGCCGGCAGCGACGTGCGACAGCACGCGCGATGTCAGCGAGGTCGCTTCGGCCTCGTTCGTCCGGAGTACCCGGTCATCAATCGCGTGGTCATACCGCATAGGTGCGCAGTATAAGAAGTTGAAACCCTGATGTGAAGAGACAGAGCTCGATTCTCAAAGAACGTGCGGTTGATCGAACGCAATGAGCGAAAACGGTGTGTGCGGCGATTCGTGAGGATGTCGGCGCGCAGGAATACGACACGTCGAGCGTGTCATCGACGCGCTACGCGGGCAACAGCAACACGTCTCGCAAGTCGTCGGCCACCCACTCGTCGAGCAACGCGCGCATCGAAGGGTAGGGCTTCTCGGTACCGCGCTCCTTGTCCAGCAGCGTGGGGAGGTACCCGAGATCGCCGAAGTACCCCAGATAGTCCTCGACCGAACGACCCGACACGCGCTGGAGCATCTCTTCCTTCAGCTCGGTCGTGACGATCGGCCGGTCCTTCTCGATGATGCGGGTGGCTCCGTGCACGACCCGCCCCTCGGCGCCCTCGACGTCCATCTTCAAGAAGTCGACCTTCCGATCCACGAGGTCGTCCAGCCGGAACGTCGGGACGACCGTGCCGAAGCGCGCCAAGAGGTCGTCGTCGTCCACGAGGCCGCCGTTCGAGCCAACGTGCGTGGCGTAGTACGCCCAGCCGGGCGCCTCGTCCGCCGCCACCGGGAGCAGGTCGACGTTCGACGTGTCATTGAGGCGGAGCGACGACAAGAGCAGGCGGCAGTTCTCCGAGTTCGGCTCGAGCGCGATGACCCTCCCGGCCGGCCCCACGAGTTTCGACGCCAGCAGCGAGAAATAGCCGAGGTTGGCGCCGACGTCGACGACGGTCATGCCCGGGCGGCAGTACCGTTCGAAGACCGCCGTCAGGTGCACCTCGTAGGTGCCCGAGCGGAGTCCGGGCGTGACGGCGGCATCGGCGGCGTCACACAGCAGCTCCACCTGGCCCACGGTGCACCGCACCGCGTCCTCGCCGGTCAGTTGGACCGAGAAGGCGGTGGGCGCCAGCTGGTGTTCGATCGACCCGAGGATGTGCCTGATCGTCGAGGCGTTCGTCAGGTCGCCCGTTGCCGCCTCGTCGACCTCGGCGCGCAGGGTGTCGGACAGTTCGGGGTAGAGGAGGTGCACCAGTTGCTCATAGGTCAGCCCGCGCTGGGGCATGGTGCCGCCGAGCCGCTGCACGAGACGGTCCCGCCAAGGCCTCACCTTGTCCTTGGCGGCGTCGCGCCAACCTCCGGCGGGGCCGTCACGGTCCGGTGTGCCCATCCGCGAACGGTACCTGCTGTCCTCGAGGGAGGAGAATTTTCTTGCCGATCAGCGGTGACGAACACGTCGGGTCGGCGCCCCCGGCAGGACTCGAACCTGCGACCGTCGGATTAGAAGTCCGCTGCTCTGATCCACTGAGCTACGGGGGCCCGCAGGCGCGTCGCCCGCACAGAACAGCCTGACATAGCTCCTTGCGCCGACGTGCGCATTCGTGCGGACCGCGCGGTCGCAGCCATCCCCGGCGACGGGCAGCGTGCCTCCCGCCATCGGAGCGTGTGCCACACTTATGGCCCTCGGTGGGCGTAGCTCAGTTGGTTAGAGCGCCAGGTTGTGGTCCTGGAGGTCGGGGGTTCGAGACCCCTCGCTCACCCCGAAACGCCGGATTTGCTTCTGGTGCCGCACGCGCGATGCGGCGGGGGGAGGTTCAAGAGTGACTGCTACGAAGGGCCGCACGGTCCTCGTGACCGGCGCGTCGTCGGGTATCGGCGCGGCCGTCGCGCGAGAGCTCGCGGCGCGTGGCGACACGGTGGCGTTGGTGGCGCGCCGGGCGGACCGGCTGGACGAAGTGGTGGCCGACTGCCGCGCCACCTCCCCTGCCTCCGAGCGCTGGGCGGCCGACCTGTCGGATCCGACGCGCGCGGCCGAGCTGGCGCTGGAGATCTGGGACCACTACGCAGGCCTCGACGTGGTGATCAACAACGCCGCCGTCCCCATGCGGCGCCACGTGACGCGGCTGACCATGTACGAGGTGGAGCGCACCATGCGCATCAATTACCTCTCGCCGGTCGCCATCTCGCTGGCCGTCTTGCCACGCATGCTCGAGCGCAAGGCCGGCACCATCGTGAACGTATCGAGCCTCGGGGGGCGCCTCGGCATCACGGCCGAGGCCGCGTACTCGGGATCGAAGTTCGCCCTCGCCGGCTGGAGCGAGTCCATGGCCATCGACCTCGACCGCACCGGCGTCTCGGTCAAGCTCATTCTCCCCGGTGCCATCGACACAGAGATCTGGGACCAGCCGGACAACGACGACCCGCTCTACGACGGGCCCAAGGAGTCACCCGAGTCGATCGCCGGTGCCCTCGTCGACGCGATCGACAGCGATCGCTTCGAGCACTACCTGCCCGACATGAAGGCGGTGATCGAAATGAAGACAGCGGACATCGACGCCTTCATGCTCGGCATGCGCGCGCTGACCGACCCCGGCTCGTGAAGGCCCTCCTCTTCGGCGCCCCGCCCGACGAGGGCGAGGTGCGGCCCACACCCGAGGACGAGTTGGAGCAGGCACTCGTCGGCATTCCGTTCGGCCTGCACCACATCGACGACGCCCGACTGGTGCGGCCTGACTGGGTCGTGACCAAACCCATCCTCTCGGGAATCTGCGGCTCGGACGCCAAGCTCGTCTTGGGAGACTTCAATACCGGCGACATCGACAATCCGATGGCGGCCTTCTCCTCGCTCCCCCACGTTCCCGGTCACGAGGTCGTGGCCGAGGTTGTCGAACTGGGCCCTCGGGCGAACGGGCTCGACGTCGGCCAGCGCGTGGTCTTGAACCCCTGGCTCACCTGCGGGCCGCGGGGCGTCGACCCGATGTGCCCACCCTGCCAGGCCGGAGACCTGAGCCTCTGCTGGAGTTTCACGAAGGGTGACCTCGGCCCCGGCGTGCACGTCGGGGTGATCACCGCGGCCCCGGGGGCGTGGGCGGAGAGGCTGGCGGCGCACGACTCCATGCTCATCCCGGTGCCCGAGGGCGTCTCGGACGAGGCCGCCGTGCTGGCGGACCCCTTCTCGGTCTCGTTCCACGCCATCGTGCGGCACCCCCCGCCGCCCGGTGGCCGGGTGCTCGTGTACGGGGCCGGCGCGCTCGGGCTGACGAGTGTGGCCATCCTCAGGGCGCTGTACCCGGGCGTGGAGGTCGGCGTCGTCGCGCGCTTCGAGGCCCAGCGCGAAATGGCACTTCGCTTCGGCGCGGCCGCCGTGTTCGCTCACGAGCCCCGGCTTGCGCTCGTCGAAGAACTGGCCGCGTGGTCGGGCGCCGTGCTGCACATGCCGCTCGACGGCCTGCCGGTGACCCATCCCGGCCACATCGACGTGGTGTACGACTCCATCGCCAAAGCGGAGACGCTCGAGGTCGGGGTGCGGGTACTGGCCGAACGCGGCCGCCTCGTGTACACCGGCGTCGCCACGCCGGAGCGCTGGGAGTCGACGCCGATCTACTTCAAGGAGATCACCATCGCGGGTTCCAACGCCTTCGGCATCGAGGAGTTCGAGGGGACGCGCCAACACGCCATCGCGCACTATCTCCAGCTCGTCGCCGACGGAAGGTTGGACATCACGCCAATGCTGACGCACCGCTTCGACCTCGAGGAGTGGTGGCCTGCGCTCAAGGCCCTGGCCCGTCAGGACCGCAGCGGTGCGCTGAAGGTCGCCTTCACCCCGAACGGCTGACGCCGGCTATGCGCCGGTACCGAGCTCGCTGAACTTCTCGTAGCGCACGCTGGCGGCGCGCACCCACACGGGGTCCGGCTCGATCCTCCGTCCCACCGCGGACCAACGGGCCGAGTCCTCGAGCGACGTCTCGAGCCCCGCCGCCATGCGCGCGAAGTAGGCGGCGCCCAGCGCCGCACCCTCGGGCACCGCGACCGCGTCGACCGGAAGGCCGGTGGCATCGGCCACCGCCGCCATCCAGGCCGTGACCCGTGAGCCGCCGCCGCTGGCCACGATGCGCGTGGCCTTGACCCCTGAGCGGTCGAGCATCCTTCGCACCACGAAGCCGCTCGCCTCGTACGCCGCGCGCTCGAGGGCCTCGGGGCCCGAGCCGATGTCGAGGCCGTAGAGGTTGGAGCGCAGCGAGTGGTCCTCGAAGGGGGTCCGCTCGCCCCGGACGTAGGGCAGCCAGACGGGCACCCGGTCCGGGAGGCCGAGCCGGGGGTCGAGCCGCTCGCGGTCGGGACCGGGCTGCGGGGTCCCGCGCAGCAGGCGCCGCGCCCAGTCGACGAACAGGGCCCCCGCGTTGGACGGGCCGCCGATCAGAAAGCGGTCCCTCGTGGTGTGGGGGTAGCTGATGAGCCCGGGCGCGACGATCCACTCGTCGCACACGGCCCACACGATCAACGTCGCGCCGAAGATCACGAGCACGTCGCCGGGGTGGTAGGCCCCCGCGACGATCTGGTCGCACAGCGCGTCGATGGTGCCGCCGGTGATGACGACGTCGCTGCCGGGCAGGGTGCCCGCGGCCTGACCCATCGGGAAGACCGCTGGCATCTGGTCCTCGCGCACCCCGAGCGATGCGAGGAGGTCGGCGTTCCAACGGCCGTGGGTGTGCAGCGAACCCAGTGACGCCGTGACCCCCGTGTCGATGGCCGGCACGCCCGCCAACGCGTAGGAGGCGACCGCCTGGCAGGGCCAGTAGCCCTTCGCCTCGGGGACCGCGTCGGCCGCCCAGGCGAGGAACCCTTCGGCGTCGGGCATGGTGCCCGGGAGCAGCACGGCGTCACCTGTCTCCTTGGTGCTCCGCCCTTCACGGTCGCCATAGAGCAGGCCCGGGAGCTGTGGGACCCCCCGGCGGTTGACCGCCGTGAGCGAGGGCACCATGGACGCCACCGCGACGCCCGCGAGGCGGTGTGGCCCGTCGCTCAGCTGCGCGGCCACCTGGTCGAAGGCCCGCCGCGGCCCCGAACGCCACGCCCGCTTGGCGTCGTGGCGCAGGATGTCGGG
>DASXBZ010000237.1:0-2422 GCA_036491435.1 Acidimicrobiales bacterium
GCCTTCAAGCCCGCGGTGTTGTGGTCGCCGTCGGTACCCATCAGCTGCAGGTCGAGTGTGTAGTTGGGCTCGCCGGTGATCTGCACCCGATAGCAACCCTGGCCGGCCGGTCGGGGCCATTCGGCGCCGAGGTCGTCGCGCAGCCGCGTGACGTGCTCGAGGACGACGACGGCGCGGTCACCCACCAGGCCCCGGACCTCGAAATGGAGCGCGGCGGCCGTTCCGGCCTTGATGGTGCCGGCGTCGACCTCGAAGTCCTCGGGGGCGGCCTCGCGCTCGTACCACTCGGTGACCTCGGTCAGTGTCTCGCCGAGCCCGGCCGCGATCTGGCGCACCACGCTGCCCCAGGCCATCGTGAGCACGCCCGGTGAGAGGAGGAACGGTACGTCCTGGAGGTCGCGACCGAAGCCCATGATGTCGAAGAGGACCATCGGCTGGTTGTAGGTGTTGTAGTTGAGGATCTCCGAGCATCGGACCTCTTCGATGCGCTCGCAGACGCCAGAGAGGACCAGGGGCAGCGCGTCATTGGCGAACCCGGGGTCGACACCGTTGACGAAGAGCGAGACACCGCCGCGTTCGGCCGCCGCGATGACCGGGGCGGCGATCGGGTCGTCGGGAGCCGGATACTGCAGCATGACCGGGCTGGAGGAGACCACGTTGTTGCCCGCGGCGAGGAAACGCTCCAGGTCGGCCAGCGCCTCGAAGATGCGGTCGTCGGCCATCGCCGTGTGGACGATGCAGTCGGGTTTGAGTGCGAGCAGCGCCTCGACGTCGCTCGTCGCGGCCACGCCGAGGCTGTGTCCGAGCCCCGCCAACTCGCCGGCGTCCTTGCCGACCTTGTCGGGATTGGAGACGAAGAGGCCAACCAGTTCGAGCTCAGGGTGGGCGTCGATGCCGGCGAGCGCGTGGCGCCCGACGTTCCCGGTGCTCCACTGGACGACGCGGTAGGACATGCGGGTTCTCCTAGAGATCGGGGATCGGGAATTCGAGGTTGGGCGATTGCAGGCCGCCGTCCACCTCGATCACCTTGCCCGTCACGTAGGCACCCGCCGGTGACACCAGGTAGAGGATGGCGGCCGCGATGTCCTCGACGTGGCCGATCCGCTTGAGCGGTGTGACATCCTCCATGGCGGTGCGCAACTCGTCGCTCGACATGACGATGTCGAGCGCGGAGGTCGCCGTCGACCCGACGCCGATCGCATTGACCCGGATCCGCGGCGCCAGGTCACGGGAGGCGAGGCGGGTGTACTGCTCGAGCGCGCCCTTGACGGTGCCGTAACCGACGTAGCCGCGGCCGGCCACGTGTCCCATCACCGACGAGATGCTGACGACGGCCCCGCCCGGGTGATCGCCCTCGAGCATCCGCGGCACCGCCGCCCGGAGCAAGGCGTGCCCGGAGGAGACGTTGAAGCGAAACGCCTCTTCGAGAAAGCGCGGCGAGGTGTCGAGGAACGGACGCGGCATGGTGCCGCCCATGTTGTTGACGACGATGTCGAGACGACCGAACTCGTTGTAGGCCGTCTCGGCCAGCGACGCCATGAGGTCGAAGTCGGTCAGGTCGCCCGGGACCACGACGGCGCGGCGCCCGGCCTCCTCCACCTTCTTGGCGACCTCGCGCAATTGGTCCTCCGTGCGCGCGGCGAGCACGACGTCTGCCCCCGCCTGCGCCAGTGCGACCGCCGCGCCGGCGCCGATGCCGCGCCCGCTCGCCGTCACTATGGCGACCTGGTCCGTGACGAGGAACTTGTCGAGGATCATCCGGCGAATGTAGTTGGCTTCGCCGGGGCGAGCCGCAGGGAGGTGAGCGTCAGGGACGGGGCCGAAGACGCCGGCGGAGCTCTGCCCGGGGAAGGCGCAAACCACAAGACCAAGCCGCCACGGGAAGCGGCTCCCGCCACCCTGGACGAACCCATACTCAGCCGTGGGGGAACACGCGCCGCCGGGACCTCATTACCAACGTCTTCGGCCACCTGATCTGGATGCTAGGGAAACCCCGGTTCCACCTCCAGGGCCAAAGGTCACCGCAGTCGCGGCGCTCCTGGTGACGGTGTGATGACGACGTCGGAGTGGTCGAGCTCTGCCATCAGGCCTCCTTCGATCGGGCCGGTACGTCCGGCTGCTCTCCCGCCGACTCCGCCTTGATGACGCGCTCCGCCCAATCCCCGAGGTCGTCGGCGACCGGGAAAGCCTTCGGCATGACCTTGGCCTTGACCTCGTCGGGCAGGCTCAGGTCGCCGCCGGTGTGGCCGACGCTGAAGACGCGTTCGGGCCGGGAGCGCCCGATCATCGCCTGGAACCAACGCAGCATCGTGCTGATGCGGTGGCCGAACCCGTTCAAGAAGCCGATGTGGACGAAGAACCAGACGATCCAGCCAAGGAAGCCGCTGAGACGGATCCGGCGGACGCTCACGATCGCCTTGAA
>DASXBZ010000238.1:0-5563 GCA_036491435.1 Acidimicrobiales bacterium
CGTCTTGCCCATGCCGGCTTCACCATGGAGCACTAAGGCTCCGCTAGTTCCCTCGCGCGCCTCGTCAAGCAGCGCGTCCAGGAGGGCTCGCTCTTCGATGCGGTCGAGGAGCGACACAACGTCAGTACAGGCCTCGGGTAAGGATGGGCTCAGTGTACGTGCGTGATTGTTGACGCGGCGAGGGGTATCTCGGGATTTGAACTGCCTTTGGGCTGGGCTGGTCGCATCTGGAACCTGGGGGACAGGGTGCGTCGGCACGCCGAGAAGCCCAATTGGCGGAGTCGGCTGCATTGGCCCACTGGCCCTGCTTAGACCCGCCTTGACGGTTTGCGGTGCGGCCAGAGCTGCTGACTGCATGGTTGGGCTCCCCACCGGGCCATCCGACCGCGCGGAATGACTACGCGTTGGGCGGGATTCGAGCTGGGTCCAGCGAGCGCATTGTTCAGGGCGGGCTGCAAATTCACGCGCGATAACGATGCGCCCGCGGCGAGGGACAGCTGCTCGATGAGTTCGGATCGCGTAACTAGGGGTTTCCCTGATTCGGTCGTTGGGACGATTTCGTAAAGTGCAGACACGATTACCGCAAGGGCAGGACCGGGTGCAGCCTTCATGCTCCGGCACAAAAGGAGAGGGCCATGCGAGCGGTAACTGTGAGCCAGTTTGGGGCGTTACCTCAGGTCGTGGACGTTGCGACCCCGGCCGCAGGCCCAGGTCAGGTTCTCATCAAGCTTGCGGCGGCGTCCATGAACCCAATGGACCGCAAGTTGGCGTCCGGTGAGTGGAGGCCGGCTCCCGTCGTTTTCCCCATGGTCCTCGGGGTCGACGGGGCTGGGATCGTGCAGGCCATCGGCGAGGGCACCACGAAGTTCGTCCGTGGGGACAAGATCTTTGGCCAGCTCCTCATCCCGCCGGTAGGCGCCTTTGGGACCTTTGCCGAATACGTAGCGGTCTCAGCGGATGCTCCTTTGGCTCGCCTGCCCGACGGTCTCGACCTGCTACAGGCCGCAGCAGCACCAACCGCTGGCGGAGCAGGGCTGAGTCTGATTGAGCTCATGGAGCCCCTTGACGATCAGGTTGTAGTGATCATCGGCGCCGGGGGAGGTGTGGGTTCGTTCGCCACGCAATTTGCAGTGAACGCAGGCGCATCCGTCACGGTCAACATCAACGCAGACGCGGAAGACAGAATGCGGTCATACGGCGCGACGCAAGCCGTTATCCGCTCCACGGACTCGGTCGCCGAGGCGGTGCGCCGGACGCATCCCAACGGAGTCGATGTCCTGATCGACCTGGTCAGTGACGCCAAAGCGTTCGCCGCTATTGCAACCCTGGTCCGTCCCGGGGGGACTGCAGCGAGCACTCAGTACGTCGCAGACCTGGAATCCCTCCGATCGTCCGGCATCCGCGGTGTGAACTTCGCCTTGCGTCAGTCGAGCGAGCTGTTGGAGAGAGTCGCGGACGCCCTTGCGACACGGTCGGTAGTCGAGCCACCAATCACCCGAATCACCCTCGATGATGTGCCGAAGAGGTTCGGACCACAAGCACCGCGCGCCGTTGATGGCAAGACCGTAGTCGTGTTGTGAGAGAATTAGTCGAACCCAGCGCGCAGTTGGACCCGGCTAGGACTCACCAACATCTCGCGAGCCGTTCTGACGGCCTAGTCGCAGGAAAGTGCTCGCAAGTTGGGTGCGTGACCTGATCCCCAACTTCCGGTACACCCTGGTGAGGTGGTATTCAACGGTGGCGGGACTGATGAACAACCGTCCGGCTATGTCGTGATTGGTGGCACCTTGAGCTGCGAGCTCCGAGATCCTCATCTCCTGCGGCGTGAGGTCCAGACGTGTTTCGACGGTGCGTTTCCTTGCTCGCACTCCTGTCGCTAGCAATTCTGAGGCGGCACGATCCGCGAATCCCGACATGCCGAAATCCTCGAAATCGTCGTGGGCGCTTCGAAGCTGGTCCCGAGCGTCCTTCTGCCGCTGTTGTCGCCTGAGCCACTCGCCGTAGAGCAAGCGGGTCCGCGCAACCTCAAAGGTCATTGGTGTCGGCAGAAATCGCTCGAGTGCTTCTTGGTACAGAGATTCGGCCCCTTTTCCATCGGACAGTAAGGCGCGACATCTCGCCTGAGTTCCAAGCGCCCATTCGGATCCACCCGCATCGGTGCTTTCGACAAGGCGCTCTAATACGGGAACGGCCTGCTCAACGTTTCCCGTGCGGCTCGCCGCCTCGATGAACTCAACCGCCGCCCAGGCCCAGAACCAGAGGTTGTTGCGATCACTAACTGCCTCTCGGGCAGCTTCCAGCGCCTCCTCATAGTGGCCCCGGCCGTTGCACAACACCGCCTTCGCCCAGAGAGCGACTGTGATGGCCATGCCCTCACCTCGTGCCAATGAGTCTTTGGTCGTGGCATCGATGAGCTTCCGGGCCTCAGATTCGTCTCCGCGGAATGCTGCAACGGTCAACGCGGCATTTGGAAGACGCGTGTTGTCCGATGCGTCGGTAACGATCTGCACTTGGTCGACCAGAAATACCGCGTCCGCCATCTCGCCAGCAAGGAGTCGTATGCCCACCCGCATGCTCAGGGTCATCGGGAGAATGGACAGTGCACCCACATCTTTGGCCAATCGCTCCAGCTGCCCTGTGAGCGCGTCCCAACCCTCGTAATCCCAGATGAACCCGACGGCGCCGCATGCCAGCCACAACCATCGCAGCCGGTCCTCGTCGCCGACGTCATCACTCATAAATTTCTGCACCGCCTTCTTTAAGACGGTTGTTCCGGACTTGTACCCATCGGTGATCAACAGAGTGAGGCCGTCAAGCAACAGATCCTGTGCCCGGACCGGGTGCACCGAACCCAACGATGCGCGGGCCGCCTTCGCCACGACGTGCAAATCAGCCTCAGTGGCCAGGCTGCCCGAAAATATGGCCGCGTTCAGCGCGTCCAGGTACGTCTCACGGGCCAGGTTTACGTCAACCTGCTCCAAGCGAGAAGCTGCCTTCAGCAAGAGCGGGGAGACCTCGTTACCGCGATTCCGCCCAAAGACAATCTGACCCATCAGCGCGTCGAGTTGTGCCTGATTCAAGGTATTCAATGGACCGCGTTCAGCGACAGCCGCTAATGCGGCCGCTGAGTCGAGCGCTCCCGCGTGAAGTTTTGCCTCAGCTGCTCGAAGAGCTCGCACAGCACGGTGCTCTGGATCGCTCGTAAGCCCCACCGACCGCTCAAGGAAGGCGCCTGCGGCGGCGAAACCTCCACGGGATTGAGCACGTTCCGCCGACGCCTCCAGCTCGTCGGCCACACCCTTGTTCGGACGGATAGTTGCCTGAGCAAGGTGCCATACCCTGCGATCGGGGTCTGAATTCCGATCCGTCGCTTGACCCAAGGCGCGGTGCACCTCTCTGCGGTCTTTCGGGCTTGCGGTGTTATAGACAGCGGACCTCACCAGTGGGTGACGAAAGACCACCCTTTCGCCGAACTCGATGAGCCCCTCCTCTTCGACCGCCTCTGCCGCCTCCTCGTCAATCCCGAGTTCGTCGGCAGCGGTCCAGATGACCTCGGGGTTGCCGGTCGGGTCTGCAGCCACGATGAGGAGCAGCCTGCGTGACTCCGCGGGCAATCTTGCAAGTCGGCGTCGATAGCTCTCCTCGATCTGGTCGGCCAAAGTGACGGCAACTGGGAGCCCGAATCCTCCTGCGAGCTGTGCTGGCGAGAGCCCCTTTGGAAGCACGAGGATCGCAAGGGGGTTGCCGTGTGTTTCCGCGATCACGCGATCTACCACACGGTCATCGAGCCGATCTGGAAGAACCGTTGCCAACAATGCCCTTGCGTCCCGGTCCCCCAAGGCACCAACGGCGAGCTGTGGGAGTCCGCGGATCTCGTCTGTGAGCCTTCGAGCCGCGAACAGGAATGCAACAGCATCCTTGGACGCATGCCGCGCGGCGAATCCGATCACCTGAGCAGACGAGGAATCGAGCCACTGTGCGTCGTCGACGACGTACAGAACAGGCCGCTGAGCGCTTAGCGCAGACAGCACATTCAGCAAGGCCAGGCCGACGAGCATTGGGTCAGGAGCTACTCCATCCTGGCGCCCTAAGACGATTTCGAGCGCCTTGCGTTGAGGAGCAGGAAGCTGTCCCAGAGAGTGTGGGTCTGGACGAAAGAACTCCTGCAGGCTCGCGTAAGCAAGCTCCATCTCCGCTTCGGTCCCCGCGGCACGAAGCACGCTGAAGTCACTAGCGGAGTCAACGGCATAGTTGAGAAGTTCGGTCTTCCCGATCCCGGGCTCGCCGTGCAAGCAGATTGCGCTTGCATCTCCTTCACGAGTCGCTGCAAGCAACGCGTCTAGTACCTGGCATTCGCTTTCCCGCCCGTATAGAAGTCCCGACAACCGACGACGTGGGTCAAGGATCATTGCACGCTGGGCCTAACCGGTAGAGGTGGCTGTCCGGCCGTCAAGTGACTCAGCCTACGGGTTCTCCGCTCGAGGCGGACTTTTATCGACACGTGGACTGTCGCCAGAGCGTTCGTCGAGGCCAAGGGGTTCAACCACCAGGCTCAAATCCCGAGATTTGGCGGGACGGATCTTCGAGAATTAGGGGTTTCCCGGATGCGACTCCGGGCGGATCGATTCAACATCGGACCTACCCCACCAGGAGGCGTCGCTCGTGTCAAAGCTCCAAATCATCATCGGAAGTACCCGACCCGGTCGGGCTGCCGACTTGGTCGCTCCTTGGGTCGTCGACCGAGCCAATAACCACGGAGCGTTCGAAGTCGAGGTTCTTGACCTTCGGGACTGGCCACTCCCGATGTTCGCTGAGACGTTTCAGACGGTAGGCGACTTCAACGATCCCACCTACTCGTCACCTCTGGTCCGATCGTGGAACAAGAAGATCTCGGAAGCCGACGCCTATCTCGTCATCACCCCTGAGTACAACCATTCTGTACCGGCGGTACTCAAGAATGCGATCGACAGCGTCTTTGTCTCTTTCGCGTTTCGGAACAAGCCGATGTCCGTGGTCGGCTACAGCGGCGGGATCGCTGGAGGTGTGCGTGCCATCGAACACCTTGCGCATATAGCCGTGGAAGCCGAAATGGTGCCGCTCCGCACCGTGACGGTCTTTCCTCAAGTGTTTGAGGCGTTCGACGAAGATCAACGCCCGAAGAACCCAATAGCAGACCTCAGCCTGCTGATAGGGCTCGATGATCTCAAGTGGTGGTCGGACGTGCTGGCGGCTGGTCGCGCCAAGAGTCAGCTTCCGCCGGCGGCATTCCGGATGCAAGCTGCGGCGGCTGCACTCAACGAGATCGAAGAGGAGGCGGTGTAGGCACCCCGACAGAGGAATCAGCGTCGACCGGTGATGTGCCGTGAAGGAGAGTGAGTGAGATGGGATCTGCAGTTGGAGGCTTGAGCGAGACAAACGAGAGGGTGTCGGTCACTCAGACCGAAGCCGGACCGGACCCGAAGCGCTGGTTGATCCTGTCCGTCGTCGTCGTCGCCTCACTCATGGTGGTGCTCGACGCCTCCATCGTGACCATTGCGCTTCCGTCGGCGCAGCGATCTCTCCA
>DASXBZ010000239.1:0-7863 GCA_036491435.1 Acidimicrobiales bacterium
GCTCGGAACGTGCCCTCGCGTCGCCATCGGGTGACCCCATTCGCAGGTCCGGCCTCCGTTCCCGGGAATCAGGCCGCCGGGCTCTCCAAGACGTCGGGGTCGGGCAGGAGGCGTGAGATCAACTCGAGCGCGCGGTAGCCGATCTCCGCCGGACCGGCCGCATCGGGCCGCATCAGGTTCGCCATGATGCGCAGGAGCTGGTTCATCAAGAGATCCGAGCGCATGCCGACGTTCACCGCCACGCGCATGGCGTCGGGATGCGAGATGAGGTGCACAAAGGCACGCGCCACCTTGTAATAGGGCCCGTATGCGGCGGTGAGCTCGCGGTCGTACTCCGCCAACGCACGAGAACCGGCGCCGGTGAGCGCGTGGCCGAGCGCCGCCGCCGCGAGCCGGCCGGTCTCGTAGCCGTACGCGATGCCCTCGCCGTTGAACGGGTTGATCGCGCCGCCGGCGTCGCCCGCGATGAGCACGTTGTGCCCGACCCGGGGCCCCACCGAGAGCCCCATGGGCAACTTGCCGCCTGTCGGCGGACCGAGGCTCGTCTCGGGGCTCAGGCCCCACGACTTGGGGGCGTAGTCCACGAAGGTGTCCATCAGCGTGCTGGTGTTGACGCCCTTCCAGCGCTGTTCGGTCGACAGGAGGCCGACGCCGACGTTGACCCGCCCGTCGCCCATCGGGAAGATCCAGCCGTAGCCCGGGACCACGGTGCCCTCGGTGTCGCGGATGTCCAGGTGCGACTCGATGAAGAGGTCGTCGTGCCGGTCGGAGCGGTAGTAGCCGCGGAGCGCCATGCCCAGTGGCAGGTCGCGAAGGCGCGACGTGCCCAACATCCGGCCGATCCGGGAGTTCGACCCGTCCGCGACGACCACATAGTGCGCCTTGATCTCCCGGGTGCTCGACGCGCCCTTCTCCTTGACCCTCACCCCGGTCAGCGCCGGCAGCGGGGAGGCCGGACCGGCATCGTCGGCCACCACGTCGACGACCTCGGTGCCTTGGAGGAGGGTTGCGCCGGCCTGGGCGGCACGCATCGCGACCAGCCCGTCGAGGTCATGGCGCGTGATCGTGTAGCCGTAGGCGGGGAAGTGCGGGTGCTCGGGCCACTGCATCTCGATGGAGTGGCCGAAGCCGAACGCCCGCAGACCCGTGTATCGGTGCGATCCCGCCAGGGCGTCCTCGAGCCCCATGTCGGCCAGCTGCCGCACGGCGCGGGGAGTCAGCCCGTCCCCGCAGGTTTTCTCGCGCGGGAACGTCTTCTTCTCCACCACGACGACGTCCCACCCCGCATCGGCGAGCCAGTAGGCGCACGAAGAACCGGACGGGCCCGCGCCGACGACGACGACGTCGTGCACGTGGTCGCCGCCACCGGGTTGCCGCTTGGCCGGGGTCTGGCGTGCCGGAGCGGCCGTTGCCGCGCCGCCCGTTGCGCTCTTGCGGGTCATGGTTCGCTTGGCCGGCGCCTTTTTCCCCGTCGACTTGGAGGAGGCCGCCCTCGATGGAGTGGCCTTTGGCGCTGCCGCCCGGGACGTCGCCGACTTGGACCCTGCGGCCTGCGTCTTCGCCTTTTTGGCCGGGGCCTTGGTCGTCCGCGCCGCCTTCTTGGGGGCGCCGGCGGGCGGCGTCGTGTCGGGTGGCGTCACGAGGGCATCGTAGGCCCGCTGCCAGGGCCTCTGACCAGCGTCGCGGATGTGCTTGCGAAAGGGGTCGCATGGTAAAAACGGGCCACAGTGGACCAGTACCTCCCGATCCTGATCTTGGGCGTTCTCGGCTTTGCGTTCACCGTCTTCTCACTGGTCTCGTCCGCCCTGCTCGCGCCCAAGAAGAAGCCCACGGCCGCGAAGCTCGCGCCGTACGAGTCCGGGATCGTGCCCAACGTCGAACCGCCGCAGCGGTTCCCCGTCCGGTTCTACCTCGTGTCGATGATCTTCATCATCTTCGACATCGAGATCGTCTTCCTCTACCCCTGGGCGATCGTGTTCCACCAGATCGAGACGTTCGGGCTCGTCGAGGTGATCGTCTTCGCCGCCGTGGTCTTCGTTTCCTTCGTGTACCTCGTCTCCAACGGCGCGCTGACATGGGGTCCGCCCAAGGCGCTGCAGCCCGGCATGCCGAGCCGCACGTCGGAGTCGACCATCACCCGTATCAGCGGCGACCGCCCGGTGCCCGACGAGGCGGCCTGACGATGGGGATCGAGGACCTGCAGCACAACTTCCTCACGGGCAAGCTCGAGGACATGGTCAAGTGGGCCCGGCGCAACAGCGTGTGGCCCGCCACGTTCGGCCTCGCCTGCTGCGCCATCGAGATGATGGCGGTCGGCGCGGCCGACTTCGACATCAGCCGGCTCGGCATGGAGGTGTTCCGTGCGTCGCCCCGCCAGGCCGATCTCATGATCGTGGCGGGCCGGGTGTCCCAGAAGATGGCCCCGGTTCTGCGCCAGGTCTACGACCAGATGATGGAGCCCAAGTGGGTGATCTCCATGGGCGTGTGCGCATCCACCGGCGGGATGTTCAACAACTACGCCATCGTGCAGGGGGTCGACCAGATCGTCCCGGTCGACGTCTACGCGCCGGGCTGCCCGCCGTCCCCCGAGACGCTCCTCCACGCGATCCTGACGCTGCACGAGAAGATCCGCACCGGCGAGATCACCCGGCGCCCCGGGTCCTCCATCCCCGCCGGCGAACAGGCGACGGGCGGCTGGGTGCCGACCGTGCCCGACGCCGTGCGGGTGGCCACGCCGCGGTGAGCGACGCGACCCCGACCGCCGCACCGGCGGCGACGCCTTCGAGCGTCCTGCCCGAGGTCCCCCGCCTGCCCGACCGATTGGTCGACCAGCTCGCCTTCCCCGGGCGTGACAGCTACAAGCGCATGGTCGCCGCGTTCCGCGACGCCGGCTTTGAGCTGTGCGCAGACCTGTGCGCGGTCGACTATCTGACCCATTCCGGCCGCTCCCTCCCCGACGGGGTCGCCCCTGAGCGCTTCGAAGTCGTCGTGAACCTGGTGTCGATGTCCATGCGCCAACGCGTCCGCGTGCGTGTCCAGGTGCCCGAGTCGGACCCCGTCGTCGACAGCCTCTTCGAGGTCTACCCCGGCACCGAGGCCATGGAGCGCGAGGCGTACGACATGATGGGCATCGTCTTCGCCGACCACCCCGACCTGACCCGGATCCTCATGCCGGAGGACTGGGAGGGCCACCCGTTGCGCAAGGACTACGGCGTCGGCCGGGTACCGGTGCAATTCAAAGAGGCGCCAGGCCCGCGATGAGCGACGAGCGCGAAACACAGGGCGAACCACTGACCCCGGAGCCGGCGAGCGAGCCCGAGGATTTCGGCCTCGAGCCCACAGAGCGCGCGCACCGGGAGGCCGAGGAGCGCCAGTTCATCGAGCGCGAGACCGACGAGGGCGCGCAGGAGCTGCACCCGCGCAGCCAGACGGGCGCCGGCGAGCTGCGGACCGAGGTGGGCGCGGTACTGCGCCTAGCCGAGGGCGGCTACGTCAACCCCTCCGACATCGACATCGAGCGAAGCGACGATCAGACGATGATCATCAACATGGGGCCGCAACACCCGTCCACGCACGGGGTGCTCCGTCTCATGCTCGAGCTCGACGGTGAGACGGTCCTGCGCACCAAGCCGATCATCGGCTACCTGCACACCGGAATGGAGAAGACGGGCGAAGAGCTGACCTACGTCCAGGGCGCCACCAACACCACCCGTATGGACTACCTCTCGCCATTGTTCAACGAGCTGGTGTTCTCACTGGCGACCGAGGCGCTGTTGGGAGTGGCGCTGCCGCCGCGGGCGACGTGGATCCGCATGCTGATGTGCGAGCTGAACCGGGTCTCGTCGCACCTCTTGTGGATGGCGACGAACGGTCTCGACCTCGGGTCGACGTCGATGATGATCTACGGCTGGCGCGAGCGCGAGATGGTCCTCAACTTCTTCGAAAAATCGACCGGCCTCCGGATGAACCACAACTTCATCCGCCCCGGCGGCGTGGCCGCCGACCTGCCCGACGGGTGGCAGGACGACATGGAGATCATCTGCGAGACCATCCTTGCCCGCACGTACGAATACGACGAGCTCCTCACCGGCCAGCCGATCTTCCGGGACCGCACCGAGGCGGTCGGCAACATCTCGGCCGAGGAGGCGCTCGCCCTCTCGGTCACGGGACCGATCCTGCGTTCGACCGGAGTCCCGTGGGACCTGCGGCGCACTCTGCCGTACTTGGCCTACGACAAGCTCGACTTCGACGTGATCGTCGGGAGCTACGGCGACAACTTCGACCGCTACTCGGTGCGGCTCAACGAGATACGCGAATCGATCCGCATGGTCCGCCAGATCGCCGAGATGATGCCGCCGGGCGACTACCGCGTGCAGGACCGCAAGGTGACGCCCCCGCCGCGGGCTCGCATCGACGAGAGCATGGAAGCGCTGATACACCACTTCAAGATCTTCACCGAGGGGTTCCGTGTCCCCGAGGGTGAGGTCTATGTGGCGGTCGAGTCGCCCCGCGGCGAGCTCGGGTGCTACCTCGTCTCCGACGGGACGTCGAAGCCGTACCGGATGCACATCCGGGCGCCGAGCTTCGTCAACCTGCAGTCGCTGCCGTTGCTGTTGCGCGGGGGGCTGATGGCCGACGCGGTCGCCAGCATCTCCTCGGTCGACCCGATCATGGGAGAGGTGGACCGGTGAGCCATCTCAACGCGGACATCCGCCAACGCGCGGAGGAGCTCATCGCCCTCTATCCCCAGCCGCGCTCCGCGCTCATCCCGATCTGTCATCTGGCCCAGGAGCAGGACGGCTGGCTGCGCCCGGAGGCCATGGCCGAGATCGGCGAGCTCTGCGGCGTGAGCGCGGCGGAGGTGCAGGGCACGGCCAGCTTCTACGACATGTTGCACACCGAGCCCGTCGGCACCTATGTGGTGGCCGTCTGCACGAACATCGCCTGCCTGCTCGGTGGGGCGCTCGAGCTGCTCGAGCACGCCGAGTCCACGCTGGGTGTGCGCGCCGGCGGCACGACGCCCGACGGCGTCTTCACATTGCACGAAGCGGAGTGCCTGGCCGACTGCGACCAGACGGTGTGCGTGCAGGTGAACCACCGCTACGTCGGCGCCCAGTCGCCCGCCACGTTCGACGCGCTGGTCGACGACCTGCGCGCGGGGCGGCTGGACGAGACGGTGCCGCCGCACGGGACCCTGGTGCGGGTGCGGCGCAGCGTCGGCCTGCAGGCCGACGGCGCCACCATCGTCGCCGAGCGCGCCGAGGAGGCCGAGGCCAAGGCGGCGCGGGCCGCCGCGACGGCCGGGGCCGGAGGGGACAAGGCCTGATGGCGATCACGGACGCTCCCAAGATCGTGACCGCGCGCCTGGGCTACGAGGACTCGCACACCCTGGAGCGCTACCTCGAGACGGGCGGCTACAGCGGGCTGCGCAAGGCGCTCACCATGACGCCCGAGGCGGTGGCCGCCGAGGTCGACGCAGCGAGCCTGCTCGGACGCGGCGGCGCCGGGTTCCCGGCTGGGCGCAAGTGGTCGCTGCTGCCCGCCAAGGCCCCACTCACGTACCTCGTCATCAACGGCGACGAGTCCGAGCCGGCCACCTTCAAGGACCACATGCTCCTCGAGGGCGATCCGCACCAGATCCTCGAAGGGTTGCTCATCTCGGCCTACGCCCTGCAGGTCACCCAGGCCTTCATCTACATCCGAGGCGAGTTCGCACTGGGGCTCGAGCGGATGCAGCAGGCGGTGAACGACGCCTACGCCCACGGCGCCGTTGGCACGAACATCTTCGACTCGGGGTTCTCGCTCGACGTGGTGGTGCACCCGGGCGCGGGCGCCTACATCTGCGGTGAGGAGACGGCGCTGCTCGAGTCCCTCGAGGGCAAGCGGGGCTTCCCCCGCATCAAGCCGCCGTACTTCCCCGCTGCGATCGGGCTCTACGGCGAGCCCACCGTGGTCAACAACGTCGAGACGATGGCCAACATCCCCTGGATCGTCAACAACGGCGGAGCGGCCTTCGCCGCCCTGGGCGCCGGCCGGTCGACGGGCACCCGGCTCTTCGCCCTGGCCGGGCACGTCCGCAAGCCGGGGAACTACGAGCTCGAGATGGTCAAGACCACGTTCCGAGACCTGATCTATTCACCGCTGCTCGGCAGTGGCATCCGCGGCACCAACACGCTCAAGGCCTTCATCCCCGGCGGCGTCTCCGCGCCGTGGTTCGGGCCGGACCAGGTCGACCTGCCGCTCGGCCAGGACGAGGTCGGCGACGCGGGCTCCATGCTCGGGTCGGGATCCGTCGTCGTCATGGACTCGGCCACCTGCATGGTGCGCGCGGCATGGCGCATCACAAAGTTCTTCTCGCGCGAGTCGTGCGGGCAGTGCACGCCCTGCCGTGAGGGATCGGGCTGGCTCGAGCGCATCATGTACCGAATTGAGAACGGCGACGGCCGCGAGGAAGATCTGGACCTCCTCATGGACCTCTGCGACAACATCTCGCCCGGCGTAGCCTGGCCCCCGCAACAGACGACGATCTGCGTCCTCGGCCCGTCGATCCCCTCGTCGATCGCGTCGGGTATCCGCATGTTCCGCGACGAGTTCCTGGTGCACGTCAAGGAAGGGGGGTGCCCCTATGACTGACATGCAGCTTCACGAGCCGCACTTCGAGAAGTCGGGGGAACAGCTCACCTTCACCCTCGACGGCCGCCCTGTGACCGCGACCAAGGGCGAGCTGCTCATCGCGGCGGCCGAGCGTGCCGGGACCTACATCCCTCGCTTCTGCTACCACCCCCGCATGGACCCGGTGGGCATGTGCCGCATGTGCCTGGTGGACGTCGAGGGACCGCGGGGCGCGACCTTGACGCCGGCCTGCTTCGTCGAGGCCACCGAGGGGATGGTGGTCGACACGACCAACGAGCGGGTGCGCAAAGCCCAGGACGGCGTGCTCGAGTTCCTCCTCGCCAACCACCCGCTCGACTGTCCCGTCTGCGACAAGGGCGGCGAGTGCCCGCTCCAGGACCAGACGCTCGCCTACGGGCCGGGTGAGAGCCGCTTCGTCGAGGAGAAGCGCCACTTCGAGAAGCCGATCGCCATCTCGGACCTGGTGTTGCTCGACCGGGAGCGCTGCATCCAATGCGCGCGGTGCACCCGCTTCGCCGACGAGGTCGCGGGCGAGGCCCAGATCGACTTTGCCGGCCGGGGTGACCGGGTCGAGGTCGCGACGTTCCCGACGGAGCCCTTCGAGTCCTACTTCAGCGGGAACACCGTGCAGATCTGTCCGGTCGGCGCGCTGACCGCGACGCCGTACCGTTTCACGGCGCGTCCCTGGGACCTCGATCAGGTCGAGTCCACGTGCACGACCTGTGCCGTCGGCTGCCGGGTCGCGGTGCAGTCGTCGCAGAACCGTCTGACCCGCCTGCTCGGCATCGACACCGAGCCGGTCAATCACGGCTGGCTGTGCGACAAGGGCCGCTTCACCTACGAGTCGGTCAACGGCGACGAGGTGGCAGCGGGTCCCCTGCCGAAGGAGCTGGCCGACGAGGCCGTCGACGTCGCGCCGGCCACCGCCTCGCAGGTGGTGAGCCTCGGCGTGAGCCGCGGGCAGTTCCTGGGCGAGGCGCGCGAAACCGGCCGCTTCGAGCACGGGCGCCTCGTTGAGCCGCTGGTACGCAAGGCCGGTGAGCTGGTGCCCGTGAGCTGGGGCGAGGCTCTGGCCGCGGTGGCCACGGGCATCACCGCCGCCAAGGAGTCCGGCGGTGCGGCCGCGGTCGGTGTCATCGGCGGCGCGCGCCTCACCAACGAGGCGGCCTACGCGTGGGTCAAGCTGGCCAAGGGCGTCATCGGGACCGACTCGGTCGACGCGCAGTTGGG
>DASXBZ010000240.1:0-11022 GCA_036491435.1 Acidimicrobiales bacterium
CGCCGCGGTCGTCGACGGCGAGTTGGACGGCCTCGAGCCCGCCGAGCGGGCACTGGCCCGCTGGGCTCAGCTGGTTACCAGAAACCCGAACGCCATCACCGTCGACGACGTGCAGGCTCTTCGCAACGCCGGGTACGACGATTCGCAGATTTTCGGGATAACCGCATTCGTGGCTCTCCGTATGGCGTTTTCGACCGTGAACGACGCGTTGGGGGCCGTCCCGGATCAGGAACTCCTGGACTCTCTGCCAGAACCTTTGCGCGCTGCCGTCACCTTCGGGCGGGGCAGTGATCGTGTAGGGGACGCGGACCATCCCAGCGCCGACTCGGGAAACTGACCGCACCCCTTTGACAGATCAATCCCGAGGAGTAACGTCGGGTTTTGGCGATTGCAACCCCAGTCCCTTCAAGGGAGTCCACGTCAACCGCATCGTCGGCCCCCGAGGAAGGATCGCTGTCGCCTCAACCCAGGGAGCACTAGAGCGAGGAGCTAACCAATGACCGCTACCGACACCCCCGTCAACAATGGCGTGAACGTTGAGGCACTGCTCGGTGCCCGGACCGCGCTGGCCGAGGCGCCGCAAGCAGCGCAATTTCAATGGAGGGCGACCTCCGAGTGGCTGAACGGCACCCACAGCCGGTCGATCGTCGAGGGCTTCTTCGGGCTGGGTGAGGAACAGAGCCACCGCACGCGATACACCTTCGAGGCCGACCACCCTGAGATCTTTGCCTCAGAGGACAACGGCGCCACCCCCGTCGAGTACGTCCTTGTCGCGCTGGCCAGCTGCCTCACCGCCGGCGTTGCCGCTGTAGCTCAGAACCGAGAGATCCAGTTGCGCAGCGTGTCGGCAACGCTCGAAGGCGGGATGGACGTTCGAGGCATCCTCGGAATGGACAGTGACGTCAGAAACGGGTTCAGCGATATCAAGGTGAGCTACAAGATCGACGCCGACGCGTCTGAGGACGACATCAAGGCGCTGGTCGCGCAGTCCCAGAAGCGATCTGCCGTCTACGACATCATCACGAACCCGACGAATGTGAGCGTAGAGGTCAACTGACACTAGGCACCTTGGTCTGACAAAGGAGGGCGGTGCGCACGACCACGGTCGTCCTGGGCGGAGGGCAGAGCGGGCTCGCCATGAGCCAGTGCCTGTCCGCGCGGTCGATCGACCACGTCGTCCTCGAGCGGAACGAGGTCGCAAACTCGTGGCGACAGGAGCGCTGGGACTCCCTCCGATTGCTCACGCCGAATTGGCAGTGTCGGCTCCCCGGGTACCGCTACGAAGGTGACGACCCCGACGGGTTCATGAGCGCCCCCGAGGTCGCCGGGTTCATCGCTGAGTATGCGAAGGTCATCGCAGCACCGGTGATGAGCGGCACGACAGTGACGTCGCTCCGTCGCACGGAAAGCGGCTACCTCGTCGGGACCGATCAGGGTGACTGGACGTGCACGACCGTCGTCGTGGCGACCGGAGCGTTCAACAAGCCGAACGTGCCTTCTCTCGCGGCGGCTGTCCCTCTCGACGTCACGGCATTGACGTCGATGGAGTACCGCAACCCCGACCAGCTACGGGAGGGTGGGGTGATGGTGGTCGGGGCGTCCGCCTCGGGGGTGCAGATCGCGTCCGAGATCCGCCAGTCCGGCCGGGAGGTCGTCTTGGCGGTCGGTGAGCACGTGCGGGGTCCGCGCGTCTACCGGGACCGGGACATCCATTGGTGGATGGAGGCGGCGGGGGTGCTGGACGAGCGCTATGACGAGGTGGACGACATCGTGCGAGCGCGGCGCGTCCCGTCGATGCAGCTCGCCGGGTCGGACGAACGAGCCACGTTCGACCTCAACGCCCTCACGAGCAGAGGCGTCAAGCTGGCGGGCAAGCTCGCCGGCATCAACGACGGGAGAGCACAATTCTCCGGTTCGTTACGCAACAAATGCGAGCTGGCGGACCTCAAGCTCGGTCGGCTCCTCGACACCATCGACGAATGGGCGACCGCCAACGGGTTCGACGATTCGTCGCCACCTCCGCATCGCTTCGACCCGACCCTCGTCGATTCCTCGCCCCAGCTCGGCCTCGACCTCTCGAGCGGCGAGATCGAGACGATCATCTGGGCGACGGGGCTTCGCCCCGACTACTCGTGGCTCGACGTCGACGTCCTCGACCCTAAGGGCCTGATCCGTCACGACGGGGGTGTGGCCGAGTCTCCGGGTATGTACCTGATCGGCGCCCCGTTCCTCCGACGGCGTAAGTCGAGCTTCATCGACGGCTCGTGCTCTGACGCCCAAGATCTCATCGTCGAATTGGCGTCGTACCTGGACGGCACTGCCACGCCGGCCAAAGGCCAGCAAGGGTCGCTATGACCGCGATTTCACGCTGGTGATCCCCAGAACGGGGCATCACCGAAGGCGAACACCCCGCCGTCGCCCGCCACCATCCAGTAGCCGCCGGCATCGGACGTCACGGCCATACCGGTGACCGGGGACACGAGCGGGATGCCACCGAGCGACCCGTAGAACGTGGCGTGGAACGAGAAGACGCCGCCGTCGGACGCGACGAGCCAGTAGCCGCCCGTGTTGTTAGCGGCCATCCCCACGACCGGCTTGTTCAGAGGGGTGCCACCCATGGAGCCCCAGAAGTGCGCGTCGCCGAACGAGAAGATGCCACCATCACTCGCCACCATCCAGTAACCGAGGCCGTCGGGGGTTGCGGCGATACCCACGACCGGCTTGTTGAGCGACACGCCCGGCGGCAGCACACCAGGGACCGAGCCGAAGAACTTGGCGTCGCCAAATGCGAACACACCACCGTCAGACGCGACCAGCCAGTAGCCACCGTGGTCGGGCGTCGACGCGATGCCGACCACAGGCGCGTTGAGCGGCGTGGCGCCCATCGACCCGAAGAACGGTGCGCCGTAGGCCCAGACACCGCCATCGGCCGTGGCGACCCAGTAGCCGCCGGACGACGCCGCGGCCATGCCCACCACGGCCACTTGGCCGAAGGGCATGCCCAGGTTCGTTGCGTTGCCCTCTATCGAGATTCCTCCGCCGCGCTGGGCCAGCCAATAGCCGAGGTTGCCGGGCGTCGGGGCCATTCCGACATAGGTGGCAGGATCGGCGACGACCACGACGGGCGAGACAAGGTTCGACGCCGCGACGTTGCCAAAGCTGCTGCACGCCGACCCCTCGAGGAGCATGCTCGACGCCGTCCCCGCGCTCGGGCTCGATGCGGTGAAGCGGTACGAGTTGCTAACCGGATCTGCGCAGTGCGGTGTCCACCCCCAGAACAGGTCGGGCGGCGGCTCGCCGGGAAGGAAGCTGACCGTGAGCGTGACCGCTTGGCCGTTCCCGTTGACGTTGCTCGGGCGCGTACCGCCGGACGTTGCGATCGTGCCGGTCACCGAGATAGTCGCGTTGCAAACCTGCCCCGCTACTGCTGGGATCGTCGGCACGTCGAAGATGAAGCTGCCCGCCGCGCCGAGGACCTGCGGCGTCCCCAAGCTCATGCCGCATCCGGTCGAGGCACCTGCCGGAGCGACCCCGCCGAGGCTCAACGTCGCCGTGAGAAAGGTGAGGGTGCCGGCCGCCATTGCCATGGCTGCGGCGACTCTCGCGAGGAACCGCCGGGAACCACGACTTCTCCGTCTTCGCCGCACGCCGACAAGTCTTCTCCCGCAGGGGCCGAATTGCCAGGGTCCTTCTGCCAACCCGACCAGTGACACCGTCAAGACCCTGGTAGCGGGACGACGCCGTGATCCCGAGTGATCTTTGGTGCACCCATCGAACCGTTGCTACCCGATCTTGAACGGAAGCGCGTTCGAGCTGTTGGTGTACATCGAGTCGCCGGCGAACGACGCACTGACGTTAACGACGGATTTCTTCTGGTTCAGTTTGATTGTAGCGGTGGCGAGTCCCGCACCGTTTGTAGTTGCACTGATGCTCTGAGTGCCGAGTTGGAACGTGACGGTTCTGCCCACGACGGGCTGAGCGAACTGGTCAACCACCGAGGCCGTCAGGGTCACGTTCTTACTTGGGAGCGAACTGAGCGGTCCGGTGTACGCAGTCGTCGTGGAACGTTGGTGCACTGTGACCGTGGTTTGCGACTGTGCGCAGCTCGGGTCCTCGTCGCAGACTGTGAGTGTTGCCGTGTAGACGCCGGGCGTCGCGTAAGTGTGGCTCACGCTGGCGCCTCCGGTGCCTGGGGTACCGTCCCCCCAGTCCCAGGAGTAGCTGAGCGTGGGCTGGTCGATCCATCCGGGCTCGGAGGCCTGACCGTTGAACGCTATGGGTATTCCCCAGGCCCCCGAGGTGTTCGGGCCGGCGCTAGGAACGGGCGCAGTGTCGCCCACGTTGACGGTGAAATCCTGCACAGCAGAGAGCCCTGTCACGTCGGTCACCGTCAGCTGGCCACTGTAGGTACCCTCGTCACCGAAGGTTCTTTGCGGCGATTGCCCGAAGGAAGTCGTGCCGTCAGAGAACTGCCAGACGTAGGAAGCGATTGGGCACTGCGACTGCGTGCTGGCTGAGAACTGGACGGGGGAGCCTTCCGTTCCGCTGAAAGTGCCGAGCGGATCGATCGTCGGGTTGACGTTGTTGGGCAAGAGCGACCCCATCGCCGTCAAGAACCCGGTCCCGGTCAGGTCGAAGGCGGGATTAACCATTTCGGCTGGACCGATGTTGATGTTCGACCCGTATTGGAACGCCTCACTGCCGTCAGGAAATGTGTTGATGATCCTGATTCGCGTCTGTTGGGTAGCGGTCGTCGCTGGAGCCCAGTCGTAGCTGCTGAGGTTGTAGTTGACTGGGCTTCCCACGCTGGAGGTGCAGGGCAACGTAAAAGTCTCTGAGTTTGGCGTGTCGACAAGGCTGAGCGGACCCGGGTTGGCGGTCGTGCCAGGGACATCTGTACCACCAACTGAGAACTCGCGGTTCACAACCGCCCCCTGGGGTGTCACGTCGAACTCGACACCGATCCCCAGCTTCGCTTCTATGAGCGTGAAGGGAATCGGTGAAGGAATCGCGCCCGGAAGCGTGATCTCATCCGACGAACCTGTGCAAGGGAAGACTCCGCCCGACAGCGCCGGTGCGCAGGTCACGTTGTGCTGCGAGAAGTTGGTCGGACCGAAGTTGATGCCGTCAGCCGTCCCAGATACCTGCCAGGTCACGTCGATCTTTCCGCTGGTGAGAGGGGCGACTCGACTGATGGCGAGATTGGCGCCCTGGCGGAGATTGTCGCCCTCCCAACCCACGTTCGTCGTAATCGCACCGCTCCACGTGGCACTCGCCGTGAACGTCAGATTCTGGAGGACTATTGGGAGCGGTAGCGGAAGGGGGATCGGTCCCGGAATCACGAACCCTCCGAGGTCTTGCGACGTGCTGGTCACCGGTACCGCTTGTTGATTGCTCACCGGGGCGGCGCTCACGGGCGGGGCGAAGACCGTCAGGCCGATCAATCCCGCCATGGCTGCAGACAGGGCGACCGGCACTTTCATGATCCGAAGGAGGCGAGTCCTCCCCTGTGCGACGGGTGCACTGTTCCGGTAGCTGTGCATGCTTGCTCCTTCGAGTCGGGGCGCGCGCGGCTAAAGCCGCGAGCGAACGATGCAGTGCCCTTGTTCTGTTCTCCGGCCCGAGCCGCCGGGGCGCGCCACGCCAGACCCAGATTGAAGCGTTGGGGAAAACAACTGAGCCAGCGTTACTGCTGCGTGTCGCCGGAAGCCCGAGTCACCGGCCTCTCTCGGATCGCATTATTACATCGCAGGTGCAAACTGAATAGGGGTGTACAAGTCAATCCGCAACTTTCGTTGAAGCGTCCAATCTTCGGCGACGGAATGCACACATCCTTCGCAGAACACGCGTTGTAACAAAGAGTGATCCGCGTCGCGTCGCCGTTGCTGTTCACAATTCGGGAACAACGGTTCGACGCGAGGCGCGCGTCGACTCAGGGTCTACGGGTGCTGCTCGCGATGTCGACGCTGCACGGAAACCGAACGAAAGGCGCAGGGGAGGGTCCCGATGGAATCAAGCTCGTGGGTGTCACCAAGACTGACATTTCTCACATCAGAACGGGCAGGCCGGACCGAGTCGAGCCTGTCGGTCCCCGTTCCGCCTGCTTCATCAGGCAGAGCGTCCCCGCGAGAATGAGCGCGCCCGTAGCCGCAACCTCAATGAAGAAGGCCTGTTGCGCAAACGGCGCCGACCAGGCGTCTTGGAAACCGAACAGGCCGAACTTCGACCGAGAGAACCCACCGTTTTGCTGATCGCAGGGGTCCTCCTCGTTGTCGCCTACATCAGCGCTCCCGCCCCCAAGGGTGCTCCTGCCGTTCAGTCGACTGGAGCGCCGCAGAGCGGCACCCATATCACCATTTCGAACTTCATGTTTTTTCCGATGGCGTTGACGGTGTCCCCGGGTGCGACGATCAGCGTCACCGACAAGGACTCGGCTACACACACTTTGACAGCGATGAACGGCCGGTTCGACACCGGGGACGTCGCCCAAACCAGACCAAGACGTTCAAGGCTCCGATGCAGGCCGGGACGTACCACTACATCTGCAACATCCACCAGTACATGGTGGGTTCGGTGACCGTGAAATAGCCCGTCATCCTGGCGTCTGGTGAAGGGTTGCCCGAGACAGAGCCTTCCGGAGAAGTACCTGGTCAACGTGTGAGACCCGCAGAATCTCACCTCTAGGCCAGCTCACCGTCACGGTCAGGAACCCCATCCGCCAATCCGGCGGAGCGTTCTCGCCGTAGTTCCCGGAGACCTCTTTGCCTGTCACCGAACCGCTGGCAGGTGCAGACTTGTCTCTATGGCAAACGACGTGGCGCGCGAGCGATGACGTCGGGCAACGACGTGCATCAGGAGAACGATGGCGTGACGACGACACAGGACATCGCTTCGCTCGACGGAACGAAGACGACTGAGCCATCGTCGGACCGCCTGTGGCTCGTATTGCGCGTCATCGGCGCGGGGCTGCTCTTGGCGACGGGTGCGATCCATCTCGATTTATACGTCACCGGCTACAAGACGATCCCAACGATCGGCTGGCTGTTCCTGCTCCAGGTGATCACCGCATTTGCTCTCGGGGCGCTGATCCTCGTGTCAAAGAGCCGGCTTGTGGCCGCTGCGGGCGCGGGGTTCGCTGTTGCAACCCTCGGGGGCTATCTGTTGTCGCTCAGGATGAGCCTTTTCGGGTTTCGTGAGGTTCGTACCACCGCAGGGATCGTCGCCGGGATCATCGAGGTTGTAACGTTCGCCGTGCTCGCTGCGTACGCCCTTCGTCCATTCCCGGAAACCCAAGCCTCAGATCTGGCGACTGGACACGGGATCGAGTACTGGGCTCGACGAGGCGCACCGGCCGGTCGTTGGGCCGCCGCAGCGGTGACGGTCGTCATCTCCGTTCTTCTCGGCGTGTCGCTTGCGGAAGAAGGGCCGGCGCCGACGAGCAACAGCTCCGCCAACGCCCTCCTCAAGGTCGCGACTATCCACGGTGTCGCCGTGCTGACCAATGCTCGTGGCTTCACGTTGTACTGGTTCGCACCTGATAGCCCGACGAAGTCGACTTGTTACGGCGACTGCGCCGCGTATTGGCCGCCCGTGACCGGTAAACCGGTCGCCGGACCGGGCGTCACGGGCAAGGTCGGAACGATCGAACGGACTGGGGGTGGGACCCAGGTCACGTACGACGGTCATCCGCTCTACACCTATATCGGAGACGCCGCGCCTGGGCAGAACACGGGCAACAACATCAATTTGAATGGTGGGTTCTGGTACGAGATCGCCGCGGCCGGCTGACCGGAGAGGAAACGGCGCGGACTTTTCCTGAAACAGCTCGTCCCGAACCTGCGCTGGCCGATGCGCCTCTGCGAGCGGCCCAGACGTAACGACGGCTCCTAAGATCGCCCAGTGCCATCGGGCGACGACGTGACGGCGGCAACGACCCCGTCGGGCGAGCGGCCCCCGTACTCTCCTCCGTTCGCCCCTGCCTCGATTTCCATCAGGCTGTACCCGCACAACGAGCTTCCCGCCGAATCAGTCGTCGCGGAACTCTGCGCGCAGGCCGGCCTGGCTCTGGGCGCCGGTTTCGACGGCATCATGACGAGCGAACACCACGGTGGCTTCGGCGGGTACATGGCCCAACCCTTGCAAATGGCCTCCTTCGTGTTGGCCGAACACCCGACCGGTTGGGCGGCGGCGGCCCCCCTGTTGCTCCCGCTCCGCTCCACCGCCATCGTCGCCGAGGAGGTCGCCTGGCTGCAGGCCCGGCACCCCGGTCGTGTCGGGCTGGGCGTCGCCGCCGGCGCGTTGTCCCTCGACTTCGAAGTCGCGGGGGTCAGCCAGATCGACGCCGCGGAACGTTACAAATCGGAGCTGCCCCGGCTCGTCGCGATGCTCCGCGGTGAGCAGCTTGGCAAGCTCGAAGGGGACCCCGCGCTGCTCGCCTGTCGACGATCACCTGTCCCAGTCCTCAGCGCAGCCGTCTCCGTTGCGGCCGCCATCCGCGCCGCGCGGTGTGGAGCCGGGATCCTGATGGAGGGAATGTCGGCACCGTCGAGGCTTGCTCGATTGACCGAGGCGTACGCCGCGGCCGGTGGCACGGGTCCCAGGGTGCTGATCCGTCGGGTGTGGCTCGGTTGTGTGCCGTCCGAGCTCGTGGCCCGCCAACGCGCGGTCTACGAGGGCTATGCCCAACGGGCGGCCCGGTTCGGCGAGGACCAAACCATCGCGGCCGACGAGCCTGCCGTGTTGGCGGAGCAGCTCGCGCAAGTCGCCAACGACGTGGGCGCCGACGCGCTCGATCTCCGGGTGCAGCTCCCCGGCGTTCGGCCCGAGGAGGTCAGGGATCAGATCGCTGCCATCGGCGAAACAGTCGTGGGGCTCGCCAAGCAGTTGTGGTCGTCTCGGTACGGCCGCGTCTGACTACCGGATCGGCGTCCAGCCGCTTTGGAGGTGGTTCCCCCCGTCGACATCGAGGGTGATCCCGGTGATCTGCCGCGCCTCGTCTGAAAGAAGGAAGCAGACGGCCGCCGCAACGTCCTCGGACTCGGTCAGTCGCCCGACGGGGAGCTTGGAGCCCGCCGACGCGCCACCGTCAGACCCCCAGATGGCACGGGTTGCCGTCGTCCGAACCAACCCGGGACTCACGGCGTTCACGCGTACTCTCCCCGCGAGATCAGCCGCGATCGTCCGGGTCATCGCGTTGAGCGCTGCCTTGGCCGCCGCGTAGGACACCATGGACGAGGTCGTCTTGCGGGGCGAGCCGCTCGAGATCGTGACGACCGATCCGCCGTTCTCGCCGAGGCCTCTGTCCAATGCGACCCGGATGAGCGCGATCGTCGGCCACGTATTCAGACGCATCGTCTCGAGCATTTGCGGTTCGCTGATGGCGTCGAACGAGAGAGGAAAAGGTGCGCCTCCGACAGTGCTGACGACGAGATCGATCCGGCCGAACGCATCGACGGCACGGTCCGCCAGCAGAGCAACCGCCGACTCCGTATCCATCGAACCGACCACGCCGGCCGCGGGGTGCCCTTCGGACCGCAATGCCGCAACGGTCGATGCGACCCGCTGGTCGTCGCGCCCGTTTACGATCACAGACGCACCCTCTCGGGCCAGGCGGAACGCGCACGCGCGACCGATGCTCGGATCGGCGGTCGAGCCCGTGACGATGGCAACCTCGCCTGAGAACCGTTGCGCGTTCATGGCATTGCCTCTCTCTTCAGGGTCCGATGCTGCTCGGTGGTGCGAGCACGAACATATCCAGCCCAAGAGGTCCGGCTCTGACCCCACCGACGGTCTCTTCGCGGTCTCCGACCAGGGACGCTCCCGGGTCTCGCACCCATCCCGAGGCCGCCCACGGACACCGAAACGGCGGACATTGACGGTGACCTGATCGTTGGGACTCCCCGAAGGAGGGTAGGGGACACCCCTAGGGGACCCAGCAAGCCGAATCCGACCTTCGGAGGATGCCCGGGGTCACCGGCTAGGCGATGCTGGTCGGGTCACAAACAGAGTCATAGTTGAAGGCACATCGTGCGCCCGCCACCAGCTGGCTGCTGGGGGCAGGCTGGGAGGACCGAGTGAGCACTGCCGTTGAGGATCGAATGAGTCGAACGAACAAGCGTGATTGAGGTTCGCGGCGTCACCAAGCGTTTCAAGGACACCCTGGCCGTCGACGACCTCTCCTTCGACGTCAGGCCCGGTCAGGTGACCGGTTTCTTGGGCCCGAACGGTTCCGGAAAGTCCACCACGATGCGGATCGTTATGGGACTCGATGCCCCCGACGCCGGCACCGCGACGGTCAACGGGCGCAACTTCCACGACCTGCCCCTCCCCCTGAGCGAGGTCGGCGCGCTCCTTGAGGCGCATGCCATCCATCCCGGCCGGAGCGCCTACAACCACCTGTGGTACCTCGCTCGCTCGAACGACATCCCATCCTCTCGGGTGTCCGAGGTCCTCGAGTTGGTCGGGCTCGAGAAGGTGGCGCGCAAACGCGCCGGCAAGTTCTCGCTCGGGATGGGACAACGCCTCGGCATCGCTGCTGCGCTCCTCGGTGACCCCGAGGTCCTTCTCTTCGACGAACCCGTGAACGGCCTCGACCCCGAGGGGATCCTGTGGGTCAGGAATCTTCTCAAGGGTTTGGCATCCGAGGGCCGGACCGTGTTCGTCTCGAGCCACCTCATGAGCGAGATGGCGCTGACGGCCGATCAGATCGTGGTGATCGGCAAGGGCAGGCTGATCTCGGCCGGATCGACGGCCGACTTCATCGCCGAGAGCTCGACGCAGTTCGTCCGGGTCCGCTCGCCCCAGATCGACCGCCTCGGGGAGCTCATGCGCGCAAAGGGGGCGGAGACCCGTCCAGAAGCCGACGGCGCCCTCGCCGTGTCCGGGCTGTCCGCACCCGAGATCGGCGACCTCGCCGGCAGCAACGGCATCTATCTGCATGAGCTCGCCACCCAGTTGGCGTCGCTCGAGGAGGCGTTCATGGAGCTCACGCGCGAGAGCGTCGAGTTCCACGCCGAGGCATTG
>DASXBZ010000241.1:0-2328 GCA_036491435.1 Acidimicrobiales bacterium
GCACGGCTTCGACAACACGACGGTGGAGGAGATCGCCGCCCGTGCCGGCCTCACGGAGCGGACGTTCTTCCGGTACTTCGCCGACAAGCGGGAGGTCCTCTTCGGCGGCGCGCACGAGTTGCAGGAGTTCCTCGTGGCCCACCTGCTGGACGCTCCGGCCTCCCTGCCGCCGCTCGGGGCGGTCGCAACCGCCTACATGGCGGCGGGCGACGACATCTTCGAGGCGCGTCGGGACTTCTCCCGGGCCCGCCAGGCCATCATCGTGGCCAACGTCGAGCTGCAGGAGCGTGAGCTCGTCAAGCTGGCGACACTGACCGGTGCCCTGGCCGACGCGTTGCGCCGGCGCGGCGTCGCCGATCCGGCTGCGTCGTTAGCCGCCGAGGCGGGCGGGTCCGCGTTCAAGCTCGGCTTCGAGCGCTGGCTCGAGGACACCACGGGCACGACCATGTCCGCGTTCATCCGGGAGTCGTTGGACGCACTGAAGGCGGTGGCCGCCGGGGGTTGACGTTCTGGTGCGGAGCGTCAGTCCTGGGGCATCTGGTAGCGGGCGATCACGTCGGCCTCGACGCGGAGCCGGGACGCATCGTCGGCGTGCCCCAGCAACGTGAGCCTCTCCGCCTGGGCGTCGCGTTCCCACAACTCGTTCTCGATGATCCGCTGCAGCTCGCGCTCGGAAAGCTGGCGCCGCACGGCATCCGTCACACCGAGCCCGCGCAGGGCGCCGGCGACGTGTTCGCTCGGAGTCGGCGTCCGCGTCGTCGGCGACTCCTCGACCGATTCCGCGTTGTCGATGGCCCCGATCAGCGTCCGCAGCGCGGCCATCTCGTCTTGGCGTTGCGCCTTCATCGCGTCGCGCAGGTCACGGCGGAGCCGCGCGCGAAGGAGCTCGGCGGGGGTGTCCTGCGTCACGAAACGTCAGCCGTCCGAGGTGCGGTGGGACCCCGGTTGGTCAGGCGCGCGCCAGGGCGACCGCAGCGTCCGGCTCGGACACCCGGAACGTGAAGCTCTCCTCGACGTAGAGGCGCACGACCTCGGCGTCGTGATCGCGGTAGCCGATGGAGAGGTCTTGCCCGAGCTCGAGGGCGAAGTCGCCGCCGCGCTGGCTCAGCACGACGCCGCCCTCGACGCCGGGCGCCCACACCACCGGGCCGCCCAGAATCTGGCGCAGGTGGTCGAGCAGGAGATAGCCACCGTGCTCGGCCGTCTCCACGATGACGGTGTAGATGGCGGGGTCGATGGCGAGCCCGTAGGGGCCGCCGACCCCGGCGCGCCGCAGCGTGTCGGTCGCCTGCGCGACGACCTTGGGGTACTGCTCCATGTCCGCCTCGATGGAGATGGGGGAGTGGGAGCTCTCCTCGGTGATGCCGAGGATGCCGCCCGCCACATAGCCGTGGAAGACGGAGGTGTTCTCCGCCAGTGCGATCTGGCGCACCGCCTCGTCGAGCTCGCGCAGCTCGATGTCGCCCGCGCCGCGGTCCGCGTCGTCGAGCTCCTCGCGCGAGACGGCGAACTCGGCCCGCAATTCGATGACCGGGAGCACACGGCGGCGCAGGGCGCGCACACCCTCCGACGGGCTGTCCACCTCTTCGACCCGTCCGAGGTCGGTGGCCGAATAGCCCCAACCTTTCGGGTCGTCGACGTCGACCAGTTTGCGCGCCGCCAGGTGGGTGACGAGCCTGCTCTTGGCTTCGTTCTCGATCTGGGACCAGGCACCCTCCGAGATCGGGGCCAGGTCGCGGTAGAGATGGTCCATCAGTCGGTTCCCTTCAGGCTCCCGATGCCGAGCGAGCCGGAAGGGACGCCGTCGCCGGCCGCCTCCGCCTCGTGTTCGACAACGGTCACCGGCTCGCTGGTGAACAGATAAGTCCGCAAGTGGCGGTCGAGCACCGGGTCGCGCCGGCGGATCCACTCGAGCGTCATCGACGCGTGTTCCTTCTCCTCGTCGCGGTTGTGGGCCAGGACGTCGGCCAGGCCCTGGTCGTTCGTCGCGTGGACCCGCTGGTCGTACCAGTCGACGGCCTCGAGCTCCTCGACGAGCGAGGTAAGCGCCCGGTGGCGGTCGATCGTCGCCTCGTCGAGCCGTTCGGCCGGTTCGTGCAATCCCTCGCTTCCCATGGGTGCCCAAACTAACGCGGCCCGCCCGATACGCGCCGGGCCGGGGACCCTGTGCGCGACCCCCCATGGCTGGTGATTGCCGCGCGCCGTCCCGTTTAGGGTGAGATCGGAGCGAGGAGGATCCATGAGCATCGAGATCAACCACATGGTCGTTCCGGCTACCGACAGGAAGGCATCGGCACGCTTCCTCGGCGACATCCTCGGCGTCGAGCC
>DASXBZ010000242.1:0-37332 GCA_036491435.1 Acidimicrobiales bacterium
GGCCAGGTCGACGATGCAACCGACCCGCGACCGCAGCTCGGGCACGAACTTCTGGGATTCGCCGTGCGGCAGGGCGCAGAAGACGAGGTCGAGCCCGTCGAGGACGTCGGGGTCGGTGTCGTCGTAGGACAGGCCCGGATAGGCGGCCCGGAGGGACGGCGTGTGTCCGCCGACGGGCAGCCCGGCCTGGGAATGGGCGGTGGCCACACCCACCTCGAACTGCGGATGGGCGCTGAGCAGGCGCAAGAGCTCAGCCCCGGTGTAGCCGGACGCCCCGGCGATGCCGACCTTCATCGCATCAGTATACACGTTTCTGCATATTCATGCGGAATCCGAAACTTGGGCGATGGGACGGTGCCAATCGGTCGAGTGGGCCTCGACGCGGAAGCCGAGGTCTTCGTTCACGGCGATCATCGGAGCGTTCTCCTCGGCGTTCCAGGTGTTGACGCGGCGGACCGCGGGGTGCCGCTCGTGAACGGCGAAGCAGTTGGCCAGCTTCATGGCGAATCCGAGCCCGTGCCCCCGGTGCTCGCGCATAACGAGGGTGTCGTGCTGCCAGGCGGACTCTGGCGCGCCCAGGGGGATCGCCACCTCGGTGAAGCCCACGAGACGGCCGCTCGCGTCGTGGCGTGCGGCGGTCGTCACCTTGTCTCGATTCTGCGCAACCAACGACACCTCGAGGGCGCGGACGCGGGCGGCGTCCCACAGCTGCTCGTCCAGTTTCTGCTGTCCCATGGGTATGTCCGTCGACATGCGCCGGCCGAGCTCGCAACGGTCATCGAGATCCTCGTCCGGCCAGTGATTGCCGAAGGTCACCAACGTGTAGCCCGGTGGCGTCGCTCTCGGGTCCCGCTGCATTGCTGCGAGGTGATTCTGGTCGAGCGGAAGGTCGATGCAACGCCGCACCATGCGCTGCACCACGGTGAAGCCGAGGTGGCGGGCGAACGGCTCCGCCGTGTCCACGTAGTCGGGGCGCAGAGGCGTCTCGTCCTCCGCCGCCAACTCGGTGCGCCCCGCGGCAGCGGCGATCTGTTCGGCCCCCTCGACGAGTGCTGTACCGACACCGCGTCGCCGGTGCTCGGGGGGAACGCGGAGATCGATGCGGGCGAGGTGAAAATTCTCGTGCCGCATGATCTCGAGGCCGACGACGCCGACAACCGACCCGGAGCGACGCGCGACGATCGGGCGACGTTCGAACTCGCCGTCGCGGTCGAGCGCCATCGCCAGCAGCTCCTGGTACTGCCAGCCGGGCAGCTCTGGATAGCGCTCCATGTCGATGGCATTCCACACGGCGAACCACGCATCGAAAGCGGAGGTGTCGTGGGGGTCGATGGCCTCGACCTCGATGCCGGTGCGCTCGGATGTCACAACTTTGGAGCGCTTAGGTGCTTCTGCCAGAAGGCGCCCTCGCTCACCACCTCGAAGCCCATCATCTCGTTCACCCCGATCATCGGCGCGTTCATCGATGCGTTGCCCGTCTGCACGACTCGCACGCTGGGTGCTCGCTCGGTCAGTAGGTCGAGGTTCGCCAGCTTGACGGCCAAACCGAGGCGGTGGCCGCGGTGGTCGGGGTGCACCACGGTGATCATCTGCCACGACTGGTGCGGCGTGTCATTGGCGAAGAGAAGCTCGGTCATTGCCACAAGATGCCCCGAAGGAACATGCTCGGCCACCGCTGCCAGCCGTTGGGTTCCCCGAGCCGCAAGCAGTTCCTCGTTCTCGCGGATGCGCTCCTCGTCCCACTGCTCGGCCTGTCGCTCCCCGTCTCCTGCTGGCTCGTCGGTCGACATGACACCCAAGAGGGTGCACGCGTCGTCAAGCAATTTCGGTGGCCACGGAGTTGTAAAGGTGTGGGTCTGGTAGTCCGTGGCGTCCCGAGCTTCCGCAACCACCTGGCGGAGGTGAGCCAACCGCTCGTCCTCCAGCGGGACGTGGAGGTGGCGCAAGTTGCCGGTCAGGGTCGGCTCGAAACCTACAGCCCTGGCGAAATTGCGCACACTTTCGTCGTGGACGCCGCCGAGCGGCACATCCACAATCGTGTTGAGGGCGCGCCGGCCGTCGGCCACGGCACGCTCGCCCATCTTCTGGACGATCGCGGTCCCGACGCCGCGGCGCCGGTGCTCGGGATGGACGGCCAGCGTGATCTCGGTGCTGTGCGGGTTCTCGAGCATCGGGAACTCCATGAGGCCGACCCCCAGCACCGGCCCGGTGCCGACTCCTTCATAGGCGGCCAAGAGTTCCCAGCGACGGCTCTTGCCCCTGAACCGGGCGAAGGCACGAATGTCAATCAGCTGGTAACCGGAAAGGTCGGGCCACATCGCCTTGTCCGACGCCTCGAGAACGGCGGCAAACGCAGCCAGGCCGCCCTCATCAGCCGGATCGATCAGCCGAACCTGCACGGTCCCACCATGCCACTCCGGTCGGATGGGGCGGCCCAGACTGGTCTCAGCGCAGGGTGGCTCCGAACTCGCGCTCGACCGCTTCGATGCACCGGGCGCGGAGCTCACCAACCTCCTCGTCGGTGAGTGTGCGTACCGGTGAACAGAACCGAAGCCGGTAGGCCAGGCTGCGCGCACCCTCCGCGATCCCGGTACCCCGGTAGACGTCGAAGAGCCGGACCGACTCGAGCAGGTCACCCGCGGACGTTCGCAGGGTGTCGGCCACGACGTCGGTCGCGTAACGGTCGTCGACCACGAAGGCGAGATCGATGTCCGACGACGGGAACCGGCTCACGGCGCTCGCGACCACGTGGCGGCGCGGCACGCGGATCTCGTCGAACAGGAGGCCGAGATCGACTTCGAGCCACCCGATGCGTCGGGCCACGGTGGTGTTGCCCGACGTTCGGGTGAGTCCGAAGGTCGTGGCGACTTCGGGGTCGATCTCGCCGACCGAGCCGATGACCACATTGCCGTCACTGCCGTCGCCCGCGCCGTTCTTCGACGAGACCACGAGGTGCGCCGAACGGGTCGGGTGCAGGCCCGGCAATGGCGGCAGCCCGTTGCCGGCAGGCACCAGGCGGACCCGGTCGATACGGAACGCGTCGGCCAGCACCTGCCAGGAGACGACGGCAAGGCGGGCGTCGTCCTCTTCTTGGGCGAAGACCGCGCAGAGCAGTTCGCGCTCTCCGGGCAGCTCAGCCGTTTCGCGACCGCCCGCACCGGCGCGTTCGACCACCCGCGGTGCTCCCTCGTCGGGATGCGAGAACACGACACCGACCTCGTAGAGACGAACGTCGGGCTGGCGGCGGTCCGTGTTGTAGGCAAGTGCGCCCAGCAAGCCGGGCATGAGGCTGCGGCGGAGGTACGGCTTCTCGGTATCGAGGGGGTTGGCGACGCGTACCGCCGGGCCCGTGAGACCGACGTCACTGTGTGCGGCGGCGGACACGAAGCTGTCGGTCCAACCCTCTGAGGCACCCAACCCGCACAGGACGTCTTTGGCCAGACGACGCGAGCGCTGGAGCACGGTGAGGCCGCCTGGCTGCGGCCACGTCGGCATGTGACGCGGCACGTTCGAGTAGCCGAAGGTCCGTGCGATCTCCTCGATGACGTCGTCCACACCGAAGGGCTCGGGACGGACGTCAGGCCGGTTGGTGGGCACCTCGACGACGAGGCTCTCCGGTCCGAAGCCGGAAGCGCCGGGGCCGCCGGCGAGTCCGGCGCCCACCTCCTCCATGACCTTGAACCCGATGGGCTCGATGAGGCGGGCGATGTGCTCCGCACTCAGCTCCACGCCGAGCTGCCGGTGCACCCGGGCGAGCGGCACAGCAACGACGAAGGGCTCGGGCACGTCCCCACGCACGTCGAGCATGCCGTCCGCGACCCGGAGGCCCGGACTGCTCTCCGACAGCAGCTCGCAGAAACGCGCCACCGACGGCTCGATGCCCCAGGGGTCACACCCGCGCTCGAAGCGCGCCGAGGCCTCGGTGCGGAGGCCGAGCCGGCGGGAAGTACGCGCGATCGCCATCGGCGTGAAGTAGGCAGCCTCGAGCAGCACCTCGGTCGTGGAGTGCGAGATCTCGGAGGACGCGCCGCCCATGACGCCGCCGACGCCGACCGGTGTGCCTTCGGCGTCGCAGATGAGGCAGTCCGCGCCGGTGTCGCCCAGGCTCCGCCCGGGCACGCCGACGGTGCGCTCGACCTCGTCAAGGGTCACCAATTTCTCCCCTGGCTCGGCCCGACGGACCCTGAGCCCGCGGCCTGGGAGCAACGTGATGTCGTAGGGGTGGGTCGGCTGGCCTAGCTCGAGCATCACGTAGTTCGACGCGTCGACCACGTTGTTGATCGGGCGCATGCCCGCCATGAGGAGGCGGCGGGCGATCCACTGCGGTGACGGCCCGACTTCTACGTGGTCGAGCACCGTGACCGTGAGGCGCGGGCAGAGGTCGAGGGACTCCACCACGGCGCTGGCAGCCGACTCGACCGGACGCCCGCTTGCGGGCGGCGCGGGCGGATCGGGCTCGATGAAGGGCAGGCTGAGGCGGGCCGCCAAGTCGCGCGCGATGCCGGCGATCGACCAGGCGTCGGGACGATTTCCCTCGACGGTGATGTCGAAGACGACATCGGGCTCGAGGCCGAGGGCCTCGGTCAGCGGTGTGCCGGGCTCGCCGGGCACCTCGTCACCAAGGACGAGGAGGCCCGCACTGTCGTCGGAGAGGCGGAGCTCCTTGCCCGAACAGAGCATCCCGTTGGACCAGACCCCGCGCATCTTGCGGCGCTCGATCTCGAAGCCGCCCGGGAGGATGGCGCCCACAGGGGCCAGGGGGACGCGATCGCCGACGTCGAAGTTCCACGCCCCGCAGATGACCTCGAGCGGCTCGGCCCCGGCGTCGACGGTGACGAGGCGGATCTTGTCGGCGCCCTTGATCTCGTCGATCTTGAGGACCTTCGCGATGACGACGTCGCCCAGGCCCTCGCCGATGTGCTCGATCGATTCGACGACGAGGCCCAGGTCGTCGAGCGCGGCGCGCAGCGTCCCGGTGTCGGCTGGGAAGGGGGCGAAATCACGGAGCCAGCTGAGCGGGGCGCGCACGATGGTCGGGAGGTGTCTTTCCGTTCGTCGGTGTGGTCAGGTCAGAACTGCGAGAGGAACCGGATGTCGTTCTCCACGAAGGAGCGCATGTCGGGCACCTCGTGGCGCATCTGCGCCAGCCGGTCGATGCCGAACCCGAAGGCGAACCCCGACCATTCGGCCGGGTCGATCCCGACCGCGATGAACACGGCCGGGTCGACCATGCCGCAGCCGCCGAGCTCGATCCAGCCGGTGTGCGAGCAGGTGCGGCAGCCCTCACCGAGGCAGATGGTGCAGGTGATCTCGAACTCGGCGGACGGCTCGGTGAAAGGGAAGTAGGCGGGCCGCAGGCGCGACTGCATGCCCGGGCCGAAGTAGGCCTCCGTGAAGGCCTGGATCGTGCCGGCGAGATCGCCGAAGGTGATATCGCGGTCCACCACGAGACCCTCGATCTGGTTGAAGACCGGAAGGTGGGTGGCGTCGGGTGTGTCGAGGCGGAAGCACTTGCCGGGCATCACGGCGTGGATCGGCAGTGTCCCGTCGCGCACGGCCGCCACCATGAGGTGGATCTGCACCGGGGAGGTGTGCGTGCGCAACAGCACCGTTTCGGGCTGACCGACCTCGAGGTACATGGTGTCGTACATGTCGCGCGACGGGTGCGACGGCGGGATGTTGAGGGCCTCGAAGTTGTACCAGTCCGACTCGGCCTCAGGCCCCTCGGCAACGGTGAAGCCCATGCCGACGAAGAGGTCCTCGAGCTCCGCCCGCGCCTGGGTGACGAGATGCAGGTGGCCGCGGGAGGGCGGCGCCAGCACGGTGCTCGGGATGACTTCGGTGAGATCGAGCCGGTCGGCCTGCAGTGCCTCGGCCCGTTCGGCGTCCGCCAGCTCGATCCGCCGGGAGCCGGCAAGTGCCTCGAGGCGTTCGCGCACCTCGTCGATGCGGCGGCCGGCCTCCTTGCGCTCTTCGGGGCTCAGCGAGCCGAGCGTGCGGTGGGCCCGCCTCAGGGCAGACCGCTTGCCGAGCAGCTCGGTCTCCACCTCCGCCAGAGCGCCGGTCGACGCGGCGGCCGCGATGACGCGCTCGCCCTCCCGGGCGATGGCTTCGATGTCGAGATCCACGTTGTCGGTCACCATGTCGTTTCTTCCGCGGTCCCCGAAATGCTACGTGCCCCGGGACCTCCGCCCCGGCGTTGCCGGTACGCCTCGAAGGCGACGACGGCGCTGGCCACGCCGACATTGAGCGATTCGGCCCGACCCGCCATGGGAATGGCGACGGCACCACTCAGCCGCGCGGCCAGGGCGGGGTCCAGCCCCGACGACTCGTTCCCGAAGAACACGGCCGTGGGGACCGACCAGTCGAGGCCGGCGTAGTCCTCGCCGTCGCGCACGACGGTGGCCAGAGTCCGGAAGCCGCCGGCGGCGAGACGCTCGGCGAGGGCGGCCGGGTCCGGGTGCACCGTGAATGGCACGTGGAAGATCGAACCGGCCGAGGACCGCACCGTCTTGGGGTTGTAGGGGTCGACCGATTCGGCCGCGAAGACGACTGCTGTGGCGCCCGCCGCGTCCGCAGCGCGCAGGACGGTGCCCGCGTTGCCGGGGTCGCGCACGTCGACGAGGACCACGACCAGCGCACCGGGATCGGGTGACCATGGCGGGGCGAGATCGTCGGAGTCCGCATCGGCGTCGGCGTTGCCGTCGGCGCGCATCGGCAACACGGCGAGCACGGGTTGGGGCGTCACGGTGTCGGCGACACGCTCGAGCACGCCGGGCGCCAGGTAGAACACCCGCGCCCCGGCCGCGGCGGCCCGGCGGCAGACCTCCTGGGTCGTCGGGTCGTCATCGCCGGCGGGCGACACGTAGACCGATTCGACCGGGGTCCCGACGTCGAGGGCGGTACGAATCAGTTCGGCGCCCTCGGCCACGAAGGCGCGTTCGCTCCACCGCGCCGAACGCTTCTGCAGCAGCCCGCGCAGCCGGCGGACCCGCCGGTGCGTGAAGGCCAGCCGTTGGGTCAGGAAGCGACCTCGGCCACGGGTGCGCTCGCCAGCGCATCTTGTGCGGTCTTGACGAGCGCGGCGAAGGCCTCCGGCTCGCTCACGGCGAAATCGGCCAACACCTTGCGGTCGACCTCGACACCCGCGACGTGGAGGCCGTTGATGAGGCGGCTGTAGCTGATGCCGTTCAGGCGGGCGCCGGCGTTGATGCGCTGGATCCACAGCTTGCGGAAGTCACCCTTGCGCGCCCGCCGGTCGCGGTACGCGTACTGCATCGAGTGCATGAGCTGCTCATTGGCGGCCCGGTAGGAACGGCTCTTGTTCCCGTAGTACCCCTTTGCCTGCTCGAGAACGGCGCGGTGGTGCTTGCGGCCGTGGACCGCTCGCTTCACTCTGGCCATGGGGGTGCTCCTCTCTTCGAGATTTCTTCGTGGGTTCGGATCGGCGGCCTGGTTGCGGCCGGCCGCGGATCGCTGGGTCGGTTAGGTGGTCGGGTGCCGGTCCCGCTCAGATGCCGAGCATCCGGCGGGTCGCCTTCTCGTCCGCCTTGGCGATCTCCGTCTCGCGGCCGAGGCGGCGGGTGCGCACGCTCGACTTGTTCTCGAGCAGGTGCGACCGGAAGGCCTTGCGGCGGCGAAGCCGGCCGGTGCCGGTCACCTTGATCCGCTTGGCCGCACCGCGGTCCGTCTTCATCTTCGGCATTGCGTCATCCCTCTTCGGCTGATGTCGCGACGTCGCTCACCGCACCCGCATCCCCAGCCGGAGCGTTCCCGTTGGCATCCGCCGCAGCAGGGCTGTCCCCTGTCGGCGTGGCTGCCTTCTCGGCGCGCTGCTGGTTCGAGGCCCTCGACTGCGCGGCCTGGCGGGCCCGCTTGTCGGGGGCGAGCACCATGATCATGTTGCGGTTGTCGAGCTTGGGCTCGGCCTCGACCTTGGCGATGCCCTCCATCTGCTCGGCGATGCGGTCCAAAATCCGCTTGCCGTGCTCGGGGTGGTACACCTCGCGGCCACGGAACATGATCGTGATCTTGACCTTGTACCCCTCGGAGAGGAACTTGCCCACCTGACGGGTCTTGGTGTCGAAGTCGCCCGGGCCGATCTTGGGCCGGTACTTCATCTCCTTGATCCCGACGTGGACCGCCTTGCGCCTGCTCTCCTTGGCCCGTTGGGCCTCGTCGAACTTGAACTTGCCGAAGTCCATGATCCGGCAGACGGGAGGGTTGGCCATCGGGGCCACCTCGACGAGATCGAGGTCGAGTTCCTTCGCTATGGCCAGGGCCTCCGGCAACGGCTTGATGCCGAGTTGCGCACCGTCGGGGTCCACGAGCCGGACTTCACGGGCACGGATTCGGTCGTTGATCCGGTGCTCAGTTGTGGTTTCAGCGACGATGCGGCATCACACCTCTCACTCGGGCTCGCGGTCCTTCCGCGAGCCAATTGGTGGAGCGAGGCCGCACGACGGGCAGCGCCCGTGTCGGAGACGTTCGACCTGGCGCACGGGTGCTCACCAGGAGGGCGAGGTGGTGGCCAGGTGGAGGCTCCCCAGGTGGAGGCCCCGCTTCCATGTAGTCAAGGGCACATACAGTACCAGCATGAGCAGCCTCTGGACACCGTCCGGCGAACATTTCCCCAAGGAAGAGGGGGGCGCGGGGTCAGAATCACCGCCTCCACAGGCGGGCGCCACCGACGTCACCGAGCCGTCACCGGAGGAGGCGCAGGCGGCCGTCGAGGCCATGCGCGCGCAGCTGGCCGAGACCCCGGCGGAGGTGGTGATAGCCAACCACTGCTACGGCCTCTTCGAGCTGGCCGCCATCTACCTGTCGCAGTCCCCGCCGATGCTCTTCCAGGCCAGGCTGGCGATCGATGCGCTCGGCTATCTCCTCGAAGGGCTGAAGGGGCGCCTGGGCGAGGCCGAACCCGCCCTGCTCGAGTCCCTCTCGCAGCTGCGCCTGGTCTACGTCGGCCTCGAGGGCGCTGAGCAGACGGACGCGGAGAGGTCGGCGAACGCCGGCGACGATGGGCCGGCCTAGCTGCTCAGGCCGCCCTAGCCTGCTCGCCGGCGGCCACCGCCAGACCCTGCACGCACTGCTCGATGAACGCCCCGAGCTGGCGCCGGTAGAGACCGCCAGTGCCCGGCACCTTGGCGGTGAAGGTTGAGCGCCAGTTGATCGTCGTCCCGCCGTTCGTAGTCGGCGCCAAGGAGATCACCGCCTTGTAGTCCCGCAGCGCCAGCCCAGCTTCGAGGACGTAGGCGAACGATGCGCCGGGGCGCCGCTCGACGACCCGCTCGCGGCTCTTGTGCCGGCCGGTGGTGAACAGCCGAATGGCGCCGAGGCCCTCGGGGTTGCCGTCGCCCGGCGCCAGGAGCTCGAACGCATCGATCGGTGACCATTCGGGCCAGGTCGACCCGTCGGCCAGGAGCTCGTAGACCAAGTCCGGATCGCCCGTTGTCGTCGCCGTCTTGTCGATCACCTGCCGTTCCATGTCTGACTCCTTTCGCTCGCCGGCTCTAGTGTACCATTTGGTACATGCAGACACAAGATCGACCTGAGGGCGGATCGGCACGGGTGGATCTGTCGCCGAAAGAGCGGCTGCTCGACGCGGTGATCGATCACTTCACGACCGACGGCCTGGCCGACCAGAGCCTGCGGCGCATCGCCGAAGCCGTCGGGTCGAGCCACCGCATGCTGCTGTACCACTTCGGCTCCAAGGACGGCCTGCTGCTCGAAGTCGTGCGCGAGGTCGAGGCGCGTACCCAGGCACGGCTGGCGCAGGTCGCGGAGGCCGCCGACATGCGGAGCGACGTCGTCATCCGACGGATGTGGTCCTACCTGACCGATCCCGAATTGGCCGGCTTCGAGCGTCTGTTCTTCGCGCTCTACGGCCGGGCGCTGCAGGGCGACCCGGCGGCGCTGCCGTTGCTGCGGGGCGACATCGAGCAGTGGCTCGACGCCAACGTCGCGCTGGCCGCCGAGGTGGGGGTGCCGCCCGCGCTGGCGCGTCCACACAGCCGGCTCGGGTTGGCCGTGCTCCGGGGCCTCCTTCTCGACCTGCTGGCCACCGGAGACCGCGGCGGGGTCGACGACGCACTCGAGGTGTTCGCCCAGGGTTACGAGGGGCGCTGGTGGGGTGCCGACGCCGGGTCTGCCGGTTCTTGAATCCCGACGGGCTTCAGCTACCGACCGACACGAGGGCACGTGCTTCGTGCCGGCCTCCGTGGCCCGGCGCGAGCGAGTAACTCACGCGGGTCCCCACGTCGATGCGGCGGGAGCCGTCGACGATCGCCGTGGCGTGAAACGCGTAGACGGCGCCGGCGTCGTCGGTGACGGTGCCGAGCCCACGGGTGGGATCGAACGAGGCCACGCGCCCGAGACGGGGTCCGGTGGTGCCGACCGGGTCGGCCACGTCAGTGGACGATCTTGGAGAGCGGGAGCTCGAGGATGTCAGAGGCGCCCTGATCACGAAGCGCCGGGATGAGCACGTTGATGTCGGCCTTCGGCACCACGGTCTCCAGGGCGAAGGCGCCGCCGCCCGAGAGCTCCGAGATGGTCGGGGCGCGCATGGACGGGAGGACGGCGAGGACGGCATCGAGGTTCTCGGCCGAGACGTTGAGCTTCACCAGCACCTTGCCCCGGGCCTCGAGCGTGCCCTGGAGGAGGGTCAGGATCTGCTCCATGGCGTGGCGCTTGTCCGTGTCGTCCGCCGCCTTGGGGTTGGCGATGAGCTCGGTGTGCGACACGAGCAACGTCTCGATCACCTTGAGGCCGGCGGCGCGCAGGGCGCTGCCCGTCTCGGTCATGTCGACGACGGCGTCTGCGATGTCGGGCACCTTGGCCTCGGTGGCGCCGTAGGAGAGGGCGATCTCCGCATCGATGCCGTGGGCCTCGAGCGCGCGGCGCGTGAGCTCGGGGTACTCCGTGCTCACACGCAGGCGGCCGGGTCGGTCGGTCACGCTCTTGGCGAGGTCGGCGAGCGTCGTGGCCTCCGAGTCGGCACCGACGGCGAGCACGATGCGGGCCGGGTTGGCGGTCGCCTTCGAATAGGCGAGCGTGCCGAGCGAGACCACCTCGCTCCCCCGCTCCTCGATGCAGTCGCGGCCGGTGATGCCGAGGTCGAACAGGCCGTCCGCCACGTAGACAGGGATCTCCTGGGGGCGCAGGATCCGCACCTCGTCGATGCGCGGGTCGTCGATGCTGGCGCGATAGGCGACGTCCGAGGCTCGGTTGACGGCCAGGTCGGCATCCTCGAAGAGCTGCATGGTGGCGCGTTCGAGCGAGCCCTTGGGCAGGACGAGGCGGAGCATGGCCCTAGATCTTCGCAGACCAGCGCAGGTGCTTGGGGCAAGCTGGGCCTGTGCCGCCTCCCTACGACGTCTATAACTTCTTGAACCTGCTCGGGATCGACATCGACTCGCCCGAGTCCGACGAAGGCCCGATCGCCCGGCTGACGGTGACCCACGACCTCATCGCCGGCACCGGCTACCTGTGGGCGCCGGTGGTCATCACGCTGGCCGACGCCCTCTGCGCGTTCGGGGTCAACCACCATTGGCCTGAGGGGGCCAAGAGCTTCACCACCGTCGACTGCTCGGCCAACTTCATCTCGAGCGCGCGGGAGGGGGACCTGGTGATGGCGACCGCGTCGCCGTTGCACACCGGGCGCACGACGCAGGTCTGGGACGCCAAGGTCACCAACGAGACCTCGGAGCGCCTGATGGCCTCCTATCGCTGTACGCAGTTGATCCTGTATTAGGGCGCCCGGTCACCCCGGCGAGATGGCGATGGCCTGTCTAGCCGGACACCCCCACGATCGGTGAGTTCAGTGGCTGGCCCCCGCGTGACCCGTAGAACGTTGGCCCCGCCGGTCCCTCGGGGAAGCTGAAAATGCCGCCATCAGCAGCGCCGAGGTAGTAGCCCGTGCCCTCGGCGGTCACGGTCATGCCCACGACCGGCTTGTTGAGCACGATCGCCCCGGTCGAGCCGAAGAACGGCGGGCCGGAGCTGCCGGTCGGGAAGCTGAAGATCCCACCGTCGGAAGCGACGAGGTAGTAGCCACCCGTGACCGGGACGGCCATTCCCACGACCGGTTTGTTAAGCGGTCGGCCCCCCATCGAGCCGGCGAACGTCGCGTTGCCGTAGGTGAAGATGCCGCCGTCGGAGGCGACGAGGTAGTAGCCGAGCCCGTTCGGCGTCGCTGCCATCCCGACGATGGGCTTGTTCAGCACGATGGCACCCGCCGAGCCGAGGAACTGTGCGTCGCCGAACGCGAAGACCCCGCCGTCGGAGGCCACCAACCAGTAGCCGCCTCCGTCCGCGGTGACCGCCATTCCGACGATGGGTTTGTTGAGCGGCTGGAGGCCGGGGATGACGCCGATCGAGCCGTAGTTCGTGGCTGAGCCGAAGGCAAAGATCCCGCCGTCGGAGGACACGAGGTAGTAGCCGTCGCCGGCGGGCGACGTGGCCATGCCCACGACCGGGAAGGGCCACGGCATGGCGCCATTGGAGCCGAGGAAAGGCGCGCCGGAACCGTAATTGAAAACCCCACCGTCGGAAGCGACGAAGCGATACCCGGAACGCGCGATCGGGGCCCACGCTGCGAACGCGCTGAGGGTGCTCCCATTGGAGGCGTTGCCCACTGCCATACAAGCCCAGTCGGTCAGGCAGTCAACGCCGTTGAAGTAGCTCGTGTTCGGGAGGTTGCTGTCATTGGGTGTGCTCGCCATCGCCCACGTCTGGCCGTCCCAGGTGAGGGCCGCGGTGTCATAGGTGGAGCCGTTGGCGGCGAGGTAGTTGTTCCCCACCGCGGTGCACGACGTCTCGCTGAAGCAACTGATGCCGTCCAGTCCGAGCCCGACGTGCGGCACCGGCGGCAGCGTCGCCGGTGCTGACCATTTCACGTCCTTCCACGTCTCCACCAACGGCACCTCGGCCGCGAAGCCGGCACCGTTGGAGTTGTAGGCGTAACCCGCCGCGGTGCAGTCGAAGGGCCCGACGCAGGAGACCGATCGGAAGATGTTGTCGTTGATCGGAGCCGGCAGGTTCGAAGGCAGCGTCCCTTCCCACGCCGAGCCGTCCCAGTGATAGGCCAGTGCAGCTTGCCCCGAGATCCCAGGATTGTTGATGTAGCCCACCGCCATGCAGTTGACCGTCCTGCCGCAGGACACCGCAGTCAGGTTCGGAATGGACTCGCCCAAGGGTGCTCCGGATGTCGTGAAAGACCAGCTGCTCCCGTTCCACTGGGCGAAGAGGGACGACGTGTTGGTCGATGCGCCGACGGCCATGCAGAACGAGGTATTGAGGCACGAGACTCCGTCCAAATAGGACTGGTTGCTCGGCGACGTTGCGGCGACGACTGAGAACCGCGAGCCGTCCCACTGCTCGATGAGCGTCTGGTTGGTGCTGTTCGTCACGTCCGTCTGGCCCACGGCCACGCACCACGTCGCGCTGACACACGACACCGCATCGAGGTGGCTCCCCGGGTTGGCCGGTTGCTGGACCGTGACGCTGGTCCAGCCGGAGCCGTCCCACATCTGGGCGGCCGGCAGGGCGGTGGACGGGTCAGCCTCGTTCAGCGCGCCGACGGCCATGCAGAAGGTGGACGTGACGCACGAGACTCCCTGTTGGGACAGGTCCAGTGACGAGGAGACGTTCGGCGCCACCGTCCAGTTCGACGCCGTCACCGTTGCCGGCACGATTATCGGCGCGGCACCACTTGCCGGTACTGCGACGAGCACCATCGAAGTGGCGACGAGCATCACGCTGGCGATCGCCGCACCTGCCCATGCGCGCCGAAGCGCTCCCCTACGACCTCTCACTCGAGCTACCTCCTCGGCCTTGCCTGATCGGTAGCCTCACCCCCGGCCGGTGCTCAGCGTAACCTCAGGTGCCGCTCAGGGGAAGGATCCCCGGGCTTGTTGTCGGTCAGGTGAGCGGGCTGCTGCGCAACAACCGCACCATCTCGATGCCGGTGAGCGCCGCCTCGCGGCCTTTGTTGGTCTCGTCGGGCTCCGAGCGTTCCAAGGCTTGTTCGAGCGTGTCGGTCGTCAGCACGCCGAAGACGACCGGGACACCGGTGTCGAGCTGGACACGCTGGATACCGGACGCGCACTCGCCCGCCACGAAGTCGTAGTGACCGGTATCGCCGCGGATGACGGCGCCGAGGCACAGGACGGCGTCGACCTTGCCGGCGTGGGCGAAGGACCGGGCCACGAGCGGAAGCTCGAACGCGCCGGGCGCCCATGCGACGGTGACGTCGCGCCGGTCGGTGCCGGCTTCACCGAGGGCGCCGAGCGCGCCATTGAGGAGTCGCAGCGTGATGCCGCCGTTGAAGAGCGCACACGCGAGACCGACTCGCAGCCCGGTCCCGTTGTGCTCGCCCCGCAGCGACGCGCCGACCTGGGCCGCAACGTCGTCGAAGGCGCCTTCGGGCATGGAGATCAGATCCGAGCCGGCCATCAGGTCGCCCTGGTGTGTCCAGGCGGCGAGGTCACGCCCTCACTGTGTCACAGGACGTCGTCGAGGCCGTGCAGGAGGTGGCCCATACGCTCGCGCTTCGTGCGCAAATAGGCGATGTTCTCCGGGTTGGCCGACGTCTGGAGCGGGACACGTTCGGTGATGTCGAGCCCGAAGCCCTCGAGGCCGCCGTACTTCACCGGGTTGTTGGTCATGAGGCGCATGGTGGTGACGCCGAGGTCGACCAGCATCTGGGCGCCGATGCCGTACTCGCGGCTGTCGACGGGGAGACCCTGCTGCAGGTTGGCGTCGACGGTGTCGTGCCCCTCCTCCTGGAGTTGGTAGGCGCGGATCTTGTGGCCGAGGCCGATGCCGCGACCCTCGTGGCCGCGCAGATAGATGAGCACGCCGCGGCCCTCGTTCTCGATCATGTCCATGGCGGCGTGCAGCTGGGGGCCGCAGTCGCAACGGAGCGAGCCGAACACGTCGCCGGTCAGGCACTCGGAGTGCACGCGGACGAGCACGTCCTCGGAACCGGCCACGTCGCCCATGACCAGCGCCAGGTGCTGCTCGTTGTCGAGCACTGACTCGTAGACGAGGGCGCGGAACTCACGGCCCTTGGCCGGGATCCGGGCCTCGGACACGAGGCGCACCAACTTCTCGTTCTGGCGGCGGTACCGGATGAGATCGGCGATGGAGATCAGCGGGAGGTCGTACTTCTTGGCGAAGCGCTCGAGGTCGGGCAGCCGTGCCATCTCGGACTTGTCCTCGCTGACGATCTCGCACAGCACGCCGGCCGGTGCGAGGCCGGCGGCCCGACTGAGGTCGACGGTGGCCTCGGTGTGGCCGGCGCGCTTGAGCACGCCGCCGGGGCGGTAGCGCAGCGGGAAGATGTGGCCCGGCCGGTTGAGGTCGTTGGGCCGGGTGGTGGGATCGGTCAGCGCGGCGATGGTGGCGGCGCGGTCGGCGGCGGAGATCCCCGTCGTCGTGCCGTGGCGGTAGTCCACGCTCACGGTGAACGCCGTGCGCTGTGCCTCGGTGTTGGCCGAGACCATGAGAGGCAGGTCGAGCAGGTCGGCCCGTTCGGGCAACAGGGGTGCGCAGATGACACCGGACGTGTGGGCCAGGAAGAAGGCGATCTTCTCCGGGGTGGCCGCCTCGGCGGCCATCACGAGGTCACCCTCGTTCTCCCGGTCCTGGTCGTCGACGACGACCACCATGCCGAGCTTGCCGATGGCCTCGATGGCTTCTTCGACGGTCGAGAATCCCATCAGGCCGCGACCTCCACTCTCAGGTCCTCTCCGAGCTGTTCGACCGAGACCAATCTGCCTCTCCACACGTCAGCAAGTGTGCCAGCCCCGGGTCCGGCAAAAAGCGGGCGGGCGTCGTCGCCGCCGAAAAAGGCCGGCGCCAGGTACAGGACATAGCGGTCCACCAGCCCGGCGGCATGGAAATCGTGCGCCACAGTGGCCCCGCCTTCGACGAGGAGCTGAAGGACGCCACGCTGGCCGAGCTCGTCCAGCACCCCGTTCAGATCGCCCTCGAGCTCGAGGGCCGGCCGAACCTTGGCGTCATCGGGCGCCCGGCCGAGCACGACGCGCAGGGGTTGCTCGTCGCCGGTTCTCCGGTCGTCGTCGAGACGGACCGTCAGCTCCGGGTCGTCCGCCCGCACGGTGCCTGCGCCGACGAGGACCGCGTCCGAGCTCCCGCGGAGGCGGTGCACGTCGCGGCGGGCGGCGGCGCCGGTGATCCAGCGGCTGGAGCCGTCGGGAGCGGCCGTGCGCCCGTCGAGGCTGGCCGCCATCTTGAGCACGACCCAGGGGTGGCCGGTGCGGCGGTGCTTGAGGTACGGCGCCAGCTGCTCGGCCACCTCGTCGGCGGCGACGCCCTCGATCACCTCGATCCCCGCTTCCCGGAGTGCCGCGACACCCCGTCCGGCGACCCGGTCGTCCGGGTCCCGGACTCCGATGACCACCCGGGACACACCCGCCTCGATGATGGCGTCGGTGCAGGGCGGCGTCTTCCCGTAGTGGACGCACGGCTCGAGGGTCGCGTAGAGGGTGGCGCCGCGGGCGGAGTCACCGGCCCTGGCCAGCGCGGTCGCCTCGGCGTGCGGGCCACCGGGGGGCGCGGTCGCCCCCTCGAAGAAAGGCGCGAACCCGCTGCCGTGGGTGGCAGGGAAGATCACGCAGCCCACCCACGGGTTGGGTGCGGTGCTCCCCCGGACCGTGGCCGCGAGCGCCATCGCACGGCGCATGTGCTGCACATCGTCCATGGTCACGTCCTCTTGCGGGTCGGCGTCCCGCCCTGTCGGTGGGGACAATTATAGAACACGTTCTACTTTTTGTCGACATCCCCTGCGTGGGCGGCCGCTGAGCGCTCGAGGAGTCCGACCAGGCCGGTGATGTCCGACAGGATCGCTGTGTGGGGTGCCGCGCGCAGCGTGGCCTCGTTGTGGGCACCGGTCAGGACGCCCACGACGGCGCGGGCACGAGCGGCGGTCCCCGCCTCGAGGTCGCTGACCGTGTCCCCCACGACGACGACCGCACCCGGGTCGTCGATCCCGAGCCGGGCCATGGCGCCGAGCACGAGGTCGGGTGCCGGGCGGCCCCGTCCCACGTCGGCCGGGGAGAGGGCGAGGTCGATGGCGGCCCGCCAGCCCAGCGCGTCGAGCAGGGCGTCGCGGGTCGTCGGGGCGAACCCGGTGGTGAGGCAGATCCGGACCCCGCGCGCTCGGAGGTCGCGCAGCACGCCGGGTGCCCCTCGGACCGGCTCGACCGCGCCCGCGGCGACGGTGGCCTCGTAGGCCGTCGCAAACCGCGCGGTCGCACGCTCGGCGTCGTCAGGGTCGAGGAGCGCGGCGAAGACCTCCGCCTTCGACCAGCCCATCGTCTCACGCACGAAGCGGTGCGCCTCGTCGTAGCGCGCGGTGCCCGTCGTGACGGCGACCGCCGCCAGTGCCTCGTCGAACGCTGCCTCCACCGCGCCGTCGTCGCGCACCGTCGTGCCGGCCATATCCAGGCAGGCGAGCGCGTACGGGCCGATCACGCGGCGACGCCGACGGCGTCGAGGGTGTCGCGCGCGATCGCCGGCGAGCAGGTCATGCCCCGTCCGCCCGGGCCGGTCACCAGCCACACCCGGTCGTCGATCTGCTCGCGCAGGCAGACGGCACCGTCCCGGCACTCCGCGTACACACCTGCCCACCGTCGCCGGAGCGGTGGCAGCTCGTGGCCGAGGATGCGGCGGGCCCGGGACAGGAGCTCCGCGGTCGGCGCCTCGGAGAGCGCGAAGTCGAACGGCTCGTCGTAGGCGTGGGTGTCGCCGATCGTGAGCCCACCGCCGGGCCGCTGGACCAGGAGCAGTTGGAGACGGTGCTCCGCCGCCAACTCGTCCTGCTCGCCGAGCTCGTGCCGGGGCGCACGCTCGTAGGCCGGGTAGTAGCGCAGCGAGTCCGCGTCCGCGAGGGCGGTCGTGAGGTGTCCGGGGTACGGGTCCGTCTCGAACATTTGGAGCCGGACGCGCCGGAGCAGCGACGCCAGGGGCGCGGCGGCGGGAAGGTGGTCGTAGGCGGCACCGGTCGCCACGATCACGACGTCGCCCTCCCAACGATCGCCCCCGGTGTCGACCACGGCACCCGGTGCCGTCGCGGTCACGCGCCGGCCCTCGTGAAACCGGTACCTCTCTGGCACCTGGGCGACGAGATGGTCGCGCAGCGCGTGCGGAGCGTGGCGAGGTTCGACGATGGCGTCGAGCTCGCAGAAGAGGGCGCCCGAGATGTCGCCACACACGGCCGCGTTGCGTGTACGCACTTGCTCGGGCTCGAGGAAGACGATCGCGCGCTCGGTTGCGTCGGCGCACCGCGAGTACGCCTGCATCACGGAGCGCTCGGAGGTCGTCATCGCCACCGTCAGCGAGCCGGCGGGGCGAAAGCCGATGCCGGGAATGCGTGCACCGACCTCTTCCCAGCGGGCCCGGGCCCGCCGGGCCACCTCGAGCTCCGTGCCGCCTCTCCGGCCGCTCACCCAGACGAGCCCGAAGTTGCGCACCGACGCGCCCCGGGGCGCCGCATCGGCGTCGAGATGGTCGACGGCAAAACCCGCCTCGACCAACTCGAGCGCGTGCCACGTCCCGATGATGCCGGCGCCGACCACGACCGCCTTCGGTGTCGTGCGCGTCACGTCCAGGTGTGTGCGGTCTGTCCGATCGCCGCCCTGATCGCCTCGGCCGCCTCCCATGGGCGGGGGTGGCCAAAGACGGCGCTGCCGGCGACGAACACGTTCGCACCGGCCCGGGCCGCCACTGGCGCAGTTTCGGGGTCGATGCCACCATCGACCTCGATGTCCAGCGCCAGCCCGTCGGCCTGGACGGCGGCGCGCACCTTGCTCACCGTGGGCATCACGTCGGCGATGAAGCTCTGCCCGCCGAAGCCCGGGAACACGGTCATGCACAACACGAGGTCGACCTGGTCCAGATACGGCTCGACCGCCTCGAACGGCGTGTCGGGGTTGAGCGCAAGTCCCGCCCGCAACCCGAGCTCGCGCATTTGCGCAACGAGCTCGTCGGTGTTGCCGACCTCGACGTGCACCGTGCAGCCGTCGGCGCCGGCCCGCGCGAAGTCGCCGAGATAGCGGCCTGGATCGGTCATCATCAAGTGGCAGTCGAAGAACAAGGGTGAGTGGCGGCGGAGCGAGGCCACGACGGGCGGCCCGATCGTGACGTTGGGGACGAAGTGTCCGTCCATGACGTCGACGTGGAGCCAATCCGCGGCGGCAGCGACCTCTCCGACCTGTTCGGCCAGCATCCCGAAGTCCGCCGACAACACCGACGGCGCGATGCGCACGGCACCGGGTTGCCCCGCGTCGCGCGTGTCGGTCGGCGGCCCCTCGGTCACGAATCAGCGCCGCCGCTCAGCTGAAACGGGCCCAACAGAGAATGCGCTTGAAGCCGTAGAAGTACGGCTCCCGCTCCCCCAGCTCCTCGATCAGGCGCTCCCGATACCTCTCGACGAATTCTTCGAAGAGCTCGGGGCTCAGCTGCTTGCGGTAGGGCGTCAGCAGGGTGCCCATGACCCACTCGACCACCTCACCGGTCGACTCGAGCTCGTGACCGTAGACCTCCATGCGCACGACCTGATCCTTGGCCCCGAGCTCGTAGAGGAGATCCGCGTAGAGCTCGGGCGAGAGCACGAAGCGGCCGCGGTCTTCGGGCATCTCGCCGTCGAGGGCGTCGATGAACGGTGCCTCGCCCGCCAGTGCGTGCGCGAGGACGTGCGACGGATGGCGGAAGTTGGCGGGCACCTGGAACGCCAGCTGCCCGTCGGGCGCGAGGGCCGTCCGCATTCTGGCGAGGAGGTTCAGGTGGTCGTCGATCCAATGGAGCGACGCGTTGGCGAACACCAGATCGAGACCTTCGTCGAGCCACGTCGCGATGTTGCCCGACGCGAACGAGAGTCCGGGCACTTCACCGTGGGCGGCCTGTGCGCGCGCCAACATGGCCGGCGAGGAGTCGATACCGATGGTCTCCTTCGCCTCCATCTCCTGATGCAGGATCTTGGTGAGATCGCCGGTCCCGCACCCGAGGTCGACGACATGCCCGCCCGGCACGGGGTGGCAGAGCATCAGGAGATCGTCGAAGGGCTGCTGGCGTTCCGAGCGGAACCGCTCGTACTGGTCGGGACTCCACCCGTCGATCGGCGTCACTGTCACCGCTCTCATTCTTAGTCCGTCCCGAGACGCTCATTTTGCACAGGCCGCACGCCGCGGAGCCACTCTTCGGCTGACATGGGGGAACGGCTCTCCGGTTGCACGCGTCGCAACTCGAGAATCCCCGCACCCGTGACGACCGAGGCGCCGACCAGGGTGCCCGGCGCGGCGTGGTGGTGATCGGGCAGCATGTCGGCCAACGGGGCTTCGAGCACACCGAGGCGTCTGCCCCGGAACGTCGTCCAGGCGTGTTCGAGGCGCACGACCCGGTGCAGCTGCACCGCCGCCTCGGCCCAGTCCAGGTGCAGGTCCTCCTTCGTGATCTTCGCCGCCACCGTCACCTCACCACGTTGTGGTTCGGCCTCGGGCAGACCCCGCAATCCGTCCTTCAGCGTGTCGACGAGCAGATCGCAGGCCGTGTCCACGAGGCGCGTCCGCAGATCCGTAAGCGTGATGTCCTCGTCCATGGGCACGGAACGGACGGCATAGACGTCGCCGGTGTCGAGGCCCTCGGCGACCTTCATGAGGCACACGCCGGTCTCCGCATCGCCCGCGAGGATCGCCCGCTCGACCGGAGCGGCGCCGCGCCAGCGAGGCAGCAGCGAGAAATGGACGTTCACCATCGGGAGCTCGTGCAGCACCGAAGCCGGGATGATGCGCCCGTACGCCACCACCACGGCGAGCTCGACGTCGAGCCCCGCCAGGTCGTCCATGTCCTGGCTCACCGGGATGCCCAACGCGAGCGCCGCTTCCTTCACCGGGCTCGGCGTGGTCCGTGTGCCGCGCCCGCGCCGACGATCGGGGCGTGTCACGCAGAGGACGATGTCGTGCCCCGCCTCGACGAGTGCGTGCAGCGGCCGCACCGCCATCTCCGGGGTACCGAGGTACGCGAGCCGGGCCATCCGTTCACCGTAGGACAGGCGGCGACGCGACGACGAGACCTTTGGCGCCCCGGCGCCCGAGCGCCGTGAACCAGAGCGTTACTGCGAGAAGAGGCTCGAGAGACCGTCGGGGTCCGACGGGGCCAAGTCGAGGGTGCGGCTGCGAAGGATCTTCATCGCCTCTTTGCGCTGCTCTTCGTTGAGCCTCTCCACGAGCAGGATGCCGTCGAGGTGATCGAGCTCGTGTTGGAAGACACGTCCTTCGAACTCTGTCGCCTCGACGGAGATGTCGTTCCCGTCGAGGTCGAGACCGACGAGGTGGACCGCGTTCGGCCGCACGATCTCCCAGCTGAGGCCGGGAATGGACAGGCAGCCCTCTTCATAGACCCACTCGCCGTCGCTTTCGAGGATCCGCGGGTTGATAACGGTCCGGGCGCCGTCGCCGGCGTCGTACACGAAGATCCGCCGCTGCACGCCGACCTGGTTGGCCGCCAGGCCGCTGCCCGGCGCGGCGTACATCGTCTCGATCATCGAGTCGACGAGGCTCGCCACGGCGCCGTCGATCTCATCGACCTCGCGGGTGCGCTCCTTGAGCACGGGGTCGCCGTACTGGCGGATGGTGAGCTCGGACACCCGGCCATTCTACCGGTGGCTCCTTTGCCCCTTGCCGCAGAGATCGGCGCTTCCGACCGGCGGACGACCGCTCAGAGCGTGGTCGGGTCGACCTCGACGCGCAGTCCACGCCCGGCGGGACGGGGCGCCGCGGCCAACACGTCGCAGAGCTCCCGATGGTCTGGTGCCTGCACGAGGAACCGCGTCCCGTCCAACGGGGTGACCGAGACCCGAGGGTTGGCGGCCACCGCAACGGCCAGTGTCTCGGCGTACGTGCCGGCGAGACTGCCGGACACCAACGCGAGCGCCGAGAACGGCGGCAGGCCGGCGGCCCGTCTGATGTCCGCCTCTGCGTCCAGCACCGGTGTCGGTTCCCCCGCCGCCGCAGCGACGAGGACGGGATGGTCTGGCACGCGCGTCTGGGTCTGCACCCGGGCCCAGGCCGCACCGCTCCCCCGCGGCCCGACCAGCCGGCCGGCGCGCACGAGGAGCGAGAGCGTGTCCTCCGTCGCAGACAGGCGCGGTGCAAGCAGGTGGAGGTCGATGTCGAGGAAGGACACGGCCGCCGCCCGGCGCACCCGGTGCAGGACCGCCTCGGTGCCGATGAGCACCGCCGGGGGCGGTGCGGCAGCCTCCGCCGGTTGCGCGGGGTCCCGTCCTGCCGCGGCGCTCGGCCCGGCGGGGCGAGGCCCCGCCACCTCGCCGACGTCGACGCCGAGGAGCGCGGCCAGCTCTTCACGCAGCCGGCTCACTCCGACGCGCAAGGTCTTCATCTTCAGCCGGCCACAGTGGGGACACACGACGGGACGCGTCTCGCCGCAGCGCGGGCAGCGCAACACCTCCTCGTCCTTCGGGTGCGCGACGGCCGCGCCACAGCGCGTGCACTGGGCCAGCTCCCCGCAGTGGGCGCACGCGAGCAACCGTGCGCCACCCGTCCGGTTGTACACGCAGACGAGAGGTCCCCGCTGGGTCGCCAAGGAATCGTCGAGGACCGATCGGGCGAGCCGGACGAACGCCTCGGAGAACATCCCGCGCCGAGGGTCGCCCCCCCGGCGGTCCACCACTTCGAGGGCTGGCCATCCGGAGCGCTCTTCGTGGGGGGTCAGCGCGATGGTCTCGAGGCGGCCGGGTGCGGTCACGACTACCGGTGGGATGGGCGAGACCAAGAGGCACGGCGCGCCCGCGCGCCGGGCCCGCTCGCGCAAGACGTCGACGGCGCTGTAGGTGGGCGCGCTCTCCTCTCTGTACGCCGAATCGTGCGCGTCGAGCACGACCGCAGCCGCCAGGCGCGGCACGGGAGCCCAGGCACCACCGCGTGTCCCGACGACCACGGGCCAGCCGGCTCGCGCCTCGGCCCAGCTGCTCACCGCGGGCATGCCGCGTCGGACTAACCGCGTCACGAGACGCTCCGCCCAGCCCGTCGACGGGACGAGCACGACCACGCTGCCGCCGCGGGCGCGCACCCTTTCGTCGCTTGCGACCGACAGTACGAGCTCTATGAGATCGGTGGCGGGTGGCAGGCGCAGCATGGTCTCGCCCGAGCTGCCGTCCAGTGCTCGTGTCCAAGGGTGCGTTGTCGTCGTGGGCGGCCACGCGGTCGGCGCCGGGGCGTGGGGCAACGCGCGCACGATCGCGTCGGGCGACGCGGCGCGCAGGAAGAACGCGGGTGTGCCGGCCCAGCGCCACGCCGCCCACTCGGCCAGCTCGACCAATTCTTGGGGAGGACCCCAGCCGAGCCACGACTTGAGGGGAAGGAGCTCGACGTCGGGTGGCGCTTCGGCGGGACCATTGTCGCTCGCAACCACCCAACCGCGCACCGAGCGGCCGTGCAACGGGACGCGGACCCGGGTGCCGACCCGTACGTCGTGGTCCCAAGCGGCAGGTACCGCGTAGTCGAAGGTCTTGGACAGCGCAGCGACGTCGGTGCGGACGCGCACCGTCTGCAGCGCGGTGTCAGCCTTGGTCACGGCGCCACCGGCGCCGCGTGGGCTCCCCTCAGGGGAGCACCTGCACGCTCAGAGCCCGAGTGCAGCCCGCAGGTCGTCCACCCGGGGCGTGGCCTCCCAGGTGAACTCCTTCTCGGAGCGGCCGAAGTGACCGTACGCCGCGGTCTTCTTGTAGATCGGTCGGCGCAGTTCGAGGTCGCGCGAGATGGCGGCCGGGCGGAGGTCGAACAGTCCGCGCACGGCGTCGGAGATCTTCTGGGGCTCCACTGTCTCGGTGCCGAACGTTTCGACCAACAACGAGACCGGGTGCGCCACGCCGATCGCGTAGGCGACCTGCACCTCGCACCGCTTGGCCGCGCCGGCGGCGACGACGTGCTTGGCGACCCAGCGCGCGGCGTAGGCGGCCGAGCGGTCGACTTTGGAGGGGTCCTTGCCCGAGAAGGCGCCGCCACCGTGGCGGGCCATGCCCCCGTAGGTGTCGACGATGATCTTGCGCCCGGTGAGGCCGGTGTCGGCGTGGGGCCCGCCCAGCTCGAAGATGCCCGTCGGGTTGCAGTAGATCCGGAGGTCCGCGCAGTCGAGGTCGGTCGGCAGCAGGGGCGTGATGACGTGCTCGATCAGGTCGGGCCGCAGCTGCTCCTCGAGGTCGATGCCGGCGGCGTGCTGTGTCGAGATCAGCACCGTGTCGATCCGCACCGGCCGCCCGTCCTCGTAGACGACCGATACCTGGGTCTTGCCGTCAGGACGCAGGTAGGGCACCGCGCCGGCGCGGCGCACCTGGGCCAAGCGCTCGGAGAGGCGGTGGGACAGCCAGATCGGCATGGGCATCAGGTCCGGCGTCTCGTCGCACGCGTAGCCGAACATCATCCCCTGGTCGCCCGCGCCCTGCGCGTTCAGCACGTCTTCGCCGCCCTTGCCGCTGCGCAATTCGAACGCGGCGTCGACGCCCTGGGCGATGTCGGGCGACTGCGCGTCCAGCGAGACCAGCACGCCGCACGTCTTGCCGTTGAAGCCGTACGCGTCGTTGTCGTACCCGATGTCGCACACCGTCTCGCGCACGAGGGTGGGGATGTCGACGTAGGTGTCGGTGGTCACCTCACCGGCGACGACGACGAGGCCGGTGGTGAGCAACGTCTCGCACGCAACGCGACTGTTCGGATCGCCCTCGAGGATGGCGTCCAGCACCGCGTCCGAAATCTGGTCCGCCATCTTGTCGGGGTGCCCCTCGGTGACCGATTCCGAGGTGAAAGTGGTCTTCACGTGCTGCTCCGCTTCTCGTTGAGGTGATCGATCACCCTATCCAATACGGCATTTGCCACTGCATCCTTGGAGGTCAGCGGGATTTCAGTGGCGGTCCCGTCCGCGCCCAGGATCACGACCGCGTTCGTGTCGTGGTCGAAGCCGACGCCCGGCGCGCTCACGTCGTTAACGACGAGGAGGTCGACTCCCTTGCGCTCGAGCTTGCGCCGGCCCCGCTCGACGACATCGTGGGTCTCGGCGGCGAAGCCGACCATGACCTGCCCGGGCGTACCCCGCCGGGCCAGGCCGGCCAGGATGTCGGGCGTCGGCTCGAGCACGACTTCGGGGATGCCGTCTTCCTTCGACAGCTTCGTGCCCGCCGTCGCCTTGGGACGGAAGTCCGCGACGGCCGCCGACATCACGATGACGTCGGCGCCTTCGGCCGCCGCACCCATCGCCTGCTCCATGTCCGCCGCCGTCTCGACGTCGACCCGGTTGATTCCCGAGCCTCGCGGCAGCGCCATCGGCGAGGAAGTGACGAGCGTGACGGTGGCGCCGCGCCGCGCGGCGGCCACGGCGATCGCATGCCCTTGCTTGCCCGAGGAACGGTTGGTGATGAAACGGACGGGGTCGAGCGGCTCGCGGGTGCCGCCGGCGCTCACGACGACCGCGCGGCCGGCGAGGTCGCGCCGGGCGGTCTGGCCGAGGCGCTCGAGCACCCGGGCCACAATCACCGCGGGATCGGCGAGGCGCCCTTCGCCCGAGTCACCGCCGGCGAGGCGTCCGGACTCGGGCGGCACGATCTCGACGCCGCGGCGTTCGAGCGTCGCCAGGTTCTCGCGCACGGAGGGGTGCTCCCACATCTCCGTGTGCATGGCGGGACAGACGATGACGGGGGCGCGGGTGGCGAGGAGGGTCGCCATGAGCAGGTCGTCGGACAGCCCGGCGGCGTAGCGCGCCAGCGTGTGCGCCGTCGCCGGTGCGACCACGACGAGGTCGGCGCGTTGGCCGAGCTTGGTGTGGGGAATCGGCGACGCCTCGTCCCAGAGGGAGAGCTGCGCCGGCTCGGACGCCAGCGCCGAGAAGGTCAGAGCGCCGACGAAGCGGGTGGCGCCGTGGGTGAGCACGGGCGCCACGTGCACGCCCGCGTCGACCAGGCGGCGGCAGATTTCGACGGCCTTGTAGGCGGCGATCCCCCCTGACACCCCCAGGACGACCCGGGGCGGCCCCGCAGGGCCGTCATCAAGAGGCTGGTCTATGGCCATGGGCGGCGACCGCCGCGCCTTCGTGGGCCTAGCTCGCGGTCGGGTTGTCGCCCCCGACGTCGAGCGTCTCGATCACCTCGGCCTCACCGCTCTCCCCGCTTTCGCCGCCTTCCCCGCCCAGCAGGCCGGCCTCGGCCGCGTCGGCGATGGCGGCGGCGAGCGCAGCCTCTTCCTCGGGGTCGGGCCGGGTGTAGGTGGCCTTGCCGGCCGCGATCTCCTCGAAGGCGATAGAGACCGGCTTGCCCGACACCGACGCCACCTGGGGCGGGACGACCTTGCCGAGGCCCTCGCCGAGGCTGTTGTAGTAGGAGTTCACCTGCCGGGCGCGGGCCGGGCCGAGCGCGACCAGGGTGAACTTCGAGTCGACTTTGTCCAGGAGCTCCTCAATTGGGGGGTCCATGAGCGTGTTGCGGCCTTGGGCCATCAGGGTTCCTCCGGGCTCGCGGCGCAGGGGGCAGCCGTCCGAGCCCCATCAACTATAGCCGTCAGCTGGGAGATGGCCCGTTCAAGGTCGTCGTTCACCACGGTGTGGGCTGCGATCTCGGCGCCCCGCTCGACCTCGGAGCGACCGAGCTCGACCCGGCGGCGGATGTGCTCCTCGTCGTCGCCGCGGGCGGCGAGGCGCTCGGCCTGGACCTCGTCGGAGGGCGGCAGCAGCAGGATGACGATGGCGTCGGGGCGCTTGCTCAGGACCTGTTCGGCACCCTGCACGTCGATCTCGAGGAGGACGTCGGTGCCTGGAGGCGGGTCGGGGATCGGGGTTCCCTGGAGGTAGTCGAGGAACGGCGCCCACTCGAAGAAGCCGCCCGCCTCGACCGCCGCCTCGAACGTGGGACGGTCGACGAAGACATACGCACCACGCTCTTCTTCACCCGGGCGCGGCGCGCGGGTCGACCAGCTGCGGCTCAGCCAGATGCTGGGGTCTCGCGCAACGAGCTCTGCCGCAATCGTGCCCTTGCCGGCCCCACCGGGGCCGATGAGGACGAAGATGTGCGGTGCGCCCGCAGGGGGTTCAGCGCGCAGTCTCTTTGAGCAGCGCCTCGCGCTGCTTGGCCCCGAGGCCCTGCAGTCGCCGGCTGTCGCTGATGCCGACGGTCTCCATCAGGCGCCGGGCCTTCACCTTGCCCAGACCGGGCAGGGATTCGAGGACCGAGACCACCTTCATCTTGCCGATGGTCTCGTTGGAGTCCGCCTGGGTGAGGAGATCCGCCAACGAAAGCGAGCCCATCTTGAGCTTGTCCTTCACCTCGGCCCGCTCGCGGCGAACCTTGGCAGCCTTCTCGAGTGCAGCGGCGCGCTGCTCGGGTGTGAGTGCGGGAGGTTGCGGCATGGGCGAGACCATAGCGCCTCGGCCCGGCACCTTCACAACTGTTTTCCCTCTTCAGCCCATCGCCGCCGAGAGTTCACGCACGAGCGACCGGGCGTGGGAACGCAGCGTTTCGGCGTCCGGGCCGTGCCGCAACAACCCCCGGGAACTGCTCGGCAAGACGCTGCCGGGGGCGCAGCCGGCGAAGCGCTCCGCCACGTCCGCGGGGCCGGCGCCCTGGGCGCCGAGGCCGGGGGCGAGAATTATGCCCCTGAGCTGGTCTAATGGAAACTCCGACCGCGCCAGCGTGGCCCCGATGACGGCGCCGACGGTCCCGGCCGGGATCCCGGTGGACCCGTTGAGGGCGGCGATCTCGGCGAGCAGCGTGTCCTCCACCGAGGTCCCTGCGGCCGTCACCGCCAGCTGCAGGTCACGTCCTTCGGGGTTGGAGCTGCGGACCACCACGATGACGCCGCGCCCGTTCCCGCCGGCGAGGCGGACGAGTGGCCCGAGCGCGCCGAGACCGAGATACGGGTGCACGGTGACGGCGTCACCGGCGAGCGGGCTGGCGTCGCCCAGCCACGCGTCGGCATAAGCCTGCGCCGTCGTGTCGATGTCGCCGCGCTTGGCGTCGTTGATGACCACGAGCCCCGCTTCTTTGGCCAGCGTGACGAGCCGTTCGAGCTCCGCCATGCCGGCCGCGCCGTGTCGCTCGAAGAACGCGACCTGTGGCTTGACCACGCTGACCTCGCCGGCGAACGCGTCCACACAGGTCTGTCCGAAGGTGCGCAAGCCGCGAGGGTCGTCGGTGAGCCCCCATTCCTTCAGAAGTTCGGGCGAGGGGTCGATGCCGGCGCACAGTGGCCCGGTCGCGCGCACCGCCGCGGCCACGCGGTCGCCGAACGTGTCAGCCATGCGCGTCGGCCTTCTCGCTTGGGGCGGTGTTTGCATCGGCGTTCGGTGTTGTGCGCGCAGCGTCCCGCGGGGCACGCCGGATGTCGGCCACCGTCGTGTCGTGATCGCGGCACCAGCGCTCGAGCTGGCGCAGCACCTGCCAGGGGGCGCGCGGGTCGCGGAACGTCGCGGTGCCGACCTGGACCGCGTCGGCCCCCGCCTGCAGCAACTCGACGGCGTCGCGGCCCGACTGGACGCCGCCCACCCCGATGATCGCCGTGTCGGGGAACGCGGCCCGGCACTCCCAGACGGCGCGGACCGCCACCGGGTGGACCGGGGCCCCCGAGAGCCCGCCGCCCCCCGCACCGAGAACGGGCCTTCCCGTCTCGGTGTCGAGGGCCATCCCGAGCAGGGTGTTCACCAGCGTGAGCCCGTCAGCGCCGCCCTCGAGCGCGCCCCTCGCGATCTCCACGATGTCGGGCACGTTCGGACTGAGCTTGGTCCAGCGCGGCAGTCCGCACTTCGTGGCCGCCATCACCCGGGCCGTCGCTTCGGCCGAGTGCGCGAACATGCGCGACCGGTCCTCGACGTTGGGACAGCTGACGTTGACCTCGAGCGCGGCGATGCAGCGACCGGGGGTCGTGTTCGCCGCGGCGACGACCAGTGCGGCGGCGTGCTCGTAGTCCGCGACCGTGCGGCCCCAGATGCTCACGACGACGCGCGCGCCGGCCGCGGCGAGCGCGGGAAGGTCGTGCTCGGCCCACGCGGCGAGCCCGGGTCCTTGCAGCCCGACGCTGTTGAGCATCCCCGCGCCGACCTCGTGCACCCGGGGCGCGGGATTGCCCGGCCAGGGCTCGGCCGAGAGGGACTTCACGACGACCGCGCCGAGAGCGGAGAGGTCGCCGTAGTCGGCCAGCTCGGTGCCGTGGCCCGACGTGCCCGACGCCGTCATGACCGGGTTCGGCAGTTCGAGGACGCCGACCCGGGTCTCCAGGCCCGCGTGGTCACGGGGCGCGCGCCGCGTGTTCACCGCGCCGCTCCCGGCCCGTTCGCCACCGCGGGGTGCAGGTCCTGGAGCGCCCGCACGACGAGCGGGTGCGCCCGCGTGTCCGCGATGCCGGCCGCCGCGGCGCGGGCAGCGGCGAGCGTCGTCAGGCACGCGACCTTGTGGGCCACCGCGGCGGTGCGGATGTGCGCGCCGTCGGCCCGCGGGCCGAGGCCGCGCGGCGTGTTGACGACGAGCTGCACCTTGCCCTGCGCGATGAGCTCGACGGCGTCGGAGGCCACGCCCTCCTCCCCCACCTTGGCGACGAGCGTGTCGACTGCCAAACCCTGCGCGCGGAGGAAGCCCGCCGTCCCGAGCGTCGCCGCCAGCGAGAAGCCGAGCTCGCTGAACGCGCGCGCCACCTCGAGGCCCGCCGGCTTGTCGCGGTCGGCCAGCGAGAGGAACACGGTGCCCGAGTCGGGCAGCCGCGTCCCCGCCGCCATCTGGCTCTTGGCGAAGGCGAGGCCGAACGTGATGTCGACGCCCATGACCTCGCCGGTGGAGCGCATCTCGGGCCCGAGCAGGGTGTCGACGCCGGGGAAGCGGTCGAAGGGCAGCACCGCCTCCTTGACGCTGACATGGTCGAGGACGGGCACCCGGCCGACGGCGCCGGTCGGCAACAGGCCTTCTTTGCGCAGGTCGGCCAGGGTCTGGCCCACCATGACTCGCGAGGCCACCATGGCCAGCGGCACGCCCGTCGCCTTGGCCACGAAGGGCACCGTGCGGCTCGCCCGCGGGTTGGCCTCGAGCACGTACACCTGCCCGTCCTTCACCGCGAACTGGACGTTGAGCAGCCCGCGCACGTTCAGCGAATCCGCGAGGGCACGCGTGTGGCGGTCGAGCGTGTCGATCACGTCGTCGCGCAGCGTCTGCGGCGGCAGCGCGCAGGCCGAGTCCCCCGAGTGCACGCCCGCCTCCTCGACGTGCTCCATGATTCCGCCGATCAGGATCTCGCCCTCGCCGTCGCGCACGGCGTCCACGTCGACCTCGATGGCGTCCTCCAAGAAGCGGTCGACGAGCACCGGCCGCTCGGCCGTGACGCCGCCCTCGCGCGCTAGGGCGCCGGTCGTCATGGTCTGCATGACGCGGCGCACGCCGTCGTCGTCGTAGACGATCTCCATGGCACGACCCCCGAGTACGTAGCTCGGCCGCAACAGCACCGGATAGCCCACCCGGCCCGCCACCGCGAGCGCCTCGGCGGTGGTCGTCGCGGTACCACCCGGCGGTTGGGGGATCGAGAGCTCGTGGCACAGCGCGTTCCAGCGCTCGCGGTCCTCGGCGAGGTCGATCGACGCCGGGCTCGTGCCGAGGACGAGCTCGGGCGGGAGCGACCCGGCCAGCTTGAGGGGCGTCTGGCCGCCGAGCGACACGATCACACCCGCCAGCTCGCCGCCCGCGGCGCGTTCCGCGTCGAGCACGTTGGCCACGTCCTCATCGGTCAGCGGCTCGAAGTACAGCCGGTCCGACGTGTCGTAATCGGTGGAGACGGTCTCGGGGTTGCAGTTGACCATGACCGTCTCGTAGCCGGCGTCGCGCAGGGTCATGGAGGCGTGGACGCAGCAGTAGTCGAACTCGATGCCCTGGCCGATCCGGTTGGGGCCCGAGCCGAGGATCACGACACGCGCCCGTTCCGACGGGCGGACCTCGTCCTCTTCCTCATAGGTCGCGTAGTGGTACGGCGTGAAGGCCTCGAACTCGGCGGCGCACGTGTCGACCGTCTTGAAGGTGGCGCGCACGCCGTGGGCCAGTCGCGCGGCCCGCACGTCCGACGCCGTGGTGCCGCGCAGGAAGGCGAGCTGCGCGTCGGAGAACCCAAGCCGCTTGGCCCGGCGGTAGTCGTTGGCTTCGAGGACCGCGGCGCCGGCCAGGCGGGCCCGCTCGGCCGAGATGCGCGTCAGCTGCCGCACGAACCACGGGTCGATGCCCGTGGTCGCGACGACCTCGTCGACGCCGACACCCCGCCGCAGCACCGCCTCGAGCTCGAAGATGCGGTCGGGCGTCGGCACGCCGATGCGTGCCACGAGGTCGGGCGTGGGGACGTCGTCGAGCGCCACCTCCGCCGGGTCCGCGTTGAGCCCGGCCCGGCCCTGCTCCAGCGAGCGCAACGCCTTCTGCAGCGACTCGCAGAACGTGCGGCCGATCGCCATGACCTCGCCGACCGACTGCATGCGCGTGCCGAGGCGCACCTCGGCGCCGGGGAGCTTCTCGAAGGCCCACCGCGGCACCTTGGTCACGACGTAGTCGATCGTGGGCTCGAAGGACGCGGGCGTAGCCTTCGTGATGTCGTTCGGGATCTCGTTGAGCAGGTAGCCGACCGCGAGACGGGCGGCGATCTTGGCGATCGGGAAACCGGTCGCCTTGGAGGCCAGCGCGGACGAGCGCGACACCCGCGGGTTCATCTCGATGATGACCCGGCGCCCCGTCGCGGGGTCGACTGCGAACTGCACGTTGGACCCGCCCGTCTCGACGCCGACCTTGCGCAGGCAGGCGAAGGCGTCGTCGCGCATCGCCTGATACTCGACGTCGGTCAGCGTCTGGGCCGGCGCGACGGTGATGGAGTCACCGGTGTGCACGCCCATCGGGTCGAAGTTCTCGATGGAGCACACGACGACGCAGTTGTCGGCGCCGTCGCGCATCACCTCGAGCTCGAACTCCTTCCAGCCGGCGATCGACTGCTCCACGAGGATCTGGCCGATGGGGCTGGCGGCGAGGCCCTCAGAGGCGAGATGCCCGAAATGCGCGGCGTCCTCGGCGATGCCGGTGCCCTTTCCGCCGAGGATGAAGCTCGGGCGCACCATGATCGGATAGCCGATTTCCGAGGCGATCGTCTCCGCCTCCTCGAGCGAATGGGCGAAACCAGAGCGCGGTACCTCGAGGCCGATCCCCTCCATGGCCGACTTGAACTTGTCCCGGTCCTCCGCGGTGGCGATGGCTTCGGGGCGGGCACCGATGACCTCCACGCCGTAGCGTTCGAGCACGCCGCGCTCGACGAGCTCCATGGTCAGGTTGAGCGCGGTCTGCCCGCCGAGCGTCGGCAACAACGCGTCCGGCCGCTCCTTCTCGATGATCGCGGCGAGCACGTCCGCGTCCAACGGCTCGACGTAGGTGCGGTCCGCCGTGGCGGGGTCCGTCATGATCGTCGCCGGGTTGGAGTTGGCCAGGACCACGCGGTAGCCCTCCTCGGCCAACACGCGACAGGCCTGGGTGCCGGAGTAGTCGAACTCGCAGGCCTGGCCGATCACGATGGGGCCGGACCCGATGACGAGGATCGTGTGCAGGTCGTTGCGGCGTGGCACGGTGGTGCGCTCTCCTCCCCCGCCCTAGCGCGCCCCGGCGGCGCGGGCGGCGGTGGTGGGATCGGCCAGCATGAGGTCGCGGAACGCGCCGAACAGATAGCGCGCGTCGTGGGGGCCGGGCGCGGCCTCCGGGTGGTACTGCACCGAGAACGCGGCCGCCTTCAGCGAGCGGAACCCCTCGATGACCCCGTCGTTCAGGTTCACGTGCGTCGTCTCGGCGTCGGGGATCGAGCCGGCGGCGACGGCGTAGTTGTGGTTCTGGCTCGTGATCTCGACGACGCCGGTCTCCAGTCGCTGCACCGGGTGGTTGGCGCCATGGTGGCCGAACGGCAGCTTGTAAGTGCTGCCGCCGAGCGCGGTGGCGAGGATCTGGTGGCCGAGACAGATCCCGAAGATGGGCACGCGCCCGACCAGGTCGGCCACGGCCGCCGCCGGCCCCGGCAACGCGGCGGGGTCGCCCGGGCCGTTGGAGAGGAACACGCCATCGGGTTCGAGCGCGAGGACCTCGTCGGCCGTCGTCGATGCCGGCACGACCGTCACGGTCCCCAACGTCGTCAGCAGTTGCACCATGGTCGTCTTGACGCCGAAGTCGTAGGCGACGACGCGCAGGCCGGCGTCGGGGGCGCCGCGCCCACCGTCACCGCTGTAAGCATGCACGCTCGGTTCCGCCGCGGTCACGCCGCTCACGAGGTCCATCCCGTCCGTCCCGACGGCGTTGGCCGCCGCGTCGCGCAGTTCACGTTCGGAGGCGGTCCCGAACGCGCACGGCACGGCACCGGCGTTGCGCACGTGACGGGCCAGTCGCCGGGTGTCCACGCCGGTCATGGCGGGCACACCGTGGCGCCGCAGAAACGGTTCGAGCGCCTCGGTCGCCCGCCAGTTCGAGGGCACGTCGGCGAGATCGCACACCACCACGCCGCGGCAGTGCGGCACGAGCGCCTCGTCATCCGCCGCGTTGGTGCCGTAGTTCCCGATGTGCGTGCTGGTGAACGAGATCACCTGCCCGGCGTACGACGGGTCGGTGATCACCTCTTGGTACCCGCTCATCGCCGTGTTGAAGACGAGCTCGCCCGTCGCCACCGGGACCGCCGCGCCCGCCGCCTCGCCGGCGAAGACCGCGCCGTCGGCCGTGACCAACAGCGCCGGCGTGCGCTGGTCGGGCTCGGCGACCGCCGTCACCGCTGCGCCTCCGCGTCGATAACCGTCGGCTCGCCGCGCAGCACGGTGTGGCGCACCGCACCCTGGAACCTGCGCCCGGCGTAGGGCGTGTTGCGGCTCCGGCTGGCCAGCCGCCCCGGTTCCACGAGCGTGGTCGCGGCCGGGTCGAACACACAGAGGTTGGCCGCGGCGCCGGTCTCGATCGGGCCGCCGTGCGCACTGTGCCCGCCGACGCGCGGGTCGGTCGCGGTCAGCCGCGCGATCGCCGCCGGCTGTGCGCTCATCAGGGCGAAGACCCGCTCAGGCCCGAGACGCGACGAGAGCACCTCCCAGGCGATCGGCAGCGCGGTCTGCAGCCCGAGCATGCCGGGCGGCGCCTGGTCGAACGGCACGTCCTTGGCCTCGGGCGCGTGTGGCGCATGATCGGTGGCGACGGCGTCGATCGTGCCGTCGCACAGGCCGGCCACCACAGCGGCGACGTCCTCGTCGGTACGCAGCGGCGGGTTCACCTTGAAGACCGGGTCGTAGCCGGCAATGAGTGCGTGGGTGAGCAGCATGTGGTGGGGTGCCGCCTCGGCCGTCACCGCCAGTCCTTCCGCCTTCGCCCGGCGCACCAGGTCGACCGAGCCCGCCGTCGAGAGATGGAGGAAGTGCACCGGCGCACCCGTCAGGCGGACCAGCGCGATGTCCCGTGCCACCATCGCCTCCTCGGCCGCCGCCGGCATGCCGGGAATGCCGAGCCGGCTGGACCACTCGCCCTCGTGCATGGCGCCGCCGTCCGCCAGGCAGCTGTCCTCGCAGTGCTGGGCCAGCGTCACGCCGAGCCCTTTCGCATAGTCCAGGGCACGGCGCATGAGCGCGCCGTCCTGGACGCCCGCGCCGTCGTCGGTGAAGAGCGTCACGCCCAAGGCCGCGAGCTCTCCGAGCGGCGCCAGCGCCGTGCCCGCCCGGCCGAGGGTGATGGCCCCGGAGACGGCGACCTCGGCCGCGCACCCGTCGGCGAGGTCGAGGATCTCGCGGACCACCCCGGCCGAGTCGATCGGCGGCTCGGTGTTGGGCATGGCCACGACCGCGGTGTAGCCCCCGAGCGCGGCGGCCCGCGCCCCGGTCTCTATCGTCTCGGCCTCCTCGCGCCCGGGCTGGCGGAGATGCGTGTGCAGGTCGACGAGGCCCGGGCCCACGAGGCACCCGGCCGCGTCGAGGACGGTGGCGCCCTTCGGCGTGTCGATCGACGCCGCGACGTCGACCACCACACCGCCGCCGACGGCGACGTCGGCCCGGGTGAGCCCCTCGGAACCAACGACCGATCCGCCCCGGAGGACAAGAGTGACCTTTTTCTCAGGCAACGGCCGGCACCTCCACCGCTCCCGGTAGCTCGCCCCCGAGCAGCAGGAACAGGATCGCCATCCGCACTGCGACACCGTTGGCCACCTGTTGGGTTACGACCGTGCGCGGCAGGTCGGCAACGTCCGACGCGATCTCGACGCCCCGCACCATCGGGCCGGGATGCGTGACAATGGCGTCGTCGCGCAGGCGGGCGACGCGGCGCGCCGTCAGACCCCAGCCAGCCGTGTACTCGCGCAGGCTCGGAACGAAGGAGCCGCTCCCCCGTTCGGCCTGCAGGCGCAGCAGCGAGACGACATCCGCGTCGCTCAATGCCTCGTCGAAGTCCGCCGCCACGTCGACCGGCCATCCCTCGAGCGACGGCGGCAGCAGGCTGCCCGGTGCGGCGAGCGTGACGTGTGCGCCGAGCGCGCTGTAGGCGAGGACCTCCGAGCGCGCCACCCGGCTGTGCCGGACGTCGCCGACGATGAGGACCCGCAGCCCCTCGAAGCAGCCGATGCCAAGCTCTTCGGGCGCCGCGCCCTTCCGCTCGGCCAGCACCTGGCGCACGGTGAAGCAGTCGAGCAGTGCCTGGGTCGGGTGCTCGTGCCAGCCGTCCCCGGCGTTCACCACGCAGGCGCGCTCGACCCAGCGGGCCACCTGGTGCGGCGCGCCGGACGAGGAGTGGCGGATGATCACGGCGTCGATGCCCATGGCCTCGACCGTCTCGACCGTGTCGCGCAGGCTCTCTCCCTTCTTGACCGACGAGCTCGCAACGGCGAGGGAGAGCACGTCGGCCGACAGACGCTTGGCCGCGGTCTCGAAGGAGAGACGGGTCCTCGTCGACTCCTCGAAGAAGAGGGTGGCGACCACCCTGCCGCGCAGGGTCGGGACCTTCGGGACCGAGCGCCGCTCGACCTCGGCGAAGGCTTCGGCGACATGCAGGACCTCGGCGATGCCTTCACGGCCGAGGTCGGCCACCGAGAGCAGGTGCTGGGGCCCGCTCACCGGTCCTCCAGGGTGCCGATCCAGACACCGTCCGCGCCCACGTCGACCATCTCCTCGCGGCGTGTCGGCAGGTTCTTGCCCACGAAGTCGGGGCGGATGGGCAGTTCGCGGTGCCCCCGGTCGATCATCACGGCCAGCTGCACGGCCTTGGCGCGGCCATAGTCGTTCAGCGCGTTGAGGGCGGCCCGGATGGTGCGCCCGGTGAAGAGCACGTCGTCGACCAGGACCACGATGCGGCCCGCCAGGTCGACCGGGACGTCGGTCACCGCCTCGGGCAGCACGGGACGGAGCCCGATGTCGTCGCGGTAGAAGGCGACGTCGAGGCTCCCGACCGCGAGCTCGTCGATCCCCTCGATGTGGCAGAGGATCTCCGCCATCTTGGTGGCCAGCGGCACACCGCCTGTCTGGAGGCCGATCAGGATGACGTCAGCCAGGCCCCCGTTGCGCTCGACGACCTCGTGCGCCATCCGCGTCAGGGCGCGCTGCACGTCCGCCGAGGTGAGAACTTGGGAATGGGCAACGAACACGCCCCCGAGGGGCCGCGTGTGACTGCGTTCGCGTTCGGCCACTGTTCCTCCAGCCGTGTGGGCCTCACGGGACCCACTTCACGGTCAGACGAGGACTTTAGCGCGATCGGGCCCGATTCCGACAGGGGGCCATGGGGGGAACGTGCAAAGGGGTCCGTGCGGCCCTTCTGGAGCTGAAACGGCCATGCTCTAATGGCGCGCATGTTCTACGTCCTGATCTTCAGCATCCTCGCGGTCGTCTTGGTCGTGGGAGGCCTCGGCGCCTGGTCCCGCAGCCGGAGGGCTTACGAAGAGGACGAGGTGTCCCACGCCACCCAGGGCACGCACTCGGCCCAGGCGCACGACCAGGCCAGCCGGCGCAGCACCAAGGCCAAGCGGGCCCAGTCGCGCCACGACCGGCGGAAGCGCTGATCAGCTCGGCTTGGCCGAACGCGTGCGGCCTCAGGCGGCGGGGGGACGAAGGTCCGGCGCGATGGCGGCGAGGATGCCGTTGACGAAGCGCCCGGACTCGTCGGTGGAATAGGTCTTGGCCAGCTCGACCGCCTCGTCGATGACGACGGCGGGCGGCGGTCCGTCCGGATCGAGCAGCTCTGCGACCGCGAGCCGCAGGACGAGCCGGTCGATAACCGCCATCCGGTCGAGCGGCCAGCCGACCGAGGCAGCGGCGATGCGGCGTTCC
>DASXBZ010000243.1:0-55909 GCA_036491435.1 Acidimicrobiales bacterium
AGGCCCACCCCGATGCAGCGGCCCAGCCCACTCGACGCCCCGACGACGACGGTCCTCATCCCGACTTCCTCCCCTGACGTTGGTGGACCGATGTTAGGCGAGCCGTGAAATTGCCGTTCTCGGCTCCTCACCTGGGCCGACGCCGACGTGGTCCTCTGGGTCGGCGACCGGGCCGGCCCTCGAGGACCTCTTCCGGCGGCCGGCCGGAGCCTTCGTCCAAAGAGTCTCCGGGCCTCGGAACGAGCGGTACAAAGTGGTACTCTCCGTTGCGAGAACGATATTCTCACCTCCCGCACTCCGGGACGGTGACGCACGCGTGAAGGAGCGCTTGATGGGGGAGTTCGAGGGCGTCGATTTCTTCCGGGGCAACGAGCTCGTCGTCGACCCGTACCCCTTCTTCGACCACCTGCGTGAGAAGTGCCCGGTCCAGCCGGAGGCGAACCACGACGTCGTCATGGTGACCGGGTACGAGGAGGCGGTCTCGGTCTACACGAACACCACCACGTTCTCGTCGTGCAACGCCGTCACCGGGCCCTTCCCCGGCTTCCCCGTGCCGCTCGAGGGCGACGACGTCAGCGACCTCATCGACCAGCACCGTTACGAGCTGCCCTTCAGCGACCAGATCACCGTCATGGACGACCCAACGCACAAGGCCCACCGCGGGCTGTTGATGCGGCTGATCACGCCGAAGCGGCTGCGCGAGAACGAGAACTTCATGTGGCGGCATGCCGACCGCCAGATCGACGAGTTCATCGAGCGCGGCGAGTGCGAGTTCATCCGCGACTTCGCCGGCCCGTTCACTCTCTACGTCATTGCCGACCTGCTCGGCGTCCCTGCGGAGGACCACGAATGGTTCCGCCACGAGCTGCAGGGGGGACACCGCAAGGACACGCAAGGTCTCGGGAGCACGGGCAAGGGCTCGCTCACCCATTCCCCGCTCGAGTTCCTCTACGACCGGCTCACCGCCTACGTCGAGGATCGCCGGCGCGAGCCGCGCCAGGACGTGTTGACGGGTCTGGCTACCGCCACCTTCCCGGACGGTTCGATGCCCGAGGTGATCGACGTCGTGCGCGTCGCGGCCAACCTGTTCTCGGCGGGCCAGGAGACGACGGTGCGCCTGCTCGGCACGGCCCTGCAGACGATCGGCGAGCGCGCCGACATCCAGCAGCGCCTGCGCGACGACCACGAGTTCATCCCCGGGTTCGTGGAGGAGTGCCTGCGCTTCGAGAGCCCGGTCAAGGGTGACTTCCGGCTGTCCCGCACGGCGGTGACCGTCGGCGGCGTGGACATCCCGGCGGGCACGACGGTCATGGTGCTCAACGGTGCGGCCGGGCGCGACCCGCGTCGTTTCGACGAGCCCAACGAGTTCCGCATGGACCGCCCGAACGCCAAGGAGCACCTGGCCTTCGGGCGCGGGCCGCACGCGTGCCCGGGCGGGCCGCTGGCCCGGGCGGAGACGCGTATCAGCATCGCCAAACTCCTCGAGCGCATGGGCGACATCCGGATCTCCGAGGCGGCGCACGGGCCGGCGGGGGCGCGCCGCTACGACTATGTCCCGACCTACATCTTGCGCGGGCTGATGCGGCTGAACCTGGAGTTCACACCCGCCTGATCAGGCGGCGGCCCGCAACGGGGCGATGACCTGCTGGCCGAACTCGCGCACCGTCTCGCTCGGCGCGAAGTCGGTGAACCAGGCGTAGACCCGTTCGACACCCTTGTCGGCCAGCGTGCCGAAGTAGTCGACGAGCTCAGGCGCCGTACCGAGCACGTGGTTGCCCCAGAAGCGTCGGCGGGCGGTGGCGTCGACCTCGTCACGGTCGCTGTGGGGGTGGACGAACGCGACCTGCACCTGGAGCGAGCAGCGGGCAGAGCCCGCCCGCTCGCGCATCTCGTCGAAGCGGTCGAGGATGCTGACATGGACGTTCCACCAGTCCGCATAGGTGGCGACGAGCTCCATGGTCTTGCGGCCGCCGCCCCCGATGAGGATGGGGATGGTCCCGACGGGCACGGGTAGTTGCTGGGCGCCGAGGAGTGTGAAGTGCTCGCCCTCGTAATCGAGGGTCTCGCCGCGCCACAGGGCGGTCATGATCTCGAGGGATTCCTTGAGCCGGCCGACACGGAACTTCGGCTCGGTCGAACCGATGCCGTACCTCTCGAACTCGGACGCCACCGAGCCCCATCCGATGCCGAGCTCGAAGCGTCCGCCCGAGGCCTGATCAATCGTCACGGCCTCGCGCGCGAGCACCGCGGGGTGGCGGAAGGAGTCGCACAAGACGAGGGAACCGACCCGGAGGCTCTGCGTGTGTGCGGCCACCCACGCATTCGTCGTCATGGCCTCGAACATCGGCGACGACTCGGCGCCGGGTGGGGCCAGATGGTCCATGCCGGCCATGCCGGCGAAACCGGCCATCTCGGCGGTCTGCGCGCGCTGGACGATGTCGTGCATGCCGAGGCGCATCTGGGGCAGGTAGAGCCAGAACTCGATCGGGGTGGCCATGGGCGCTATTAGATCGCGCTGCGAGGAACCAGGGCGAGGCCGGTCAGATCATCAGGTGAACTGTCGCGCCACGACCTCGGCCTGGGACCGGTACCCGCCACCGAAGAGGACGGCGTGCACGAGGAGGGGGTAGAGCTGGAACAGAGCGACCCGTTCCTGCCATCCGGGCCGGAGGGGGACGGCCTCTTGGTAGGCCTCGAGCAGGCGATCGGGGACCGTGCCGAACAGAGCGAGCATGGCGAGATCCTCCTCGGGATGGCCCCCGTGCACGGAGGGATCGATGAGCCACGCCCTGCCGTCGGCGCCGAAGAGCACGTTGCCCCACCAGAGGTCGCCGTGCAGCAGGGCCGGGCCGCCGGCGGGGAGCAACTGGGGGAGCCGATCAACGACGCGGCCGACCGGTTGCTCGAGTCCGCAGCGCGCCGCGAGTTCGGCGAGGCGGCCTCCGTAGAAGGCTGCGCCGTCGGGCAAAGGCGTGGGGTCGACCCGACAGGCGCCGATCCAGGAGGAGCCGCCTCCCCACTGCACGAGAATCGTCGCGTGCAACGCCGCCAACGCGCGGCCCAACGACTCCTCGTGCGCGGGCGTGCGCGGCACCTGGTCTACGGCCACCGTGACGACGAGCTCGTCGTCCGCAAAGACCACCTCGGGGACCGGGGGGCCGGCGTCGACCGCGCCCAACTGGCGCAGCCCTTCCGCCTCGTCGCCGGCGCCCGGCCCGGTCTTCGCCACGAGCCTCCGTCCACCGGCTTCGACCACCCACGCGTTCGCGCGCAGTGGCCGCACGGGGCCGAGCGCTCCCACAGCCCGAGCCAGGCGCGACTGCCAATCCGTCGGTGTGGCCGCAGGCGACACAATGACAACTCTCGCGCCGCCGGGCCGTGGGCCAGACTGTGCCGATGCCCCGCCGCCGCCTCGCCGGCCTCGTCATTACCCCCGGCGCGAGTGCCGGCCGGGACCATTCGGGCCTCGTCGCCATCGAGACGGCGGTGACGCCGCTCGGGATCGCGGTCGAGCGCGTCGGATTCCCCGGGCAGGCCGCCGGCAAGCGCCGCACCGACCCGCCCGCAGTGTGCATCGCGACTGTGCGCGACGCCGCGTCTGCGTTGGCGGAGCGCCTCTCGGTCCCCCTCGACCAGATCGCGGTCGGTGGGCGCTCCTTCGGCGGCCGCATGTGCTCGATGGCGGTCGCCGACGGTCTGGACGCCGCCGCGCTGGCGTTGGTGAGCTACCCCCTACATCCGCCCGGGAAGCCCGACCGTCTCCGCACGGAGCATTTTCCGGCCCTGAAGGTCCCGTGTCTGTTCGTCTCTGGCCGGCGCGACGCGTTCGCCAAGCCCGATGAGCTCGAGCGCGAGACGGCGGCCATCCCCGGCGATGTGACGCTCACCTTCGTGGACGGCGACCACTCACTGCGCAAGAGCGAACGGGAGGCCGCCGAGGTCGTGGCCGCCTGGCTGAACCGCCTCCGCTGAGCCAGAGATCGCCCCTTCGATATATTTGACCTGACCTGGAAGGCACCTACATGGCCGACGAAATCATCGCTGCATTGCAAGGTTCCGAACTGTTCCGGGACATTCCGGATAAGCAGCTGAAGCGAATTCGCAAGGCCGGCAAGGAGATGTCCTTCCCGGCCGGTGCGGAACTCGTGGCCGAAGGCAAAGAAGCTGGACGCTTTTTCCTGATCCTGGACGGGACGGCCGAGGTCGTCGCACATGGTGTGCACAGGACTGAGTTGGGGCCGGGTGATGCCGTCGGAGAGCTCGCGTTGCTCGACGGGGGGACCCGCTCGGCGACAGTGAAGGCAGTTGACGAGCTGCGGACGTTCTCGCTCGCCAGCTGGAACTTCCGGACGTTCATGAGCGACCCCGAAATAATGAGCGCAGTCATACGCGTCCTCTGCCGACGATTGCGAACAGCGGAGGCGCCAGCCGCGGAGTAGGTCCCGCGACGAGCACTTCGATCGGCCGCGACCGGCGACGGAGTTACGCCCCGCCGCCGGTCAGACCGAGGAGTTCAGGCGGTCGAGGACAGGCTCTTGGGCGGTGTCGACGTCGGGCCCGTGTACTTCTTGATCGGACCAGATCCGGGGCTGGTCGTCTCGACCGGCCCGACGGGCACCCCGCCGATCCAACTGCCCGTGGGCGTCACCGCCGGCGCCGCCGAGCTCTTCAACTGCACGACCTGCTCGCCTTCGAACCCGAAGTGCACCGAGCTCGAGTAGGACAGCGGCACGAATCCCGGCGTGACAAAGCTGTGCCCCTGGCTGTTGATCGCGTTCATCAGGCTCTGCCGGGTCAGGTCCTTACCGGCCTTCTGCAGCGCCTGCACGAAGGTGTAGGCCAGCGCGACGCCGTACTGGGTGTTGCCGTCGAGACCGGACTTGGCGTACAGCGTCGGCGCGTACTGCTGGAGAATCTTCTTCTCGGTCTGCACCCACGAGTTGGAAGTCTCTGACTCGGGTGCGAAGTACGCCGTTGTGATGACGCCGTTGAGCAGCCCGCCTGCCGCCGCCACCTGCGCGGCCGTGGCGCCGCCCTTCTGGGCGAAGGACTGGAGGAGCGGTCCGACCGTCGGGGCGTCCGCACCCACGCTGTCGACGACGTACTGCGGCGAGTAGCCGATGACCGCGGCCGGCAACATCGCCAGCGCGGTGGCAGCCGGGATGGTGGCGAGCACCACCACCTGGGCGCCTGCGGCCTTCAGCGCCGCCATCTGGTTCGACAACGCTCCGGACAGAGTCGCGGCGTCATAGGTCTGGCGCGACACGACCGACGAGCTCGGAATCTCCATGTCGAGGCCCTTGACCACGTCCTGGCCGAACTCGTCGGCCTGGGACAGATACCCGATCTTCTTGCCGGCGAAGTTGGCCTTGATGTACGCGCCGAGGATCTTGCCGTCGATGGTGTATGGCGGCTGCCACCCGAGGCTCAATGGGAACTTCGAGTTGTTCCAACAGTTACAGCCCGACTCGATGAACAGCTGCGGGACCTTCTGTTGGTTCAAGAAGGACTGCACCGCGGACTGGGTGGGCGTCCCGAGCGACCCGACGTCCGCGAAGACGTTGTCCTGCAGCACGAGTTGGCGGGTGAGCGTGGCGGTGTTGGCGGGGTTGTAGCCGTCGTCGAGATACGTGTAGTGGATCTTGCGGCCGTTGACGCCGCCGTGTGCGTTGGCCCAGGCGAACACCGCGTTCATCGCGGGTGCGATCTCGTCATAGCCCGGCGCGGCCGGCCCGGTGAGCGGGACCGTGGCACCGATGGTGATCGAGTTCGAGGTGACGCCGGGCGTGCTCGCCGCTTGTGCCGTCGCCGGCAACAGCGTCACCCCCAGCATGCAGCCTATGGACCCGGCCACGAGCGCCCGGCCCCAGCGGGTCCAACTGGTCAATCTCCTTACTCGTCGTCGCATGACTCCTCCCTTTCTTTGTTTGCAGTTGCGTTAGTCAGTTGCTGACACCTGGAGTGGCGCGGGCACTTCGTGGTCGCCCTGCCCCGGGCGCGGGCGATGGGCCCACAGCCAGCGCAGGCCGCCTTGGATCCCGTTAGGCGCGGCGAGCATGGCCACGATGAGCACCACCCCGAAGATGATCGTGGCGAGATACGCGTTCGCCCCGCTGCCGAGATTGAAGTCCGACGACACCGACGTCGACCACTGCGGGAGGTACACGAGGAGGATCCCGCCCCACACCATCCCGAACAGCGTCCCGGTACCGCCGAGCACCATGGCGGCCAACAATTGGATCGACAACGTCAGGGGATACGAACCCGTGTTCACGATGCCGGTCGAAAGAGCGAGGAGCGCGCCGCCGAGCCCGGCGCAGGCCGCGCTGACGGCGAAGGCCGTCACCTTCGTGCGCGCCACATGGATCCCCGCCAACGACGCCGCGATCTCGTCGTCACGCACCGCGCGGAACGCGCGCCCGTAGCGGCTCCACAGGAGGTTCGCCAGGAGGACGAGCACAATCAGTGCGGCGAGGATCTGGATCCAGGCCAGCCATTCCTCCTGACCGAGCGACCCCGGCGCGGTGGGCGCACCCACGGTGAGCCCTTGGTCGCCACCGAACGTGGCCGGCCATTTGTCTGCGATGGACGGGACGGCGAGCGCGAAGAGCAGAGTCATGCCGGCCAGGTAGGGGCCCTTCAGCCGGGTGGCCGGCAGGCCGATGAGGACGCCGACCACCGCGGCCACCCCGGCCGCCGCGGCAAGCTCCAGGAGGAAATTGGTCGCGGTGTGGGTCATGAACAGGCCCAGCGTGTAGGCGCCGACCGCCATGAATCCGCCGTGGCCGAGTGAGATCTGACCGTTGGCGCCCGTCAGCACGCTCAGCCCGGCCAGTACCACGACGTAGGACGCGATCTCGCCGACCTGGTATTGGTTGTACGAGCTGAGCTTTGTCGTCAGGTACCAGAGGACGACGCCCGCGAGCATGGCGAAAAGAAGGTGACGGATCAGCGGCTGCCGGGGCACGACCTTGGTGAGGGCTGCGGAGTCCATCTCAGACCCGCCTTGCCGGCGGCCGGGCAAAGATCCCCTCGGGACGCGCCATCAACGCCACCATCAGAAGCGCCAGTGCGCCGAGCGGTTCGAGTCCCGACCCGAGATACCCACCGACGTACGAGATGCACAGTCCCGAGATCAGCCCGCCCACCAGCGCGCCCACAGGGCTCTCGAGGCCGCCGACGACTGCCGCGGTGAACCCGTAGACGAGGATCAGGTTCATGTAATAGGGCCCGAAAGAGCGGGTGGGCGCGGCGAGGAGCCCGGCCAGCGATCCGGCGATCCCGGCCAACCCCCATCCGAGCGTCAGCAACAGCCCGACGCGGACGCCCAACAGGCGGGCGATCTCCCCCGAAAAGGCCGAAGCCCGCATGCGCAAGCCGAGCGCAGTGAAGCGGAACAGGACGAACGTCCCCGCCATCAGCACGAGGACGGCAACCAGGATGAAGAGGTCGAATTGGCTGAACGCGATGGTCGTGTGCCCGATGTGCAACCCGCTCTGCGAGTAGGCGGCGGGGAAGCCTCGGCTCGCGTTGCCGTAGATAGCGCCGGCCAGGCCTTCGTAGACGACGAGCAAGCCGATCGTCACGATGACCGGGTTCAGTTCCGACTTCCCCACCAACGGTCGGATCAAGACGCGTTGGGTCGTGGCACCGATCGCAAATCCGATGAGCAGCACCACGACAAAAGCCCACCAGTAGCCCCAGCCACGGGAGAGGAGGCTGAAGGCAATGAACGTCGTCAGCATGCCCGCCGCGCCCTGCGCGAAGTTGATGATGCGCGTGGCCCGGAAGATCAGCACGAGGGCGAGCGCCAGCGTGGCGTAGATCATTCCGTTGGCGATGCCGTCGAGCGTGTAGTCCAAGAAGAGGGTCATCGCGTCAGAAGCCCAGGTAGTGATGGCGCAGCTCGTCGTCCGCCGAGACCTTCGCAGCCGAGTCCGACACGACGACCTGCCCGAGGTTGAGGATGACGGCGTGATGCGAGACCGAGAGCGCGCTGCGGGCGTTCTGTTCGACCAGAACGACCGTGATGTCCTTGCCTTCGGTCTGTTCGTGCAGCATCGCCATCAGCTGCGCGGTGATGAGCGGGGCCAGTCCCAAGCTTGGCTCGTCGAGCAACAGCAGCCGGGGCCTGGAGATCAGGGCGCGGCCGAGGACAAGCATCTGGCGTTCCCCGCCCGAGAGCGTCGAGGCATGCCGGCGTCGGAAGACCTGCAGCCGGGGGAACATCTCGAGAATCTCGTCGATGGCGGCCTGGCGTTCACTGCGCTTGAAGCGCCACAGCGTTGCCAGGCGGAGGTTCTCCTCGACGGTGAGCTCCTCGATCACACCGCGCCCTTCGGGTACGTGGGCCACCCCCATCCGGGCGATCGACTCGACCGTGCGACCGACGAGCGGACCTCCGTCGAACGACACGGATCCCGAGACAGGCTTCACCAATCCGGAGATGGTGCGCAGCAGCGTCGTCTTCCCGGCGCCGTTCGCGCCCAGGATCGCGGTGATTGCTCCCGGCTCCGCGTCGAAGGACACGGAGCGCAGCGCCCGCACGGCTCCGAACGAAACGGAGAGCTCGCGCACCTCAAGCATCGAGGTCCTCATTGTTTGTCGGCTCGCTCGTTGCCTCCACCTCGTCTCCGAGGTACGCCGTGGCCACTTCGGGGTTGGCGCGGATCGCCTCCGGCGTGCCGTGAGCGATCACGCGCCCGAAGTTCAGGACGACGATCCTGTCGCATACGGCCATGACAAGGTCCATGTGGTGCTCGACCAGGAGGACCGACATCCTCGAGGTGAGACTCCGAATTCGCGAGCCCAGCGCTGTCATCTCCGCCTCGGACAGCCCGCTGGCCGGTTCGTCGAGCAACAACAGGCGAGGTTCGGCCATCAACGCGCGCGCCAACACGGTTTGTTTTTGGACCGCGTAGGGAAGCGCCTGGGGCAGCCGGTCGGCGTAGGCCGCGACGCCGAGGTCGTCGAGGACCTCCATTGCCCGCGCGGCCGTCTGCCGCTCTTCCCGGCTCGAGCGCCACAGGCCGAGGAACGACGACGCGGGGTCGCTGCGCAGTACCGGCTGGGCACCCAACATGACGTTCTCTCGCACGGTCAGTCCCGCGCACAGTCCCACGCCCTGCAGCGTGCGGGCGATGCCCAGCTTCGCCAGGTCGTGCGGATGGTGCCGGTGCAGGTCGCGGCCGCGGTAGAGGATGCGCCCGGAGCTCGGGTGCACAAAGCCGCAGATCACGTTGAAGAGCGTGGTTTTGCCGGCGCCGTTCGGGCCGATGATCCCGACGACCTCGCCCGAACCGATCGACATCGAGACTTCGTCGAGCGCCAGCACGCCCCCGAATCCGATGGTGATTTCCCGCCCCTCGAGCAGGGGGCCATCCTCGGGCGCGTCCGCATCGTCGATGACGGAACCTTCGGGGGCCTCGAGGACTGGGCCCACGTTCGGGCCTTAATCGGGCACGGAAGGGGCAGGCGGTCGTCCTGAGCGCGCCCTGCGGCGGCGCATGCCTACCAGCCCCCCGGCATCGCGTCGGACGTTACAACCTCCGCAACACGAGCGCCTGCAAACCGCGCGGATACGACAATGTTCCCTGGGACCTCGAGTCACCGCCTTCGGCACCGGGACGCGGATCCCTGGGCAGGCCCAAGGTGCACCGGGCGATGCACGGTCACCCGGCAGAAGTAAAATCCACTAAATCCGATTGACTTACTAGGATTTAGTGGATACCGTTCTCCCGATGAACAGGACGGGACGTCTCGCTGTGGCTCGCCAACCTCGCCGTTTGGCCGCGTCGGGGCGCCGGCACGTCGATCCTGCTGCCATCGCTCGTCGCCTGGGCATGGCCGTCCACTGGCCGGGAGCCGCAGGCGTACGCGAGCGGTCTTGGCGTTTGGTTGCCCAGGCACGTGATTTCGACGCCTGGCTCATCGCGTGGCCGAGCGGGAGCACGGCTGACCTCCACGATCACGGCAGGTCGCGGGGCGCGCTGCACGTCATCCGCGGGTCCTTGGTCGAGACGATTCCGTGGCGTGACGAGGAAGGCAGGGTGACCCTCGCCCGCAGGGAGGTGCACGCGGGCGCCGCGCTCGCCTTCGGCGCGGGACACGTCCATGATGTGCAGAACGAGGCTGAGGTGCCGGCGCTCAGCCTTCACGTCTACAGCCCACCACTTGAGTCCATGAACTACTACGAACGATTTGGCGATCGCCTGGTCGCCCGCGAGAAGGGTTGGGTTGCTGCAGACGACCGGACGTCGTCCACCGACCCATCTCTGCTGCAGCTGCCGGCGCCGTGACGGCTACATCCGTCGAGCACCTCCTGGCGGAAGCGCGTGGTCGCATCGACCGGGTAACCCCCCAGGAGCTCGCATGCTGGCGTGTTGCTGGGGCGTTCCTGATCGACATCCGGCCCGAACGTCAACGGGCAGAGGAGGGCGAGTTCGATCATGCGATGGTCGTCGAGCGCAATGTGCTCGAATGGCGATTCGATCTCCGTGGCGACTACGCGCTTCCCGATATCGACGGATACGGCCAGCCTCTCGTCGTCGCGTGCTCCGAGGGGTACGCCTCAAGCTTTGCGGCCGCTTCGTTGCGTGCCTTGGGATTCACCCGAGTAGCCGACCTCGACGGCGGGTACCGGGCGTGGCGGTCTTGGCGGGACCGCACGCGGGTTCAGACGTAATCGCTGCGGCGCATCCAGACCAGGGTGGCCCAACCCCAGATCGGCGGTAGATAGGCCGTGCACAGCCGCTCGATGAAGACTGCGGCGAGTGCTTGGTCCTATGGGATGCCGACGCTGGTCAGTCCGGCGATCTTGTCGGGGACGCGCCCGAGGCGCAGGGATTCCTCGGCGCCACAGCGCGTGTCACGCGTTCCGCGCTGGCTGCGTCAGCTGGCCCCCGCCGTTCAATGTTGGGTGAAACGGGAGGCTCCTTCTCCCCGCAGGCGTCCCGCCGGCAACCGACGCCCGCAGGCCACCAGGACGAGAGCCTGGGCGGGACCGGCGACTAGCGCACCTTCGCCGGAGGTCCACTCGAGGTCGTCCGCGCGCAGCTCCACCCCGGACAAGTCGGTGCCGAAGAGGTTGGGCGCATCGGGGTGCGCCACCAGCGAGAGGACCCGCGTGATCCTCCCGTCCGGCACACGACGCGACAAGGGGACGGCCTCGATGATGTCGAGACAATGGACGACGCAGTGTGTCAGCGCGCCGTCCTCTCCGCCGCCGGGCGGCTGCCAGTCGTGCAGCACCTCGGAGCGCAGGTCCGCCAAGAGACGCTCCGTCGGCAGGGTGCCGTCTCGCCCCGCGACCGTGTTCGACAGGCGGGTGAAGTCGCCGCCGGCTGCCTCGAGTTCTGCCATGAAGGCCGGGACCGGGTAGCGCACGGGCATCGTCACGTGGGCAACGACCTCCCTCGTACGCCAGCCTTCGCACAGCGACGGCTCGTCCCACACGGGCGGCCCCGCCGCCTCCAACAGGTCGGCGAGGGCGAGGAATTCATCGGCGGTGTCCTTGGTGGTGGGCACGTCGCCGTTGCCCGTGATCGCTGTGTCGGTGGTCATGATGCGGTCCTCCTACTCGGGCGTGCCGGGATCGGTCTGGGCACGAAGGGATCGGACGCGCCCGAGATGCGTGGCGACGCGGTCGAGCGACGTCGAGAACCCAGCCTGCGCCTCCGGAGACATGAAGGCCTCGGGGACGAAGCGCTGATGGATCCGTACTTCCGTGCGCTCCGGCCCGAGCGCCGCGAAATGGGTGATCACCTGCATCCCAGAATGGGTTTCGGTCCACGACAGGAGTTCGGGTGGGCGCACTTCGTCGTAAACGGCATGGGTCGGGTACCGGCTGCCGTCGCGGTCGTTGATCATGACGGTCGAGAAGACGCCGCCAGGCCGGGCGTCGACAGAGATGTGCTCGAGCGGCGCGGTGGTACCCGCCGGCCCCCAGAAATGTGCGAGGTGTTCCGGGTCGATCATGCATTCGAAGACGACTTCGCGCGGCGCGTCGAAGACGCGGGTGAAGCAGAGCTCGTTCGCCGACACCGTCACGTGTCAGAGCCTTTTCTCGGGTTGGAGCCGGATCGGAGGTCGCGCAGGTGCACATCGAGCTTGTCGAAGCGCTCGTTCCAGATCTGCCGGTGCGTGGTGATCCAATCGAGCGTCTGGTCGAGCGCACCGACCTCGAGGTGACAAGGCCGGAACTGGGCGTCGCGTCCGCGCGAAATGAGACCACTTCGCTCGAGCACCTTGAGATGCTTCGAGATGCCGGGCAGCGACATGGCGAACGGGGCGGCGAGCTCGCCGACCGTGGCGTCGCCGCGGGCGAGCCGGCTCACGATGGCCCGTCTCGTTGGGTCGGCGAGCGCGGCGAACGCCGCATCGAGTCCTTCGTCGGACAGCCGCACGGTCATCCGCCTATTTAACCTCGGAGTTAGTTAACTGTCAAGTTAAATACAGGCGGATCAGAACCGCTGCCTTTCCGCTAGACCGCTGGCATGGACAACCCGCTGCCGCCTCTCGCCGCCTCGGTCCAGCGGCTCCGCGAACTGGTCCGGGGCCTCGATGTCGACGAGCTCGAGAGCCCGTCGTACGACGACGGCTGGAGCATCGCGGACGTCCTGTCCCATCTCGGTTCGGGTGGAGTGTTGATGGAGCGTCGCCTCGAGGCCGTCCTGGCAGGCGTCCCATTTGCTGACGACGCCGCCCAGCCAGTGTGGGACGAGTGGAACGCCAAGTCGCCGCAGGCTCAAGCCGACGATGCGCTCACTGAGGACGAGCAGCTGGGCAAGGCGTTCGAGTCGGTGAACGAAGACGATCGGGAACGCGTCACGTTCCCCTTCGGTCCGTTGTCGGTCAGCTTCGAGACGGCGGTGGCACTGCGCCTCAACGAGCACGCGCTGCACACCTGGGACATCGAGGTCATGTCGATTCCCGGGGCTGTCCTTCCGCCCGACGCGGCCGCCGTGATCATCGACAATCTGGGCCTGATCGGACGGTTCGCGGCGAAACCGACGGGCGACGAACGCGAGGTCCGGGTCCGCACGCACGAACCCATCCGGCACTTCACGCTGCGCCTGACACCCGAGTCCGCTGAGCTCCTCGAGGGCGACGGTGGCGTGGCCCCCGACCTGGAGCTGCCCGCGGAGTCCTTCTGCCGATTGGTCTACGGCCGCCTGGATCCGGACCACAGTCCCCCGGTGGCTGCGAACGGTGAGGTGCTGGAGCTCCTGCGCCGGGTCTTCCCAGGTATTTGAGCCAATGTCTGGCGGTTAGCCGGACGAGTGCGGGCCGGACAACGCCCGGCGGGGCAGTGCGGCGATGCGTCGCACGCGCCCGCCGATGCCGTAGCCCGAGCTGCGCAGGACGACAAGGATCTTGAACCGCTGCACCCGATCATCGGTCAGCGCGTAATTGAGCTGATACCCCGGTAGCTCGAGGTGGGTGAGTGGCCAAGTCTCCGAGAGCAGCTGGCGCATGGCGGCGCCCCGCCAACCCCGGGTCGGAAGAGGGAACAGGCCGGTGGGTGCTTCGACGCCCGCTCGCCGCGCCATGGCGAGGGCGGCGCCGACGACGGTCACACAGTGGGTCGATCCGGCGACGGCGCGGACGCGTTGCCAGTCGACGGGGTTGCCGTCGCTCGCCGCGGCGCTCACGATCATGGCGATGTCGGCGATCCATACGAGCCGGACGAAGCCGTGGTGCGGCTTGCCGGCATGTGCAGCCAGCACCACCAGCTCTTCGTCCTGGGGCAGGACGAAGGCAGGTGTACCCGCCAGGACTGCGGGTTGCCGGTGGGCCCACAAACTGACCGGATCGAGAGCCGTGACCCGCTGCGACGCCGTCTCGAGCCCGAAATGCAGCTCCAGGAACAACGACGGCACCTCCGCGTGCGTGAGGACGGTGTCGTACTGCTCACCCTCCGCCGCGCGCACGATCGTCCACCCGGCTGCCCCCAGTGCAGACAGTGCGCGTGCGTGATCGGCGCGGGGGAGGAGCAGATCGATGTCCTCCATCGGACGCAAGCCCGGCCGCGGGTAGCGCGCGGCTGCGGCAGGACCTTTGAAGACGACAGGCTCGAGCGACGCGGCCGTCAGGGGGCTGACCGCAAGTTCCATCGCGCGCGGGATCAAGAGAAGCGCCTCCATGGCGAACGCGTCGGCCGTCCCTTTCAGCGCGGCTCGATCTGTGCCGAGCGCGCCCAGGGCGTCGGCTGCATCGAGTGCCCGCCAGAGCAGGGGGCTGATCCGGTGGTCCTCGGCCGCCCTGACGGCGAGGGTGACGTCGGCGCCACCGGCCAGGGCCGACTGCACCGAGTCCGGGTCGGGATCGGGGCGGCAGGCTTCCCACAACAGGCGCGCTGTCGCTTCGATCGACGCATCCGTGGCGTTCGCTCGGCCCCTCACCTGCTCATCATGCCGCCAAGGCTTGCCATCGCCGGGCCTCTGGACGAATGCGGGCGCGCACGCACGGGCTGCACCCGCGGACGCACCCATACCGAACCGAAACCCGGGTTTCACAAACAATGCACAAATCCACGGAGAGAGCCGCAGCGCGGTAGTAAACGCGGCGATCGGTCGTTACTCCACCACCAGGGGGTCAAGCGGCACCGGGTGCACGCACCGGGCGCCGCCGAAGCACATACAAAAAACCCTGGTTAAGTGGGAGAACCGTCGGTAGAGTCTCCCTCGAGGTCACAAAGGACGGGCGGAAGTGATGAAGAGGCAAGGGACGAATCGAGATGGGGGCACATCTCCGGTTGCACCGGGCGAAGCCCGCCCCAGTCGGACATTTTCGAGGCGCCAAGCCCTCGGGCGGATGTCGGTGGCGGCCAGCGCGGGTGCCGCAGCCTGGGTCGTGCCCGAGATCCTGACCGCCAAGCCGGCAGCGGGTGCGACCCTGTCGGGCAACCATGGCACGACCGGTGGGAGCTCGAGCAGCCCTTCGACGAGCCCGTCGACGACGAGTGGTAGCGGCACTGGGACGGGGACGGGTGGAACCACGTCGCCTGCGACGTCGCCCGGCTCGACGCTGGCGTTCACCGGCATCGACATCAAGCGCGACGCCGAGATTGGTGCTGCACTCATCGCCGGCGGTTGGGCGATGCACCACTGGGCCAGCCGGACACCCAAGCCGGCGATCGACGCCCTGGCCGACGCGCACGAGGCGGGGAGCCAGGTCGACCCCTCCTAATTCGTGCCCGCGCCGGACGTGTACGACTGGGCGCACTGCACCCCAAACCTGAGGGCTCTCTCGTATCGCTTTACGGTCTGCTGCGACGACGCGGCTCTCGGTACCCACATCTCTGCGATGCTGCGGTCGTTGTGCGACACCGAGGAGCGGGACGACGCCGCGGTGTCGGTCGGTCCGCCCGCGCCGCATCAGTACACGCTGACGGCATCGCCGGAACGGCCGGGCGCGGTCGACGTGCGCCGCGACGGTGAACTGGTTGAGGCCGCGCTGGCACCCGGCGTCGCCGTCGGATGGCTCGTATGGGACGTCAACCGTCTCGCCGCCGAGCTGAGTGGGGAGCATCTGCTCTTCCATTCCGGCGGGTTGGAGGCATCGGGTGTCGGCATCCTGGTGCCGGCGGCGTCGGGTTCGGGCAAGTCGACGCTGACGGCGGGGCTGGTGCGGTCCGGTCTCGGCTATCTCAGCGACGAGCTCGTCGCGCTCGAACTCGACCTCGAGGATGCCGATCCCGGTCCCGGCCGTCTGTTGCCGTATCCCAAACCCATCACGGTGAAGCCGGGCAGCTTCGGGGTGCTGGCGGACATGGCGCCGGAGGTGCTCGACGGAGAGGGCGACGGGGAGTGGCTCGTTCCAGTCGGGGACGGCACCGGGCGGCGCGTCGGTGGCGCATGCGAGCCCGGTTTCGTGATCGTCCCTCGTTACGACCCTTCTGCGGAGACGGCGCTCGTCGGGCTGAGCGAGACGGAAGCGTTCTTCACGCTGGCGCTGCACGCGGTCAACCTTCTGCCGCACGGCCCGGCCGGCTCGGAGGCGCTCGGCCGGCTCGCAGCGGAGTGCGCGTGTTACGCCCTCGCCTTCTCGGATCTCGACGCGGCGTGTGAGCTGGTGCTCGGCGTCGTGGGCGCCCGGGTCTAGGCGGTATAGGAATGGCAGCCGTGGAGGCTTCATGGCCGGAGGCGGGTTCGGTGCCGGTGCGCCGTGAGGGTGCTTCGGGGGTCGAGCTGGACGACAACGTCGCCGTGTACGACGACGTCGGCCAACTGATGATCCTGCTCAACTCCAGCGCGGGCGCCGTTTGGGAACTGTGCGACGGGTCCGCCACCGTCGACGAGATCGTCCGGACGCTCACCGAGACCTATCCGGACCAGGCGGCCGTGATCGGCGACGACGTTCGCGAAACCTTGCGCAAGCTGGCCGAAATCGGCCTGGTGACAGAGGCGCCGGCGGCGCCGTAGCAGGCACGAAGAGTTGCTGTCGCCGGCGACGTTGTCCAGGATGAGGGCGTGCCTATCGTCCGCCTGAGCAGCGAGGCCGGCCCCGACGAGGTGGCGGCAGCGGTGGTCCGCGACGGCGCGGTGATCGTGGAGGACGTCGCCGAGCCGGCGCTGCTGGACCGGGTCGAGGCGGAGTTGCGGCCCTTCCTCGACGCCACACCCACCGGCCCGGACGACTTCAGCGGCAACTTGACCCGCCGCACCGGTTCGCTGATCGCCCGCTCGGCCGCGTGCCGGGACCTCGTCATGGACCCCCTCACGCTGGGTGCGGCTCGGGTGTTCCTGGGCCACGCCACGAACATCCAACTCCACCTCACCCAGGCCATCGCCATCGGGCCTGGCGAAACCGCCCAGCCGATCCACCGGGACCAGTGGGCCTTCGACTTCTTCCCCTTCCCGGCGGGCTACGACGTCCAGTGCAACACGATCTGGGCCCTGACCGACTTCACCGAGGAGAACGGCGCAACCCGCGTCGTCATCGGCAGCAACGCGATCGAGGACCGTCGGTCCTTCGGCCCGGACGACACCGAGCCCGCCGAGATGCCGCGCGGCTCGGTGCTCGTCTACTCGGGGAGCGTGTACCACGGGGGCGGCGCCAACCGCTCGATTGCAACCCGCATCGGACTCAACATCACCTATGCCGTCGCGTGGTTGCGCCAGGAGGAGAACCAGTACCTCTCCGTGCCCCGGGAGGTGGCCGAGACCCTCCCCGTCGACCTGCTCCGCCTGATGGGCTACGACCGGGGGGCGTACGCACTGGGCTACATCGACGACCTGCGCGACCCGATCGAGGCCGTGCGTCCTGGCACCGGGACGACCGGCTTCGCCGCGCGTTGACGGCTGCCTCGTCGGCTCCCGGCGCGCCACGTGCCGTCGGGCAATCGACTCGGCAAGTGACCCGGTTCGCGGCGAGCGCACCACTACCGTGGGTGTCGTGCCGGTCGACATCAAGGTGGCCACCGTGGATGACTACGACGAGCTGTTCGTCGCGTTCAGCCGCATCGTCGGCGCCGGCGAAGGGTTCCCCCAGTCGGCGCCCGTCACCCGCGAGGAGTTCGACGATTATTGGGTCGACCATTCGTCCGCCGTCCAGGTGGCGAGGTTCGGCAGTTATCTCATCGGGGCGTATTACATCAAGCCCAACTTCGTCGGCCGCGCCGCCCACATCGCCAACGCCGGCTACTTCGTGCTCTCCGCCTACCGGGGCACCGGTGTCGGCCGCACGCTGGTGGAGCACTCGATGCTGGAGGCCCGCCGGTTGGGCTACGACGCCCTGCAGTTCAACCTGGTCTTCGAGTCCAATCCGGTCCGGGCCCTCTACGAACGCCTGGGCTTCACCGAGGTGGGGCGGATCCCCAAGGCCGTCGAGGGTGAGGACGCGCTGATCTACTGGCGCAGCCTGGAGGACATCGCGGCGTGAGGGCCTCCGGCCGAGCGGCGCCGTGAGCGACTCGGTCGCGGTCGAACAGCACGGCGAACACGTGGGCGTGGTGTCCCTGCGCCGGCCACCGAACAACTTCTTCGACACGGCGCTGTTGCGCGCGGCGGCTGACGCGTACGACGAGCTGGACCGTACGGGTTGGTGCCGGGCGATCGTGTTGGCCGCAGAGGGCAAGCACTTCTGTGCCGGGCTCGACTTCGCGTCGAACGCGGGACAGGACATCGCTGAGCTCTACCGTCAGGCGCTGCGGCTCTTCGCGGCACCGCTCCCCGTCGTGGCTGCGGTGCAGGGCGCCGCGATCGGAGGCGGCCTGGGCCTCGCGCTCTCGGCGGACTTCCGGGTGGCGACGGGGGCCAGCCGCTTCAGTGCAAACTTCTCGCGCCTTGGCTTCCATCACGGCTTCGCCCTGACTGTGACGCTGCCCGCGGTCGTCGGGCAGCAGGCCGCGGCCGACCTCCTGCTGACCGGGCGCCGCGTCGGCGGGGAGGAGGCATTCGCCCTGGGCCTGTGCGATCGGCTGGCCGGCGACGCCGAGGGTGACCTCATGACCGACGCACTCGCTTACGCCGGGGAGCTGGCGGGGTCAGGCCCGTTGGCCGTGCGCGCCATCCGGGCCACGTTACGGCTCGGGCTGGTCGAGGCGACGAAGTCCGCTATGGACCAGGAGTGCGCGGAGCAGCTCCGCCTCCAAGGCACCGCGGACTTCGCCGAAGGCGTGCGGGCCAGCGCCGAGCGGCGCGCCCCGCGTTTCACGGGGACGTGAGCGGGGCATGAGCGCGCGCCGGACGGCGGGGCCTCCGAGTCCGCCACCGCACGCGCTCAACGCCGGGTTCGAATGGCACGACCACACCGGGCCGTTCCGCATCGTCTCGCCGGGGCAGGCGCGCCAGTACGACGAGCTCGGTTACTTCGTGCTCGAGGGCGCGCTGACGCCTGACGAGGTCAGCGAGCTCCTCGCGGAGATCGACCCCTTCGAGCACCGCCAGGAGGAGGCGCTGCGCGAGATGGAGGGTGGCCGTTTCTTCATCGCCCGCGCCGACGAGATCACCTTCACCACCCATCTCGTGGTGCGCTCGCCGCGGCTGCAGCGCTTCACCACGTCGCCACTCTTCGCCGGCTTGTGCGCGGACCTCATCGGCCCCGATGTGCGGCTGTACTGGGATCAGGCGGTGTACAAGAAGCCGGGCACGGAGTCGCCCTTCCCCTGGCACCAGGACAACGGCTACGCCTTCGTGGAGCCGCAGCAGTACCTCACGTGCTGGGTCGCCCTCACCGACGCCACCGAGGAGAACGGTTGCCCGTGGGTGGTGCCGAGGCTGCACCGGTTCGGCACGCTGGCACATGAGTACTCCGACATTGGCTTCGTGTGCCTGCGCGACCCCGCCGAGGCGGTGCCCGTGCCGGCGTCCGCCGGCAGCATCGTGGTCTTCTCGTCGCTCACCCCGCACTCCACCGGCCCCAACAGGACCGCAGCCGTGCGCAAGGCCTACATCGTCCAGTTCGCGCCGGACGGCGCCGAGGTGATCCGCCCCGAGCCCGACGGTGGGCCCGGGACCCGGGTGCCGGCCGTCGAGGAATCCCGCCAGTACGAGGTCGTTCGGGGCGGGGAGCCGGTGGCGTCCTAAGTCGCAGTCTGCGTAGGACTTCGGGTGCCGGGCAGCCGGTGGTCCCAACTCGGTGCATACGCGCTCTTAATTACGCCGAGTGGGGAATTCAGGGCGCGTATGCGAGTGAACGGCGCGACCGGAGAGGTCAGCGGACCGAGTTCCGCACTGCCCAGCGGACCCTTCCGTTAACCCGGCAGTAGTGTGAATCTCGGCGGTCCGACGAGACAGCACGACGCCGCACCCGCTGTACCTGCACCACAAGGGGGCATCCGATGACACATACCGCGCCGGTCACCGACTGGGCGACCGACTTCGACGTCATGGACCCGGGGTACCTGGCCGACCCGTTCAGCATCTGGGACCAACTGCGCCCGACCTGCCCGATCCCGCACACCGACCGGCGCAAGAGCAGCTGGATGCCGTTGCGCTACGACGACGTCACGGCGATCGCCCACGACATCGAGCACTTCAGCTCCCTCAAGGTGGCAGTCATCCCGGGCGACGAGGACGAGGACCCCAACGCCAACTTCGACGGCCCCAACCTGGAGTACGGCCTGCCGCCGATCTCGGCCGACCCGCCGTTGCACACCTGGACGCGCCGCCTCCTGCTCCCATGGTTCTCGCACAAGCGGGTCGACTCCTACGTGCCGCTGACGCGCGACCTCTGCCGTTCGCTGCTCGACGGTTTCGCGGACAAGGGCCACGCCGACGCGGCGGCCGACTACGCGCAGCAGATTCCGGTCCGGGTCATCGCGCGCATCCTCGGCGTCTCGACCGACCTGGCCGACACCTTCACCGGGTGGGTGCGCGACGTGCTCGAGTTCGCCGACGACCCGGAGCGCCGCCAGGCCGGGGCAGAGGGCCTGCTCTATTACTTCGTCGACCAGTTGGCCCAGCGCAAGGAGAACCCGGGCGACGACCTGCTCAGCGAGTTGCTGCACACCGAGGTCGACGGCAAGCCCGTCGACGACGGCATCGTGCTCGGCATGGCGGCGCTCGTGCTCATCGCCGGGGTCGACACCACGTGGAGCGGGATCGGCTCGTCGCTGTGGCACCTGGCCTCGCACGAGGAGGATCGCAAGCGCCTGGTGGCCGAGCCCGAGCTCATGCCGACCGCGGTCGAGGAGCTGCTCCGCGCGTACTCCCCGGTGACGATGGCCCGCGAGGTGACGCAGGACGTCGAGTACGCCGGCTGCCCCATGAAAGCGGGCGACAAGGTCCTGATGAACTTCCCGGCCGCCAACCGCGACCCCGAGGCATTCGAGAGCCCCGACGTCGTCCAGCTCGACCGCGCCCACAACCGCCACGTCGCCTTCGGTTCGGGCATTCACCGCTGCGCGGGGTCGAACCTGGCTCGCATGGAGCTGCAAGTCGCTCTCGAGGAATGGCTCGCCCGGATTCCCGAGTTCACGCTCGCCGATGGCGAAGAGATCACGTGGGCGGGCGGACAGGTGCGCGGGCCACGTATCCTGCCGGTGGTATTCCCATGAAGATCCGCGTCGATCCCGACAAGTGCCAGGGGCACGCTCGCTGCTACAGCCTTGCGCCAGAGCTGTTCGAGGTCGACGATTACGGCCAGTCCACCGTGATCGTCGACGAGGTTCCGGCGGAGCTGGAGGACAAGGCCCGCCTGGCGATCGCCAACTGCCCCGAGTACGCCATCGAGATCATCAGCGAGTAACCCGCTCCGGCCGGCGGCGCCGCTTCCGACGAACCTGATGACGGCCCCCTCTCTGCTCCCCGACGCGCCCGCGTGGTTCCGACGCGCCGTCGCGGTGCCCCATGGCGACGGCACCGTCGAGGTCGACGGCTGCGCTATCCATTACCTGCACTGGGGCGAGCAGGGCCGCCGCGGTCTCGTCTTCGTGCACGGCGGCGGCGCCCACGCCCACTGGTGGACCCACGTGGCCGCGACCTTCGCCACCGAATTCCGGGTCGCGGCGATCGACCTGTCCGGACACGGCGACAGCGGGCACCGGGAGGCGTACGACCCCGAGCAGTGGGCCGACGAGGTCGTCGCGGTGGCGGCCGACGCCGGGATCGACGGCCTGCCCGTGGTCATCGGCCACTCCATGGGCGGCTTCATCACGATCGTCACCGCAGCGCGCCACCCCGACGACGTCGCCAGTGTGATCGTCTGCGACTCGCCGGTGACCGAGGCCGACCCCGAGATCAGTGCACACGATGCTTTCGGGCGACCCCGCACCTACCCGGAAGTCGATGTCGCCGTCGCCCGCTTCCGCACGGTCCCGCCGCAGGCGCACTACCTCGACTACGTCGTCGACTTCGTGGCCCGCCATTCGCTCAAGAAGGTCGAAGGCGGGTGGCAGTGGAAATTCGACCGCCGCATCTTCGAACAGTTCGGCCGTGGCGTGCGCGGCCTAGCCGTGCCCTACCTGTCCCAGGTGGACTGCCGCCTCGCGCTGTTGCGCTCCGAGTACGGCCTTGTCACGCCCGAGATCGGGGCCTTCATGTACGAGAAGCTCGGACGGGTGACGCCGGTGATCGAGATCCCGGAGGCCGGCCACCACGCCATGCTCGACCAGCCGCTCATCCTGCTCACCGCGCTGCGTACCCTGCTCGCCGACTGGGACCACTCGGAACCGCACCGGCGCTAAGGGCGCCGGTGCGGCCGAGGGTCTCCCTTGGCGCGGCGGGGAGAAGTGAGAGGGGCGGAGGACGAGGATGCGCAGCACGAGGCGTCAGACGCCGGCGCCGGCCAGGGCAACGGCTTCGTTCTCCTCGACGTAGACCTCTTCGTCGAGCGCGTTGACCGGCTGCTCCTGGAAGCGGGCTCGCCGGATGAGGGTGAAGGCCGCCACGGCCGCCGCCGCCAGCACGATGCCGCTGAAGGTGAACGCCGTCGTGTAGCCGTGGATGGCACCGGCTTCGAGCGCGGCAGGCGTGTGCCCGTGCGCCACGATGTACGAGGCCGTCGCCGTGGTGGCGATCGTGTTGATGAGTGCGGCACCCATGGAACCGCCGGTCTGCTGCGTCGAGTTCACCAGGGCGCTGGCGACGCCAGCGTCTTCCTCGTTGACGCCGATCAGCGCGGTGCTGCTGAGAGACACGAAGGCCAGGCCCATGCCCAGGCTGGTGATCAGCTCGGCCGGCAGCACGATCGACACGTACGTCGACGCCACGTCGAGCTGGCTGAACAGGAACAGCCCGCCCGCGGCCAGCACGAGCCCGCCGCCCATGACGAGCCGCGGCCCGATGCGAGGCAGGAAGCGGCTGGCCAGCGTCGCGCCGGTGATGATCCCGAGCGAGAAGGGCAGGAAGGCGAACCCGCTCTTGAGCGCCGAGTAGTGCAGCGTGTTCTGGAAGTAGTAGGTCAGTGACAGGAACGTGCCGAACATGCCCGTCCCGATGAGCAGCGAGGCGAGGAACGACCCGCCGCGGTCGCGGTGCAGCACCACGCGCATGGGGAGGAGCGGGTGCTTGACCCGCAGCTCGATCGCGACGAACGCCGTGAGCAGGATCCCAGCCGCGGCGAACAGCGCCACTGCGGTCGACGAGCTCCATCCGTCGGTGCCGGCCTTGGTGAAGGCATAGACGAGGGCGAGGAGGCCGCCGGTCACCGTCGCCGCGCCGGGCAGGTCATAGCCGTGATTGGCCGAGGCGCGGCTCTCACGCACCACGCGCGTCGCGGCGATCGCTGCGAAGATCGCGAAGGGCACATTGATGAGCAACGTCCAACGCCACGTGGCGTACTGGGTGAGCGCGCCGCCGAGGATGAGGCCGACAGCGGCGCCGGCGCCCGAGATGCCGCCGTAGACGGCGAAGGCACGCGCCCGCTCTTTGGGCTCAGTGAACGCGACGGTCAGCAGCGAGAGCGCGGCAGGCGCCATGATCGCGGCGAACGCGCCCTGCAGGGCCCGGGCGCTGAAGAGCATGGCGGCGTTCTGGGCCAGTCCGCCGAGGGCTGAAGCGGCCGCGAACCCGATCAGGCCCACGATGAACATGCGCTTGCGGCCGAAGTAGTCGGCGATGCGGCCGCCCAGCAGCAGCAGGCCGGCGAACGCGAGCGTGTAGGCGGTCAGCATCCACTGGCGGTTGGCCGTCGAGATGTGCAGCGCCTTCTGCGCCGACGGCAGGGCGATGATGACGACGGAGGCGTCGAGCACCACCATCAGCTGGGCCAGGGCGATGATGCCCAGGGCTCGGAAGCGTTTGGGGTCGCCGGTGGCGGCGACGTCGCCTGCGCCGTCCCCTTGGCTGGGTCGCTCGAGCGTGGTGGTCATTTCGGTCTCCCGTCTCATTTGGCCCGGTTGTCCTGGTGTCTGTGGCATTGACCTGGACCTCCCGGTTCCGCACTGTCCCGCCTTCCCATCCTTCGCCCCTTGAGAGGGTGGACTTGGTGCCTGGAACGTTCTACAATCGGAATCGGAGTTCAGGTTCCACTTAGACTATACGGAACCAACGTTCCGTTTGTCAACCCATGAAAGAAGGGAGATTCGTGGGACCGAAGTCGAACCTACCGGGGGGCTGTGACGAGCCGATCGGCGAGGACCGCCCGCTGCGGGCCGACGCCCTACGCAACCGCGGCCGCATCCTCGAAGCAGCCGAAATGGTCTTCGCGTGCGAGGGCATCGAGGCCCCCGTCGACGTGATCGCGGAGAAGGCCGGCGTCGGCGTGGGCACGCTCTACCGGCATTTCCCCACAAAGGAAAAGCTCTGCGAGGCCATCCTTATCGACCGCCTGCGTGCCCTCACCGACGACGCCCGGGCCCAGGCCGACGCCGCGGATCCCGCCGCCGCGTTCTTCGGCTTCCTCGAGCATTTCGTCGCACTCGGTGCCGCCAAGCGCGACCTGATCGCCGCCGTCATGGGTGCGGGATTGGATTTCGAGCAGGCAGCGGCCGAAGTCAAAGAGGACCTGCGCGATGCGGTCGGCGTCTTGATGTGCCGGGCCCAGGAAGTCGGAGCCGTCCGCGCAGACGTCACGCCCGCCGCCGTCGTCAGCCTCGTGGGTGCGACGTGTCAGGCCGCCGGGCACTCCGTTGACGCGCCTGCCATCGACCTGCTCGCGATCGTCTGCGACGGGCTGCGGGCTCAGGCTTCCAGCTAACGCTCGCTGGCGCGAGCTCCGAAGTCAGCCCAAGATCGGGCTCCTCAGTGCGAGGCCGCCGTCGCACTCGACGATCTGACCGGTGACCCAATCCATGCCGTGCAGGGCGAGAACGACTTGCGCGATGTCGTCCGCCTCACCCACCCGGCCCAGCGGGGTCCTCTTGGCCACTCCGGCCAGCCACGGCGATTCGTCTGTACCGGCGATCGCGTCGGGACCGAGCATCGGAGTCCGCGTCACACCCGGCGCGACCGCGTTGACGCGCAGCCCGGCCGGTCCCCATTCCGCGGCGGCCACCCGTACGAGCATCGAGAGCGCGGCTTTCGATGCGCAGTACACCCCCATGCCACGGTCGACCAGCCGCGCGCTGACGCTCGACAGCGCGACGAGCGAGCCGGTTCGCTTCTCGGCCAGCAGAACGCCGGCCCAGCCGCGGAGACACAACCAGGGACCACGGGTGTTCACCGCCAGGACGCGGTCGAAGTCGTCCGGGGTGACGTCCACGAGCAGGCCTCCGTGCCCGACGCCGGCGGTGACCGTGACCCAGTCGGGAATTCCCCAGCTCCGCCGGGTCTCACTCACGGCCTGATCGACCCCATCAGGGTCGCGCACGTCGCAGCGGACGTCCGGTTCGCCAGCGATGTCCCACGTCACGACCTGGGTGCCCTGCGACCGGTACGCCTCGACGAGCGCGGCCCCGATCCCGGAGCTGCCCCCGATGACCAGGGCCAGCCCCTCAGCGTCGTGGTCCATGTGCCTCCCTTCGACCGCCGGCTCGGACTCGCGTCGGGGTCGGCTCGGTCCAGACCGTACCCGGCCGACGGTGCCAAACTCAGGGACTCGTTTTCCCAACCCGGAGGCCCAGTGGCGAAGTTGCACCACTCCGCGATCGAGACGCGTCACGTCGAAGCAACCCCGACTTCAGGCGCGACCGACGTGACCGCGCGCTCGGACCCGGCGACGAGGGCAGGAGGAGAGCGGTGAGCCAGCCGAGCGCAAGAGACGCCGCGCACGTGAACGTCGGCATCATTGGAGCGGGTCCCGGTGGCCTCGCCTTGGCCATCAGGTTGGTGCAGTCCGGCACCCGCGACTTCGTTCTCTTCGAGGCGTCGGAAGGCGTTGGCGGCACGTGGCGCTGGAATACCTACCCCGGCGCCGCCTGTGACGTGCCGTCCCACCTCTATTCGTATTCGTTCGCCCTCAAACCTGATTGGACGAAGACGTACGCCAACCAACCTGAGATCCTCCAGTACTTCGAGGAGTGCGCCGACCGCTTCGGGATCCGGCCGCACCTGCGCACGCACACCCGCATCAGGTCGGCGACGTGGGACGAGGCAGCGTCCCGATGGCGTCTCGTCGATACGAACGGTGAGGAATCCTCCTGCGACGTGCTCGTGAGTGCGATCGGGACGTTCACCACGCCCTCGTACCCGAATATCGAGGGCCTCGAGGACTTCGCCGGGCCAAGTTTCCACTCAGCGCGTTGGGAGCACGAGCACGACCTTGCGGGCAAACGGGTGACGGTGATCGGGACGGGCGCCAGCGCGGCGCAGATCATCCCGGAGGTCGCCAAGATCGCAGAGCAGGTCGACGTCTACCAGCGGACGCCGCAGTGGATCCTGCCCCGATCGGACAAGCCGTTCAGCGAAGAGGACAAGCAACGCTTCGCCCGCAGCAAGCGCGCGGCCAAGAAGCACCGCGACGAGATCTACTGGGCCTTCGAGAAGACGATCGCCTTCCGCTACGAGGATGGCGCGGCCGACGGTTTGAAGGCCTTGGCCCTCAGTCACATCGACTACCGGATCAAGGACGAGGAGCTGAAGGCCAAGCTGACGCCGGACTACCCGTTCGGCTGCAAGCGGACCCTGATCTGTAGCGACTTCTACAAGGCCTTGTTGCGCGACAACGTCGAGCTCGTCACCGACCGGATCGAGCGCGTCAACAAGGCGGGCGTCGTCACTGTCGAGGGCAAGGAGCGTCCGGCCGACGTCATCGTGCTCGCCACCGGCTTCAAAGCGACGGAATACCTCGAGGGGATCGAGGTCGTGGGCCGGGCCGGCAGGCGGTTGCACGACGACTGGGCGGAGGCCCAGGTCGCGCAGGCCTACAAGGGTCTCACGGTGTCGGGCTATCCGAACTTCTTCATGATGTACGGTCCCAACACGAACCAGGGCGGGAACTCGATCATCATCATCCTGGAGTCGCAGGCCACGTACATCATGAGCGCGCTCAGGGCGATGCGCCGTCACGGGGCGAGGGCGGTGGACGTACGGCGTGAAATCATGGACGCCTACAACACGGACCTGGCCACCGCGCTCGACGGCACCCTCTGGCACGACGGCTGCGACAGTTACTTCAAGAACGCCGCCGGCAAGATCGCCACCCAGCTGCCACAGACCTCGCGCTGGTACGCCGACCAGACGAAGCGATTCAAGATGAAGGAGTACGAACGCGTATGAAAGCTGCCGTGTACTACGAAACCGGAACGCCAGACGTCTTCCGCTACGAGGACGTGCCCGACCCGGTCGTCGGCGCCGGCGACATAATGATCGACGTAGAGGCGGTCAGCATCGAGGGGGGTGACACGCTGAGCCGGGCCGGCGGGGAGCTGGCCCGGGTGCCGCACATCGTTGGGTACCAAGCCGCCGGCATCGTGGTGGAGGTGGGCGGCGACGTGCAGGGGTTCGCCGTGGGGGACCGCGCCGTGACGGTGAGCCTCGACGGCTCGCACGCCGAACGGCGCGCCGTACCCGCCGGCTTCGCCTGGAAAATCCCCGACGGCGTGAGCACTGACGACGCCGCCGCCGTGCCGGTGCCCTTCGGGACGGCCGACGACTGTCTCTTCGAGTTCGGTCGGTTGAAGGCCGGCGAGACCGCACTGATCCACGCGGGTGCTGGCGGCGTCGGCATCGCCGCGATCCAGATGGCAAAGCGGGCCGGCGCACGCGTGCTGTCCACGGCATCGAGCGACGAGCGCCTCGAGCGGCTCAAGGAGTTCGGCCTCGACGAGGGCATCAACTACCGCACCCACGACTTCGTGGCCGAGGCGCGGCGCTTGACCGACGGTCGCGGCGTCGACGTCGTCGTGGACTCGGTCGGCGCCACGACGCTGCAGGGGAGCATCAACGTGCTGGCGTATCGCGGCCGCTGTGTCTCGGTGGGTGACGCCGGCCGCGACCGGGCCGAGATGCTCGACATCTCGAACATGCGCCCGAACAACCAGACGTTCTCGGGCTACTTCATGGGTGCCGAGCTCCTGCTGGCGCACGAGCGGGTGCACGGCATGATCGCCGGGCACCTCGACGCGATTGCCCGGGGCGAGCTGAAGGTGGTCATCGACCGCACCTTCCCGTTGTCCGAGGCCGCAGGGGCCCACGCCTACATCGAGAGCCGGCAGGCCTTCGGCCGGGTCCTGCTGGTCCCCTGACGCCTCCCAAGTAAAGGGAGCTTTTGAAAACCCCAGGTCACGGACCTACTTGCAATTCGCACATAACGCGTTAGTCTTGACTAACATGTTGTGCAGTGACGGACATCGAGACTCCGAGGACCCTCGACCTCTTCGTAGTGCTGGGCGAGCCCAACCGGCGGCGCCTGCTCGAGTTGCTGCGCGGCGGGGAGATGACGGTCACGGAGCTCGCCGCGCACTTCACCGTCACCCGTCCGGCGATCTCGCAGCACCTCGGCGTGTTGGCCTCGGCTGGCCTGGTGGAGGTCCGGCGGGATGGCCGGTTCCGCCGCTACCGGGTCCGTCCCGACGGGATGGCGGCGTTACGCAGCAGCCTCGACGCGTTCTGGACCTCAGAACTGGAGGACCTGGCTTCGGGCCGGCCTGCGACAGGTACGGATACAGGTACGGACACGAGTACGGAAACGAAAGGAACCCACGATGACGATTGACAAGACGGTGCTGGTCCCGCTCGCCGCGGACGAGACGTTCGCATTGTTGACGGAACCCGAACGCCTGCGACGCTGGCAGCTCGTCTCCGCGCGCATGGACCTGCGGGCCGGCGGCGACTTCCGCTGGACGGTGGTGCCGGGCGCCAACGCAGCGGGAACCTTCGTAGAGGTCGAGCCGGGCAAGCGTCTCGTCTACACGTGGGGTTGGGAGACGGAGCGGACCGAGATGGGGCCCGGGCCGGGCGCCTCCACGATCACGATCACGCTCGAGCCCGCCGAGGGAGGCACCACGGTGCGGCTCGTGCACGAGGGGCTGACACCCGAGCAAGACGAGGCGCACTCCCACGGGTGGGACCACTTCCTGGGGCGGCTGGTCGCGGCGTCGAAGGACGGTCACGCCGAGCTGGACCCAATGTTGCAGCGTCCGGCAGAGAGCTGGGACCCGCTCACCTCGGCGGAGGCGTCGCTGGCGGTGTGCGAGTACGTGCTGGCGCAGATGGGCGCCGGAGACGGGAAGGCGCAGACGCCGTGCAGCGAGTACGACGTGGAACAGCTCGCCGAGCATCTCTGCGGCTCGCTCGTGAGCCTGGGTGCGTGCGTGGGCGTGCAGGCTGCACCCGACATGGACGCGCCGCTCGAGGTGCGCGTGGCAGACCTGGGCCAGCAGGTGCTTGAGGGCTGGCGCCGGCACGGGCTCGAGGGCGAGGTGGCGCTGGGGCCGGGGCCGTTCCCGGCCGAGACCGCGTGCGGGATCTTGTCGATGGAGTTCCTGGTGCACGCGTGGGACTTCGCGAAGGCGACCGGCCGCACCGTACCGGCCACCGACGGCCTCTCGACCTACGTGCTCGGCCTGGCGCACGGGCTCATCCGGCCGTCGTTCCGAGGCGAGGGTCAGGGGTTCGGCGACGAGCTGCCCGCCGGCGACGCCGCCGGTCCTATGGAGCAGCTCCTCGCCTTCACCGGCCGCCAGGCCTGAGCCGGGACCATCCGAGAATTTCCGAAGACAAACCCACAATCGAAGCAACGAAAGGATCAGAGAGATGACGCAGACTGAACAGACGACGACGCCGGCGAAGGCGAGTGACTACGAGAACACGGTCATCGTGCACGCGAGCCCCGACGCGGTCTTCGACGCGCTGACCACGGTGTCCGGACTCTCTGCCTGGTGGTCCCCGGTCACGGGGTCCGGCGAGGCCGGTGGCGAGCTCGCCTTCACCATGAACGCGCCCGAGCCGTGCGTGATGCGGGTCGACGTGGCGGTTCGGCCGGCGCTGGTGCAGTGGACCTGTATCTCGTGCGACTTCATGCCGGACTGGGTCGGCACCCGCCCCACCTACACGATCATCCCGCTCGAGGACGGCACGACCGAGGTCCGGTTCCGCCACATCGGGCTCACGTCCGAGCTGGAGTGCATCGACATGTGCACCAGCGGCTGGAACCATTTCATCCCGAGCCTGCGTGACTACGCCACGACCGGGACCGGCAGCCCGCTCGGGAGCCCCGGCGACATGGCGCGTCGAGCGAGGGACCGAGACCCGTCCTAGTCGGCGAGGTGGGGCACCGGCCCGGAGATTGGGTTGCTCTTTGCGGACCAACGAAGCGATGCGCTCAGGCAGCCCTCGACAGAAGAAGCCTACGCGCCGCGCGAAACGATCACCGAACACGGTGCGTTGCGCACTATGTAGTCCGAAACCGAGCCAAGCAGCGCCCGCTTGAGGCCTCCTCGGCCCCGCGAACCCACGATCAAGGCTGATGCACCGACCTCGCCCGCGAGATGGCACAGTGCGGGCCCTGGCTCGCCGTCGATCACAAGTGATTCGAGACGGTCGCTCGCGTGTTCCGTGTTGCGCAGTGCCTCCACGGTGGCCTCTACTGCAGCGCGCCCTTGATCCCTAACCTCCCGATGGTTTGCCTCGACCTCTTCGTGAGACATACTCGATGAAGCGTGCCCTGTCGCGTCCTCCGCAAGGGAGGGATCGACGACATCTGCGGCACAGACGACGACCACCCTGTCAGCAGGTTTCGTCAGAGAGAGGCCCACAGCACCGGCTCGAATGGCCAGGTCCGATCCGTCAGTCGCCACGATGAAGATCGTCATGAACGAAACCGTAATCCCGGCCACAACGACCTAGGCAACGAGGCGGGCGGACGGTTTCGCTCTGCCCAGATTCGCGCTCAAATGGAACTCTTGGCCTCCAAATGGGCGTACTGAGACGGTTCCGCCCAACGGGCTGGTCGGCGAGCCCGCCCGTTCACGGGATCAGGACGATCTTTCCGAGGGTGTGGCGGTGCTCGAGTTCGGCGAACGCTTCGCGCACTTTTTCAAGTGGGTAGGTGGCGGCAATGGGAAGTTCGATCTGCCCAGAGGCGACGAGTTCGGCCATCTCCGACAACACATCGGTCGTGGAGGCATCCCCGCTGCCCTCTGTTTTTGCGCCGACCTCGAGCGCCTTGTCGCGCGAGATGATGGTCTCGATGCGATCAGGCCGCACGCCAAGGGCAATTGCGAGTTCTACGTACTCCGGCCCGAAGAGGTCGATGAACGCGTCTACTCCGTTCGGAGCTGCGGTCCGCAGGCGACCCTCGAGACCATCTCCGTAGGCCACGGGAACCACTCCGTGATCTTCCAACCATCCATGGTGAACCTGCGACGCGATGCCAATTGCGGTGGCGCCCCGGCGCCTCAACAATTGAACGACGAGCGTGCCTACTCCGCCGGCGGCCGCCGACACCGCCACCGTGTCGGCCTGCCGCACGCCGACGGCCCGCACCGCGGCATACGCAGTGCACCCAACGACATAGAGCGAGCCGGCAACTTCCCAACTCAACGCAGGGGGCTTGGCGATCAACTGGGTCGATGGCACCACCACGTAGTCGGCATGGCTTGAGCGATTCCAGGACCAGCCCAGCACCTCATCGCCGACGGAGAATGCCGTGACCTCGGACCCGACCGCGGTGACGATGCCAGCCAGGTCACTCCCTTCTCCCGAAGGAAAGGTCGCGGGGAAGCTGCTGTCGAGCCGTCCGGTTCGGATCGCGATCTCACCTGGGTTGATCCCCGCCGCACGCACACGAACCAGGACCTCGCCCTGCGAAGGCACGGGTACCGGGACGTCAGCGAGATAGAGAACGTCACGGTCTCCGTAGTGGTCGAATCGAACCGCTCTCGGCATTCCGCACCTCCGACCCCGTTACGGCAGTCCCAAACCGCGCATGGCTCCGTCCCCTCGACGAGCCATAAAGGAGGTTCTGGATTTTAGGGCGCACGGACGGCGTCGGGGCAGTTGGACGAGCTGCCCCAGGAGGAGGCTGTTACTTGTCCTCGCTGTACGGATGGCGCACATCGAGGAGGCCGGATTGTCCGAACGAATCGAGAGCCTCCATCACTTGCGAAGGCGAGACATGGGGATCGGTCCCTTCTGCATCGTCGGCGCGAAAAAGATCGTCACCGTTGGTTGCAGAGGGGTCCGGTTCTAACCTCTCCGGAACCACACTCGGTGCTTCTTGAGGAGGCTCATCGTAGGACTCGACCTCGCCGTCACGCACGAGCTTCGTCGGCCGCCCGTCTGAAAGCCAGCGTGCTTCATGGACGGCATACGGGTCGGTGAACCAACCTTCGAGGCGTTCCTCGGTCATGCAACGTAGTTTGCAACATCTGAGGCACCGTCGTCGCAGAGTTCGCGAAAGGTTCACGTCCGCTGAAGGCACGACCAGGGCCTCCCTTGTTGCTTGTTGGTGACGCATCACCTAGATTAGTGACGTATCACTAACCCGACGAAGTAAAAGGGAGGGCTCCATGAGCGAGGCAACCACCGTCGAGCAAAAGATCGCTGTGGCCCGTGAGTACTGCGATGTTGTGTTCAACCACCACCATCCAGAGCGGGGCGCGGACTACGTCACACCCGACGTGGTGTGGCATGGAAATACGCTCGGGACGATCAGTGGAGTCGAGAATCTGACCGCACTGCTCACGGTCTTCCTTGGATCGCTTCCGGACCTCGTCGCCGAGGAGCAAGACGTGATCGCCAGCGGTGATCTCGTTGTCATGCGACTCTTGGTGACGGCGACCCACAACGGCGACCTGCTGGGGATCCCGGCGACCGGGCGTCCCGTATCGTGGAACGCGATCGACATCTACAGGGTCAACGACGAAGGGAAGATCAGCGAGGAGTGGGCGGCGGACGACATGGCGGCTTTCGGGAGCCAATTGGGGGCCTTCTCATTGCCTTGGGCCTCCTGACCCCGCCGACTGGTGTCTTTCGCCTTGAGACGGGCGTCGAGCCGGAGAACATCGCAGAATGAACTATGGCAAAACCTCGATCCCGGGAACTGGACCCCGAACAGTCGCGAGCATGGCTCGCATATATGCGCGTCAATCTTCAGCTCAACTACGAAATGAACCACCAGCTCCTTGCGGAGTGTGAGCTGTCCCTATCCGACTACCACGTCCTGAGCAAGCTCCACCAGGCACCCGGTCAAAGGCTGCGAATAAAGTCCCTTGCGCGAGAGATCGGGTGGGAACGAAGCCGCGCCTCGCACCAGGTGCGGCGGATGACTCAGCGCGGATTGACCGCCACACAGCCAGTAACAGACGACGGACGCGGCACCGAGGTAGCAGTCACCCAGCGCGGAAGAACGGCATACAGGGACGCAAGACGAGGCCACGTCGCCCTCGTCCAAGAGCTCTTCTTTCGCGGCCTCTCCGAGGACGAGCTCGTGCCGCTTGCTGAGACGCTCGAGCACGTCTATGCAAACATCGCCGAACGCGGCTCGGGGCGTCGCGGCACCGAGGACTGATTTCTCCACGCGAAAACGTGGGGGCCACGCCTGGCGCTAGGGGACAACCCAGCGGGATCGACTACTCGCTCGTTGTGCGGTATCGGAATCCCACACCTCGGACCTTCTCGATCGGACCGTCCGAGTCGGTCCAGCCCAGCTCGCACTTGAGGCGAGCCACCGAGTACTTCATCCGGTCGCGAGCTACCCAAGTCCGGTCCTCCCAGGCCAAGTCGGCAAGCTGTTCGGGGCTCAGTGGCTGGCCGCGGTGGGTGACGAGGACTCTGAGTACGTCGTAGTCCCGCGGACGTAGGTTGACCGTCTTGCCTGCTATCGACACCTGGCGCTTGTCAAGGTCGATGCGCAGGCTGCCATCGTCGTAGCAGGTCACGATAGAAACCTATCGCTGACCGTCTTCCCTCTCAGCAACAGCTCATCGAGGGCATGACGCCTACTCGTCGTTCAGGCTGTCGACGATAAGTGTCGCTGCCGCCGGACAACCCTTCGTGAATCCGAAGAAGGGACCAAAGTCACGGGACGCCGCGAATCCGGGGAAGTACAGGCCCGGGATCGAGGACTGGAAGTTTTCGTCGAGCGCGGGAAACCCGTCGACAACGGCGATGTCCGAGATGACGGGGCGCAGGTAGGGAACATTCGCCAATTCGGCCTCATATCCGGTCGCAAAGATGATCCTGTCCACACTGAGGCGCTCGCCGCTCGACAGTGTCACCACCGTGGCCGCGTCCTCGGAGTTGACTCCGATGACCTGTGTGTTCGGCCAGACGTGGAAGCGGGCACCGGTGAGGCGGGGTGCAAGCCACCACTCAAGCGTCATACGACCGACCTCCCAGAACGTTCGTCCGATCTGCGCTTGGTCGGTCACCGGGAGCGATCGCCACCAGCCAGGGATGCGCATGGTGGCATCCACGTAGTCATCGACGAATCGCCAACTGACGCGCTCGAAGCGCGGGACGTCGTGACGGTGAACGATGTCCACTCGCTCAACGTCGTGATCCCCGAGAAGTGCCGCCCATTCATAAGCACTTTGACGACCACCAACGATCAAGACTCGCTGTCCCGCCATCTCTTCAAATCGCACGAAGTCGCTGGTATGCGAGCCCAGCCCGTCTGGTAGCTCCGCGGCCCATTCCGGAACGTGGGCGAAATACCCGCAACCCGGAGCTGCAACAACTCGTTCAGCGCCGATCTGCGATCCGTCTTCGAGGGACGCCACGAACTGCGTGTCGCGCCGCTCTAGGGCTGACACGAACCCATCTCGAATGGAGAGGTGCTTTTGTCCTTGAAACCACGTGGCGTAGTCGAGGAAGACAGCAATTGGAATCGGATCCAAATCGTTGGGATGGAGTCCTTGTTCTTCGACAAAGGCCATGAAGGTGTGCACGCCGGCCGCGTCCAGATGCCAATCGATTCCTGATCTGAGGAACATGTCGGCGGGCATATGGTCCAACCAAAAGCCCAAGGGGTGACCAACGACAACGGTGTCGACCCCTCTTTCCCGTGCTCGAGCCGCAACCGCCAAGCCGTACGGCCCCGCACCTACCACCAACAACGATGTCTTATCCATGACCTTTCATCCTGCATGCAAGTGTGACGTTCGTTTGGGGTGATTCGCCAGATGGTCCAAATAGGCAATCTGGGACATGAGTGGTGCGGGGCAGCTTCCGGGTTCTGTTCAAGCATCTCCCTCTGGTCACTCGGCCTGTCCTGAGCCTCGAAGTTGTCACCGTGCGATTTCGGCAGGACAATTCCATGGGTCACCGATATTGGGAGGTTGGTTATGAACTCCACCCCACCGACGTTCCCCGCTGGGATCATCACGAAGGACAGTCCACGCTCGTTGGACGCCACCGTCAGCAAACTGACCGAACTCCTCATGGACCGAGGAATGAAGATCTTCGCGGTCATCGACCAGTCCGCTGAGGCCCGCGGTGCAGGGCTCGACCTCAGGCCCACCACTCTGGTCCTCTTCGGCAATCCGGCCGCAGGAACCCCGGTCATGGAGGCTGCACCGCTCGCGGCGCTCGACCTGCCGCTCAAGGTGCTCGTGTGGGCCGATGAAGATCGCACCTACGTGTCCTACGTCGCTCCTCGGACCCTCGCCGATCGTTATTCCCTCGGATATGACCTCGTTGCCAACCTTTCTGGGATTGAGCTGCTGACCGACGCTCTCGTCAGCCCGTAGGAAGGCGAAGCAGCTCCGGCGAACTGCGGCACCCGGTCCTTCGACTTCTAGCGACCGAGGGCGCAAACGACGCCGAGCAGGTGGCCCTCTGAATCCTTGAACCAGGCACCCTCGCCACCATCGGGTGTCCGTGCAATTCCGTTCTCCGTCCGTGTCTCCGGGGTGTCGTACTCCTCGACCCGCCCATCTGTGGCTTCAAGAAATTCGGACTCGACGGCCTCGAGTCCAACCTTCTCGGTGTAGAACGCCTTCGCTCGGATCAAGTCCTGAGCAGGTAGCGCCGCCGTAATGCCAGAGGTCCTCATGAACAGACCGCGTAGAGCTTCCAACTCCCGGGCACCCCCTTCAGCACGTGTTCCCCTCGATCGTTGAACTCAAGGCCCGAGCCCACCACGAGGTCCTTGACCGTGCCCGAGACGAGAACCTCATTCGGTGAGGCCAACGAACCGATCCGAGCTGCGATGTGAACGGCGAGGCCGCCCAGATCATCGCCTCGGACCTCGCACTCGCCGGTATGGAGACCGATGCGTAACTCGATTCCGAGGGAGCTGGTGGCGTCGATGATCGCCCGGCCACAACGGATGGCTCGAGCTGGACCATCGAATGAAGCAACGAAGCCGTCTCCAGTCGTGTTGACCTCTCGACCTCGGAAGATCCGCAGTTGCTCGCGGACAATCTGATCGTGGCGATCCAACAGCGACCGCCATCGTTGATCACCCAGCGAGGATGCCCGCTCAGTTGATCCGATGATGTCTGTGAAAAGTACGGATACCAACACGCGGTCGATGTCGGTAACGGGTCTCGTTCCGGTCAAGAACTCGGCCACTTCGTCGAAGATCAGGTCTCGCTGGCCGAAGATCAACATGTCGTTGCCAGGAAGCGCGACGAACTTCGATCCCTCGATGTGCTCGGCGAGAAAACGCCCGTGAGTCATGGGCAAGAAACTCTTATTGTCGGCGCTGAGGACCAGCGTCGGCAGCCGGAGAAGCGGTAGCACCGGTCGGACGTCGAGGTTCCGAAGCAGGTAGTCGTACTGCGCAGCCGCAGTTCTCGGGGTGACGGACGACCGGAAGAGCCGAGCGAGTGCGCTGAGGCGGACCGGGTCTTGTTCGGCTCCACCGGCAAGCAACAGAAACTCCGGAGTACCCCAGTGCTTCCGGAGGAAGTCGACCACGAAATCGAGCGCCTCTGGTGTGAAACCAATCGGATAGTCCTCGGCGATGAGATAGCGCGCACTGGTATTGAACAGCACCAAGGAATCCACGCGTTCGGGATGTGCAACGGCGTAGAGGATTGCGATCGGGCCAGCATCAACCGACGCCAGAATGGAGACCCGCTCCGACCCGACCGCGTTCAGAACGCTCTCAATGTCCTCGGTCCATTCCTCCCAGGTTGGAATGGCGTTGCGCGGCACACCATCAGACGCACCGGTGCCTCGTCGATCGAGAAGGATCAAGCGACGCAGCGTGGCCAGCCGTCTGAGGAAGTCGACAGTACCGGGATCTTCCCACGCCGTCTCGACGTTGCTTCCGAGTCCGTTGAAAAAGAGGAGATCGGAGGGTCCTTCTCCGAGGACCTGGTAGGCAACGTCAGCATCCCCGACTTCCACATACTTGGTGTCCGGAGGAATCATGGAGCAAGCAGTCTGACCTGTTGTCCCGTTCGATGCCGGAGCTGACCCTCGGCGTGGTCCGTCAGGTGCCGCCCTCTTCGGGTTCGTCGACGCACCTGAGAAACTGGCCGGGTGGCTGAAACTGCCGACCGGACTCGTCGTACTCGGCTACTCAGGCGGGGGCGCAAGCTCGAAGCAGCAACACTGGGCTGGAACATCGTGGGTGTCGTCGTGCTGGCGTTCGCCGCGGTGCAAGCCCGATCCGTGGCCCTTGCAGGATTCGGCCTCGACAGTCTGATTGAGATCGGGGCATCCACTGTGGTGCTCTGGGAGTTGGCCGATGTGGGCCAAGCTCGACAGCGCCGGGCGATGCGTTTGATCGGGTTCGCCTTCATCGCGTTGGCGATCTACCTGAGCATCCAAAGCACAGCGGTTCTGGTTGTCGGGTTCCGCCCACACCACAGCCCGCTGGGCATCGTCTGGACCAGCATCACGGCCGCCGTGATGTTCGGGCTCGCATTCGGCAAGGCCAGGACCGGTGCGGCACTGGACAATCCGGTCCTACGGGCCGAGGGGCGGATCACCATGATCGACGGCATCTTGGCGACGGCCGTGCTTCTGGGACTGCTGCTCAATGCCTTGGCTGGATGGTGGTGGGCCGACCCGTTAGCGGGATACGTGTTGCTTTACTACGCCATCCGGGAGGCCCGCGAGTCCCTGAGCCCCTGAAGTCGCCTCACTCGCGGTAGCTCGGTCGTGCGGGACTGTGGGCCTCTGCCAGCGGATTGTGGCCGGCTTTAGGGGTTGCCTTTTGCACGCGGAAGGGCTGCGGCTGGGTGACTCACTCACCGGCGGTGGCTGTCTCGAGGATCGACCTCGCGGTTTCAGAGTCAGATCCCAGGGCATAGGCCACTTACCGCGCGTTTGGCTGCTCCTGCCAGAGCAGGCGCTGTGTGATGCACGGGAAACTCCGATCGGGCTTGAAAGGGGGGCTCCCGCTATGACTTTGTCTCAGCCCTACGAGCACGCCTGGCGTGCCAGGGCGGCGTTCTTGTCCACAAAACTGGACCGTGCGCACGCCTGTGTGTACTTCCTGGGAGACGCGCTGGAAAAGGGGGACAGCCGTGCGGCTCGTGGCCCGTGGCATTCGGCGCGTCGAGCGGTCGACTCGGTCGCGAGAGAAGTCAGCGTCCTGCGCGACGAACAGCCTCCGGCCCACGAGCACGATGAGCCGGCGGTCACCGGATCGGCGCTCACCATCGAGGGCGCGGATGCGGCGACGATGGCGCTCGATGTCATGGTCAATTCCATGGTCGCCCTCTCTGCAACCACTGATGAAGAAGTAACCGACGTGCTCATCGGAGATTGCGTCGACGCCGCACGCGTGTACGAAGGCAGCGCCGCCGTCGTGAAGGCCTCCTTGCACAGCCATGGCGCTGAAACGCTCGATCTGAAGCGCGCCTTCGACGCCGACAGAGAGGTCGCGCTGAGGAGCAGCGTGGTGGGGGCGCAGGCGCGCTTGGGCGAGCGGAACGAACAGGTCGAGCATGGCGTCGAACGACGCAAGCCGACACGACAGCTGAATGTCGGAGCCGCGGTCGAGGTGCGGAACCGGTTCGTCGGGATGTGGTGCCACGGTTTCGAGGTCGCCGACCAGGTTGACGGTGGCTACGTGATCCGGCGGGTGTCAGACGAGGCGATGTTGCCCGAAGTAATCACAGATGACGAGGTCCGTTTCGACCGCCGCGATTGATGGTGACCCGCTTCCGCGCCGCCTGACAGCCCGGCTGGATGAGTGGGTCTCAAGCCCGCGTGATCGCCCTTACGCAGCGGCTCCGGCCAGGTCGGCGAGGTCGGTGTCGGGGTCGGCCAGCGCGCTCGGGTCGGGGGCGGCGCGGGCGCGTAACAGCCGCTCGAGGTTGTCCCCCTGGTCCCACACGTTGGCGTTCATGGCAGCGCGCACGATGCCGTCGCCCAGCCAGAAGGCGATGAACTCGCCGCTCGCGGGGTCGCCCCGGAACACCACCTGTTCGTAGGTGGGTGCCCAGCCCCGGTACTCCATGCCGAGCTCGTACTGGTCGGAGAAGAAGTAGGGCACCTTGTCGTAGGGCGTCGTGATGCCGAGCATGTTTTTGGCCGCGACCGGCCCCTGGTTGAGCGCGGCCGACCAGTGCTCGAGCCGGATCCAGGTCTCGTGGAACGGGTGCCACGCGTTGGCCACGTCGCCGGCGGCATAGATCTGCGGCGCACTCGTGCCGAGGTAGGCGTCGGTGCGCACGCCGTTGTCGATCTCGAGCCCGGCCTCCGCCGCCAGGTCGATCCGGGGCGCCACGCCGACGCCCACGACGACGGCTGCGGCCGGGAGGACCGACCCGTCGCCGAGCCGGACCTCCTCGACCCGGCCGGCACCGCCGAACGACTCGATCCCCACCCCGAGGCGGAGGGTGACGCCGTGGTCCCGGTGCAGGTCGCGGTAGACGGCACCGACCTCAGGTCCGAGCACGCGCTCGAGGGGCACGTCGACGAGGTCGACCATGGTGACGTCCGCGCCGAGCTGGCGGGACGACGCAGCGACCTCGGCGCCGATCCAGCCGGCACCGATGACCACGACGGGTCCACCGCCGGTGACGGCGGTGCGAATGGCGTCCGAATCGTCCACGTTGCGCAGCGTCAGCACGCCCGGGAGGTCGGCCCCTTCGATCGGCAGCCGGCGGGGCGCCGCGCCCGTCGAGAGGAGCAGCCGCTCGTAGCGGACGCGCTCTCCGCCGGCGAGCTCGACCTCCGAGTCGGCCGGGTGCAGCGCGGTGACCTCGGTCGAGGTCCGCAGCTCGATGTCGTGCGCGCCGTAGAAGTCGGCGTCGTGCACCGCCGCGGCGTCGAAGCCGGACTCGCCGCGTAGGTAGCCCTTCGAGAGGGGCGGCCGTTCGTAGGGCCGGACGGGTTCGTCGCCGACGAGGACGATGCGGCCGCCGAAACCCTCGGTGCGTAGCGCCTCTGCCGCCTTGGCTCCGGCCAAGCCGGCGCCCGCGATGACGATGGTCTCAGGCGACATCGTGCGCCTCCTTCCACTCGTTCGTGCCGTGCGAACCCCTCATGGCCTGGTCCCGGCCAGGGAGAGGAACTCCGCGCGGGTGCGTGGATCGTCGCGCACGATGCCCTTGAGCGCCGAGGTCACCGTCCGCGAGCCTTCCGCCTTCACCCCGCGGAGCGACATGCAGAGGTGTTCCGCCTCGAGGACGACCCCCACGCCTTTCGGCGCCAACGCGGCCTGTAGGAAGTTCGCCACCTGCGCGGTGAGCCGCTCTTGGACCTGGAGCCGCCGCGAGAAGTGGTCCACGACCCGGGCCAGCTTCGACAGCCCGACGAGGCGCTCGTCCGGCAGGTAGCCGACGTAGGCCTGGCCGGTGAAGGGCAGGAGGTGGTGCTCGCAGAGCGACGCGAACGGGATCGCCCGCGCCACCACGAGCTCGTCGTACGCCTCCTCGTTGGGGAACGTCGTGACGTCGAACGGCTCCGGCGTGAGCATCTCGGCGAAGGCGCGGGCGACACGGGCCGGCGTGTCGACGAGCCCGTCGGCCTTGGTGTCGACGCCGAGCGCATCGAGCAGGTCCGCCACGGCCCCGGTGGCCTTCTCGATGTCGACTCCCTGTTCGGAAGGCTGGTGCAGACGGAGGTGCGGGTGCAGACGGTCGTCCGCTCCCTCCCGGCTGTCGGGGTGGGCGCGCGTCGGAGTCGGAGCGGTGGTCGTCGTCACGGTGTCCTTCCTACCCTCTCTATTACCAACTAATCTGGACTTTAGAAAGAAGGGCCTATTTTGTCAATATCATTCTATTTTAGAATGCAGGCATGAGCACCCGGGAGGGCCGTCTCACCGCGCTGGCCGCCCTGGCCGAGCCGCTGCGCCGGCGGCTCTACCTGCACGTGACCTCGTCAGAGGAGCCGGTGAGCCGGGACGCCGCCGCCGAGGCGCTCGGGATCTCGCGGTCGGTGGCCGCCTTCCATCTCGACAAGCTGGCCGAGGTGGGCGCCCTCGACGTCGAGTACCGCCGTCCGCCGGGCCGGAGCGGGCCGGGGGCCGGCCGGCCCACGAAGTTCTACCGGCGGCCCGACGGCGAGCTGGACTTCAGCGTGCCCGAACGGCGCTACGACCTCGCGGCAGCCATCCTCGCCCGCGCGCTGGAGGACGCCAAGGCCGAGTCGATCCCCATCGATGCTGCGTTGCGGGCCGCGGCACACGACTACGGGCGCATCATCGCCGGCACGCCGAGCGGTGTGGTAGCCACCTCGCAGGAGGACGAGCTCGAGCGCGTGCTGGCCGTGCTGACGGCGCACGGGTACGAGCCGGCCCGACGCGCGGACACGATCACCCTCGAGAACTGCCCGTTCCACGCGCTGGCCGAGCAACATCGCGACCTGATCTGCGGCATGAACCTCGATGTCGTCGACGGCGTCTTGGAGGGCACGGCAGCGACCCACCTGCGGGCCCGCCTCGATCCCGCACCCGGACGGTGTTGTGTCGCGGTCTGCGCGTGCGAACCCGCCGCCGCGACGAAGTACAGCTAGGTAAGGGCGCCGTGGCGCGTTCATCCGCTCGTGCCGGCGGACCGATCGGTACCCTTTTGCAATGACCATTGGCACGACCACCGAAGACCTGAGCGGCGCCGCGCATCGGGGTCTGAGGCCGGCCATGATCGTTGCCCTCGGTCTGCTCGTGGTCGAGGGCCTCGTGATCCTCGGCTACGTGGCCGCCGGTATCGCCAACCAGGTGCAGTACGGCGGGCAGAGCTTCAGTGTCCCGGGTGCGCACGCCTGGGGCTTCACCCTGGCCTACGTGAGTGGTTGGGCCGCGCCCGGGGCGGTCGCGGTGTTCCTCCTCGCGCCGCTCGCCCTCGTGGCCTGGATCGGACGGCGACAGGGCGACGAGGTCTCCGAGGCCCGGACCGTCTTGGTCTTGCGGCTCGAGCTCGTCCTCGCCGTCCTCACGGTCGCGGGCGGGATCCTCTCGGTCGTCGGTCGGGTCATGCAGGTCTCGCCGTCGCAAGAATGGAGTGTGTTCTTCGCCACGTTGGGCAACGGCGTCGGCTCGGTGTGTCTCGGCCTCCTGGCGATCGCGGCGGTGAAGTGGATCGCCGGCGACCAACAGGTCGACCTGCTGGCGCGCCACGAGGTCGATGACCTCACCGAGGACGAGGTGGACCTGTGACCTTCGCGGCCGTCTTCGGCCCCGACGCGCTGATCGTCCTCCTCATCCTCGTCAGCATCGCGGTGCCGCTCTGGGCCGTCGTCGATGCGGCCCGTCGTCCGGCGGCTGCCTTCTTCGGCGCCGGCTCGAACAAGACGGTCTGGATCGTCGTCATCGCGGTCGCGTGGTTCTTCGGCCTGGGGTTCTTCCTTGCCGGCTACTACCTGCTCTTCACCCGGCCGAAGGTGCAGCGCCACATGGAGGGCCTGCGCTGAGGCCTCGTTCCTAGGACGACCGCGACGAGCGCCACCGGCGCTCGAACGGCAGGCGCCAGGTGCGCGGCGCGATGAGGTCGCTGATCGCCGGAGGCCCCCAGCCCCCCTTTGCGTACGGGTCGACGGGCGGCGGGTTGTCGAGCAGCGGCGTCGAGACCTCCCAGAGCCGCTCGATCCCCTCGGCCGTGTTGAACAGCGTGTGGTCACCGATCATGACGTCGTGGATCAGGCGCTCGTAGGCCTCGAGCACCTCGGCGTCCTGGCCCGTCTCATGGAGGGCGAACTGGAGCGAGAGCTTCTCGAGCTTCATGCCCGGACCGGGCTTCTTGCCGTAGAAGGACAGCGAGAGTTTCGACGAGTCGGCCAGGTCGAAGGTGAGGTGGTCGGGACCCTGGGTGCCGAACCCCGAGTCGTCGGGGAACATCGACTTGGGGGGCGCCCGGAACGCGATCGAGATGATGCGCTCGCCGCTGCCCATCTCCTTGCCCGTGCGCAGGAAGAAGGGCACGCCGGCCCAGCGCCAGTTGTCGATCTCGCACTGCAACGCCACCATGGTCTCGGTGTCCGAGTCCGGCGCCACGCCGGGGATGTCGCGGTAGCCGTCGTACTGCCCGCGCACCACTTGGGTGACGTCGAGCGGCCGTAGGGAGCGAAAGACCTTGTCCTTCTCGTCGGCGATCGGGTCGGGGGCGAGCGACGTCGGCGGCTCCATCGCCACGAACCCGAGGATCTGGAACAGGTGGGTGACCACCATGTCCTTGAAGGCGCCGGTCGCCTCGTAGAACCCGACCCGCTCGTCGACCCCGAGCGTCTCGGGCACGTCGATCTGCACGTTGTCGATGTGGTCCCGGTTCCAGATCGGTTCGAAGAGCCCGTTGCCGAAACGGAAGGCCAGGATGTTCTGCACCGCCTCCTTGCCCAGGAAGTGGTCGATCCGGTAGATCTGGTCCTCGTCGAAGTACCGGTGCAGCATGTCGTTGAGCGCCACGGCCGAGGGGAGGTCGGTACCGAACGGCTTTTCCATCACGATGCGCGAGCGCTCGATCAGCTTGGCGTCGGCCAGCATCTGGATCACCGACTCGTCCGCCGCCGGCGGGACGCTCAGGTAGTGCAGCCGCCGCACGCCGTTCCCGTCACCGCCGATCGCCTTCTCCGCCTGGCCCACGTGGTCGGCCAGCGCCTGCGCACCGTCCGACGTGGAGACGAACGAGAGGCGCTTCTCGAAGTTCGCCCACTGCAGCAGCGAGAGCTTCCCAGTGTAGAACTGGTCGCAGGCGTGCCGGGCGAGATGCCGGAAATCCTCGTCGGTCATCCCGCGGGTCGAGCTGCCGACGATGCGGAACTCGGGCATCATCCCCAACGTGGTGAGGTGCAACAACCCGGGCAGGAGTTTGCGTGCCGCCAGGTCGCCCGTCGCCCCGAACAGGATGATGACGTACGGGTCGATCTGCGAGCCCGCCGTCGCCGACGCCGTCGTCTCGTTGCGGTCCACCACCTCGGTCATGCCGGCTTCCGCACGTTGAGCTCGGCGGTGTTGGCCCCCATGATCTTGGGCACCGCCTCCGCGGGCAGCTTCTGCAGCTCGGTGACCCAGTCGGTCGGTTGGGGGAGCCCTTCCACGTGCGGCCAGTCCGAGCCGAAGATGACCCGGTCCTCACCCACCAACCCGACGATCTCGTCGACGTCGTCCTCCCAGAACGGGTTGATCCACACGTGGCGCCGGAACGTGTCGACCGGGTCCTCGGCGAAGTAACCCGGCATGCGCCGCGCCGTGGTTCGCAGCTTGCGGAAGAGGGGAGCGAGGAACTCCGAGCCGTTCTCGACCGAGGCGACGCGCACGTTGGGGAAGCGGTCGAACAGCTTCTCGAGGATGAGCGTGGCCAGCCAGTCGTGCGCCGCCCGCTCGATGGCGAACATCTTGATGCTCGGGCGCTGGTACCCACCGCCACCCTTGAACGAAGCCCGGAAGCCGTCCGGCGCGTAGCCGTTCGACGACAGCCCGGCGTCCCCGGCGTGCACGACGACCGTGATGCCCGCCTCGTTCACCCGCGCCCAGAACGGGTCGAACTCGTCGGCCGCCGGCGAGAGCGGCCCGGCCGCCGTGACCGGCGCCGCCGCCCGCAGCACGACGGTGCGGGCGTCCTGGTCGAGGGCCCACTCCAGCTCGCGCACGGCCTCGTCCACGTCGGCCAGCGTGATGTAGGGAGAGGCGAAGATGCGCTCCCGGTAGGCCATGCCCCAGTCCTCGGCCAGCCAGCGGTTGAACGCACGGAACAGCAGCACGACCGCCTCGGGATCGTCCTTCAACGGCTCCTCGTAGAGCATGCCGAGGGTCGGGAAGAGCCAGACCTGGGCCAGGCCCTGCGCGTCCATCGACGCCAGGCGGGCGTCGCGGTCGCGGTACTCGGGCCGGGTGGGCTCGGGCGTGCCCATCAGCTCGTGCATCGGCACGCCGTTCGGATTGCCCCGGAAGTAGTCGAACAACGCGCCGGCCGGCGAGATCGGGTTGAACGTGGGGTTCGTCACGGCCCGGCTGATGCGGCCGCCCAGGGAGTGGTAGCGGCGCCCGTTCACCTCGACCCATTCGATGACCCGCGGCCCTAGGGCCGGGTCGAGGTGGCGGGTGAACGCGTCGAGCGCCTCGTAGTAGTGGTTGTCGGCGTCGAAGACGGGTGCGTCGAGCGTGGGCATTGTCAGCCTTTCCCAGTCCGCGTGGCGTGCCTGGCGTCGGTGTGGCGCAACACCAGAACTGTATTGGCTGGCGGCGGACGACCCGTCAGGCCGGGGGCACGGGGCGGGGCGGACCGGCGGCGGTGAACTCGACGCCTTCGGGGTCGACGGCCCAGTCGGGCGGCGACCCCCACTGCTCCCCGAACACCAACTCGGGGAGCGGGCGCCGGCGCACCGGGCCATGCCTCCCGACCGGCCGGCCCAATGTGATGGTGGCCATGATCTCCACGTTGTCTGGGATGCCCAGCAACTCCCGCAGGTCGCCGTCGGCCATGTGGTGCAACCCCGTCAGCACGCCGCCGTAGCCGAGGGCGCGGGCGGCCAGCAGCAGGTTCTGGCAGGCGGGGTAGATCGAGGCGCCGTCGCTGCTGGCGGTGTGCGCCCGATAACGGACGTAGCAGGCGAGGACGAGGACGGGCACCGACTCGTAGTCGTCGACATACCGCTGCATGGTGCGGGCCAGTCGCGACTTGGGCGAGTCGGCTTGGGCGCCCGATCCCTTGTCGTAGCCGTCCTCGGCACGCTTGGCGTCCCAGAACCGACGGGCGCCGGCGCCGATGAGCCGCTTGGCCTTCGCGGCGACCGGCCCGTCGGTGAGTACGACGAAGCGGAAGGGCTGGCGGTTCGACCCGCTCGGTGCCCGGGTCGCGGCGAAGAGGATGTCGCGCAGCGCCTCGTCGGGGACCTTCTCGTCGGCGTACCGGCGGATGGCCCGTGTCGTAAGGAGCCCCTCGTAGAGGGAGACGCCGTCGGGGTGCACGCGAGCGACCCTACCAACGTGCCCCCCCGACACCGGCGTTCACCCCACGACGGATCTCTCGACCAGCTCGCCGTAGAGCGCGGGCCGGCGCTCGTCCTCGAGGAGCGCACCAACGCCCTCGCGAACGTGCGCCAGATGCAGGTCGATCCGGTGCACCACGAGCTCGGCCGGGCTCGGCCGGCCCGGCACGGCGGTCCGTGCTGCGGCGACCACGGTGCCGGTGGGGGCGATGATGCGGCTCGCACCGAGCAACGTCGACATGGCGTGGGTGCCGGCCTGGTTCGCCTCGAGCCACCACTGGCTGTTGGCGAGCGCGTAGGCCGGACGCAGGAGGTCCCAGGCGGGCGCTGCCTCCACCTCGCACGCGCAGGCAGCGAGCACCAGCCGGGCGCCGCGCAGCGCGAGCGACCGGGCGACCTCGGGGAAGTCGCCCTCGAAGCCGATCACGAGCCCGACGCGCCCGAGCGACGGGTCGTCGAACGTCGTGACGCGGTCACCGGGCGCGAAGACGGCGTTCTCCCGGGCCGGACGATAGAGGTGCGCCTTGCGGTGCCAGGCGGCAAGATCGCCGTGGGGATTGAACACCAGCATCGTGTCGTAGACCGAGCCGTCTTCACCGAGCTCGGGCTGACTCCCCGCGACGAAGACGCCGTGGCGCCGCGCCCGCTCCGCGAGGCGCGCCGCGCGTGGGCCGTCCCGTGCCTCGGCGTCCCGCCGGGCGTCGTCGGCCAAGGTCGCCGGGTCGTACCCGCACGACCACAGCTCGGGCAGGACGAGCAGCTCCACGCCGCGCGCCGCGGCGTCGTCGATCATGCCCAGGGCGACAGAAAGGTTCTGCTTCGGCTCGCCCGGTGTGGACAGCCATTGCGCCACGCCGACCAGGAGGTCTCGCTTCACATCCCCACCAGGCCCGTCGACTCCTCTCGTCGTCGCCTGCCCGCAACGTAGGGGCGCAACGTTCGGGGAGCGTTTCCCGCCTGTGAATGCCTTGTTACAACGCGGGCATGGCGCTCAGGGGCTGCGGAGCGCCATGGCGGTGAGCAACTCGTAGATCACGTGCGCGGCAGCGACGGCGGTGATCTCGGCGTGGTCGTACGCAGGCGAGACCTCGACTACGTCGGCCCCGACGATACGGGCGGGCGCGAGGCCGCGCACCAGCGTCAGGAGCTCGCGGCTGGTCAACCCGCCGGCCTCGGGTGTCCCGGTGCCCGGCGCGTGGGCGGGGTCGAGGACGTCGATGTCGACGGACACGTAGAGCGGTGCGTCGCCCACCCGTTCCAAGACCCCCGCCGCCACAGTGGACGCCCCCCGCTCGGCGACGTCGTCGGACGTGATCTGCGCGAACCCCATGCCGGCGTCGTCGACGAGGTCGGTGCTCGAGTACAGCGGCCCGCGCAGGCCGACGTGGGTGCAGTGGTCGCGACTGAGGAGCCCTTCCTCCCAGGCCCGGCGAAACGGGGACCCGTGGGTGAAGCGCTGGCCGAAGTAGACGTCCCAGGTGTCGAGGTGGGCGTCGAAGTGCACGAGGGCCAGCGGCCCGTGCCGCGCCGACGTCGCGCGCAGCAGTGGCAGGGCGACCGTGTGGTCACCCCCGATCGACACCAGCCGCCCGCCGCCCTCCAACAGCGTCTCGGCGGCGGCCTCGATCTGCGCGACCGCCTCCTCGGGCCCAAAGGGCGTGCACGCGACGTCGCCGGCGTCCACCACCTGCGCGAGCTCGAAGGGCAGCGCGCCGACGGCGGGGTTGTACGGCCGCAGCAGCCGCGAGCCCTGGCGCACGGCGGAGGGCCCGAACCGCGCTCCGGGCCGGTAGGTGGTGCCGCCGTCGAACGGGATGCCCACGACCGCGATGTCCCAGCGCGGGACGGCATCGGCCGCCGGCAGGCGGGCGAACGTAGCGGGCCCGGCGAAGCGAGGGACGACGGTGGCGTCGGCCGGGCCGACGGGGCCAGCGTCCCCGGTCATCAGTCGTCGATGGACTGGTACACGAGCGCCCGCAGCTGCGCACGGAACGGGTACGCGATGGACGGGAAGAGCTGGGTCATGAACACCACGAAGAGATCCTCGGCGGGGTCGACCCAGAACGCGGTGCTGGCGGCCCCGCCCCAGTAGTACTCGCCGGAGGACCCGGCCATCGCCGTGGCGGCGGGCCCGAGACCGACGGCGAACCCGAGGCCGAAGCCGACGCCGTCGAAGCCGGCCTCGCCGAAGCCGCCCATGGCGAGGTCCGCCAATGTCGCGCCACCCGGCAGGTGGTTGACCGTCATGAGCTCGATCGTCTTGCGCCCCAGCACGCGCCGGCCGTCGAGCTGGCCCCCGTTCGCCAGCATCTGGCAGAACGCGACGTAGTCGTGGGTGGTCGAGACCAGCCCACCGGCGCCCGACAGGTACGGGTGCGGGCGCAGCACGCGGTTGGCGAACTCGCCCTCCATGAGGGTGGGGCTGTTGGCCGGGCGGTACTGGTAGCAGGCGGCCAGGCGACTAACCGATTCGGCGGGGACGAAGAACCCGGTGTCGGTCATGCCGAGCGGTTCGAAGAGCTCGCGCTGCAGGTACTGGTCGAAGGGTTGGCCCGAGAGGATCTCGACCAGACGTCCGACGATGTCGGTGGACAACCCGTAGTTCCAGTGCGTGCCCGGGTGGAACTTCAGCGGGTGCTGCGCCAAGAGGGCAGTGACGTCCTCCAGGGTCTGCTCGCGCCCGAGCGCGCGACGCGCCTCGGCGAACGCCTGGTCGATCGGGTTGTCCGGGAACAGCGAGCCTGGCAGACCGGTCGTGTGCATGAGGACGTCGCGCATGTTCATCGGCCGTTCGGGCTTCACCAGGGTGACCGACCCGTCGGCCTGGACCTCACCGACCTGGAGCGTCCGCCACTCGGAGATGTAGCGGTGCACCGGGTCGAGCAGTTGGAACATGCCGCGCTCGTAGAGCTGCATGAGCGCCACCGACGCGATCGGTTTTGTCATCGAATAGATGCGGAAGATGGCGTCGTCGGCCATCGGGATGCCCCGCTCTCGGTCCATCTGGCCGAGGGAGCGGTAGTAGGCCACGTGGCCACCCCGCACCACCGTGATCTGGCAGCCCGTGATCTTCCCGGTATCGACGTAGAGACGCCCGAAGTGGTCGGTGATGCGCTCGAGCCGGTCCTCGCGCATGCCCGCGGCGTCCGGCTCCACCTTCATGGCGGTGTCCATTCGTTCCCTTTCCGCTCCGAGCTACGCCTGGGCGTGCTTCTGCTTCTGTTCGCGCATGTAGGCCGCGGTCCCCTCCAAGAACGCGCCGACGTCCTTCTCCTTGTTGGCGACCACACCGTGGAACCACTCGGGCACCCAGACCTGCGCCGCGCCCGCGTCCAGGCCGGCCAGGATGGCATCGACCGCCACCGAGACCGGCTCGGCCGCGACCGGGAGGTCGGGGGTGTCGTTGTCGGGCAGGCTGAACAGCTCGGTGTCGATGACGCCCGGGTAGACGACCATCAGTTTGATGCCGTCTTCCCAGAGGTCCACGGCCATCGCCTCGGAGAACGCGGTCAAGGCCGCCTTCGACGCGTCGTAGGCGGACTCGCCCGGTGCGCTGAGCTTCCCGGCGATCGACGAGACATTGACGATCGTGCCGGAACCCCGGGCCAGCATCTGGGGTAGCAGCGCCATGGTCAACCGCACGGGCGAGAGGTAATTGACGTGCATCACGGCGGTGATCGTGTCGATGTCCAAGGCCGTCACGTGCCGGCGCTTCGGGATGCCCGCGTTGTTGATCAGGAGGTCCACGCCGCCGAAGGCATTGACCACGTCGACCGCCAGCTGGTCGACCGCGTTGATGTCGGCGAGGTTGACCACCCACATCCGGCTGTCCGGTGAGTACTTCATGCAGCGGCCCACCACCTCGGACAGGCGGTCGGCCCGGCGGGCGCAGATGCCCACCACCGCACCGCGCTCGGCCAGCGCCTCGGCCAGGCCGGCCCCGATGCCCGACGAGCCGCCCGTCACCAGCGTGCGGCACCCCTCCAGGTCCAGCGCCATCGTCCACCCCACTTTCGATCAGCCGACCGCTTCACCTTACGCAGCGCAGCGGCCGTTGACGATTTGTTAAGAGCGGTCCCCGCCGCGTTGACATCGGGTTCACACCCCTACGGCCAGAGTGGCTCCATGGCCGATTTCCTCGCAATCGTGAGCTTCATCGCCTTCATTGCAGCGTTCCTGGGTTACATCTGGTGCCTGGAGCGGGTGTGACCGTCGTCCAAGGTCTCCTGCTCGGCATTTCGATCCTGGTGTTCATCTACCTGGGCGTCGCCATGTTCAAGCCCGAGTGGTTCTGAACTGAATGGGCTACTTCTGGACCATCCTGACGTTGGCGGTCGCGCTCGGACTGTCCTGGCGCTACCTCGGCGGCTACATGGTCGGCGTCTTCGAGGGGCGGATCACGTTCCTCTCCTTCATCGAGCGTCCGATCTACCGGTTGCTCGGGACCAGCCCCGACCGCGAGCAGTCGTGGAAGCGCTACGCGGGATCTCTGGTCATCTTCTCGGCCCTGTCGCTCGCCATCACCTACGCCATCCTGCGCCTCCAGGGGTCGCTCCCGCTGAATCCGCAGCACTTCGGCGGCGTCGGGCAGGGACTCTCGTGGAACACAGCCGCCTCGTTCGTCACCAACACGAACTGGCAGAACTACGGCGGCGAGACGACGCTGTCCTACCTCTCGCAGATGTGCGCGCTCACGGTGCAACAGTTCGTGACGCCCGCCGTCGGCATCGGCGCCGCTCTGGTCATCACCCGAGGTTTCTCCAAGAAGGGGTCGCCGACCATCGGCAACTTCTGGGTCGACATCACCCGTGCGCTTCTCTACGTCCTGCTCCCGATCGCGACCCTGGCCGGGCTCGTGTTCGTCGGGCAAGGTGCGATCGACACCCTGGCCGGGCCGGCCACCATCCACAACGCCCTGAACGGGGTCTCCCAGACCATCGCCCTCGGCCCCGTCGGGTTCATGGAGGCCATCAAACAGCTGGGCACGAACGGCGGCGGGTTCTTCAACATCAACTCCGCCCATCCGTTCGAGAACCCGACCGCCCTGACCAACTGGCTGAGCATCTATCTGCTCCTGGTGATCCCGTTCTCGCTGACGTACGTCTTCGGGAAGATGGTGGGCTCGATCCGCCAGGGCGTGGCCATCGTCACCGCGATGATCGTCCTCTTCGGCGCCTGGGTCGCGTTTGCCTCGGTGGCCGAGCACCAACCGAACCCGGCCGTTCAGCAGGCCGGTCTCCTCCACCAGCCGACCGGTAACACGGTCGGCAAGGAGGTGCGCTTCGGCGTACCCTCCTCTGCCCTGTTCGGTGTGGCGTCGACGCAAACCTCGACGGGTTCGGCCGACTCCGCCTACGACTCGTTCACCCCGATCGGCGGTGGGGCACTGCTCACCGGCATGATGATCGGCGAAGTCACCCCCGGAGGCGTAGGCAGCGGCCTCTACACCGTCCTCATCTACGCCATCCTCGCGGTGTTCATCGGCGGCCTCATGGTCGGGCGAACGCCGGAGTACCTGGGGAAGAAGATCCAGGCGACCGAGGTCAAACTCGCCGGTCTCGGGACTCTGATCATGCCGATGATCGTCCTGATCTTCACGGGCATCGCGGTATCACTCCATGCCGGGCGGGCCGGCCCGCTCAACGCAGGACCACACGGGTTCTCCGAGATCCTCTATGCGCTGACGTCGCAGGGCAACAACAACGGCTCGGCGTTCGCCGGCCTGACGGGCAATACGACGTTCTACAACATCATCGGCGGCGTGGACATGCTCCTCGGCCGTTTCGGGATCATGATCCCGGCCATCGCGCTGGGCGGAGTCCTGGCGGCGAAGAACGTGGTCGCCGAGGGCGCCGGCACCTTCCGGACCGACAATCCCATGTTCATCGGGTTGCTCGTCGGCGTGATCATCATCGTCGGCGGCCTGACCTTCTTCCCGGCCGTCTCGCTTGGTCCCATTGTCGAACAACTCAGCCACGGAAAGTTCTTCTGATGACTGTCGTCGAAGCAGACGCCCCGCCACCGCAAGACCCGATCGCCCCGCACGGTGTGGCCGAGTCCCGAGGACTGTTCGACCGCGAGATTCTTCTCGAGGCCCTTGGAGGCTCGTTCACGAAGCTCGACCCGCGGGTCCAGGTCAGGAACCCGGTCATGTTCGTGGTGTTGATCGGATCGGTGATCACGTTCATCGAGTCCCTCTCGCACTCGGACCTCTTCAACTGGTCGATCACGGCCTGGCTTTTCGCTACGGTCCTGTTCGCCAACTTCGCCGAGGCGATGGCGGAGGGCCGTGGTAAGGCCCAGGCGATCGCGCTGCGCAAGATGCGGTCCGAGACCGTGGCCCGGCGGCTCAATCAGGACGGGACAGAGGACGTCGTTCCCGCTTCCGAGCTGCGCAGGGGCGACCGTGTGGTGTGCGAGGCGGGCGACGTCATCCCCTCCGACGGCGAGATCATCGAAGGTGTCGCCTCGGTCGACGAGTCCGCCATCACCGGCGAGTCGGCACCGGTCATCCGCGAGTCGGGTGGTGACCGCTCCGCGGTCACCGGCGGCACGACCGTGCTGTCGGACCGCATCGTCGTGCGGATCACAGCCGAGGCCGGCCACACGTTCCTGGATCGCATGATCTCCCTCGTCGAGGGGGCCAACCGCCAGAAGACGCCGAACGAAATCGCCCTCACCATCTTGCTGGCCGTGCTGACGATCATCTTCCTCCCCGTCGTCGTCGTGCTGCAGCCTTTCGGCCACTACGCCGGCGCCACTGTGTCCGTCGTCATCCTGGTCTCGCTGCTGGTCTGCCTCATTCCGACGACGATCGGGGCCCTCCTTTCCGCGATCGGCATCGCCGGCATGGACCGTCTCGTGCAGCGCAACGTCCTGGCCATGAGCGGGCGGGCCGTCGAGGCCGCGGGTGACGTGCAGACACTGCTGCTCGACAAGACGGGCACCATCACGCTCGGCAACCGCATGGCGTCAGACTTCTTCCCCGCCAGCGGGCACACTGAGGAGGAGGTCGCCGACGCCGCCCAGCTCGCTTCGCTGGCCGACGAGACCCCGGAAGGGCGTTCGATCGTGGTGCTGGCGAAGGATCGCTTCAACATCCGCGAGCGTGACCTGGCTGGCCCGCACGAGTTCGTGCCGTTCTCCGCCACGACGCGCATGTCCGGCCTGAACGTCGACGGTCGCCAGATCCGCAAGGGCGCTGCCGAGGCGGTGCGCAACTGGGTGGTGGAGCAGGGCGGAACGCCGCCCGACGGCCTTCAGGAGATCGTCGACCGCATCGCCCGCGCCGGCTCCACGCCGCTCGTGGTGGCCGATGGACCCCAGATCCTCGGCGTCATCGAACTCAAGGACGTCGTGAAGACCGGCATCAAGGAGCGCTTCGCAGAACTGCGCGCCGCCGGCATCCGCACCGTCATGATCACGGGTGACAACCCCCTGACTGCCGCTGCCATCGCGCAGGAGGCCGGGGTTGACGACTTCCTGGCCGAGGCGACGCCCGAGGCCAAGATGGAGCTGATCAAGAACGAACAGGAGGGCGGCAAGCTCGTCGCCATGACGGGAGACGGGACGAACGACGCGCCCGCCCTGGCCCAGGCCGACGTCGGCGTCGCCATGAACACCGGGACGACCGCGGCCAAGGAGGCCGGCAACATGGTCGACCTCGACTCCAACCCGACGAAGCTGATCGACGTCGTCGAGATCGGTAAGCAGCTGCTCATCACGCGCGGCTCGCTCACCACGTTCTCCATTGCCAACGACGTGGCCAAGTACTTCGCCATCATCCCGGTGATCTTCGTCGCGACCTACCCGCAGTTGCAGGCACTCAACATCCTGAAGCTGCACAACCAGACGTCGGCCGTGCTCTCGGCCGTCATCTTCAATGCGCTCGTCATCGTCGCCCTCATTCCCTTGGCGCTGCGCGGGGTGAAGTGGCGGCCCTCGGGTGCGGCTTCGATCCTGCGGCGAAACGTCTTCATCTACGGCATCGGCGGGATCATCGCTCCGTTCATCTTCATCAAGCTGATCGACCTGTTCCTCACAGCGGTCCACTGGTACTGAGGAGAGTGAACGCGTGAACGCATTGCTGACCCAACTCCGCCGCTCCGCCGTCATGGTGCTGATCTGCCTGGTGCTGTTCGGCATCGCCTACCCGCTGCTCGGCGTCGGCCTCTCAAAGGCCTTCTTCAACGGCCAGGCCAACGGCTCCATCACCGCCAATGGCTCGAACCTGATCGGCCAGGACTGGTCCCAGACCAAGTGCCCGGGTCACTTGGCGGGCAGCTGCGTGTTCCAAGGTCGTCCCGACAACCTCGGCCCTTATTCGGATGCCGGCAAGTTCAAGGGCGACAACCCCGCTGGGCACCCTGGCGACGACCCACTGACGGCCAACGGCGCGGCCGGTGAGTCCGGCGCCACCAACCTGGGCCCGCGATCCCAGGAGCTGGTCAACTACACGAAGGCACTGATTGCCTACTGGCACGCCCGGGGCGTGAGCCCGACTGCAGACCTGGTGACGACGTCGGGAAGCGGCATCGATCCGGACATCACGCCACAGGACGCCCAAGCCGAGATCCCGATGGTCGCGCGGGCCACCGGAATCTCCCCGGCGCAGCTGCAGAGACTGATCAACCGGGAGACGCAGGGCATGCAGCTCGGATTCCTCGGCTCGCCGACCGTCAACGTCCTACAGCTCAACGAGGGGCTGGCCAAGCTCGAACACCCGTGAACCCGACCGCCATCGCTGCGCTCGAGCCTCGCCAGCGAGCGGCTGCGACGGGCGAGATCCGCGCCGTGACCTTCTACGAGCGTCCCTACCTGCGCACCGAGGTCGAGCTCGATGACGGGACGGGCGTGCTGCGGCTGCGCTTCGTGGGACGCAAGCAGGTACCAGGTCTCGTCCCGGGACGCCGCATGGTCGCTGAGGGGACGCCGGCCACCGCACCCGACGGGCTCGTCATGTTGAACCCGCTCTATGGTTTGGTCGACGAGTGAGTGCTCGGGGCTTCCTCGCCGACGAGCTGATAGCCGATGCCAGGGACCGTCTTCAGCATCGTGCCGTAGTCGTCTCCCAACTTCTTGCGGAGGCGGTGGGTGTACACGCGTACGTAGTTGGACTCGACGCCGTAACCGGGTCCCCAGACGTCCTTGAGGATCATGTGGTGCGTGCACACCTTGCCGGCATGGCGGGCCAGATAGGCGAGCAGCTCGAACTCCTTGGCCGTCAGCTGCACGGGCTCACCGTCGAGCGCCGCCATGTGGTGGACCAGGTCGATGTGCAGCCGTCCGACGTCGAGCTCTTGCGACGGCTCGGTGCCTTCGGCATGGCGCGCCGCGGCGTGGCGCAACGCGACGCGGAGGCGGGCCTCGAGCTCGGCCATGCCGAACGGTTTCGTGACGAAGTCGTCGGCGCCGCTGTCGAGCGCCTCGACCTTGCGCCGCTCGTCCCCGAAGGCCGAGAGGACGACGATCGGGACACCCGAAAAGGCGCGGATCCGCCGGCAGACCTCGATGCCATCGATGTCGGGCAACCCGAGATCCAGGATGACCACGTCCGGAGCACCCAGGGCAACCTGGTTCACCGCTTCGCCACCGGTATGCGCGGTGAGGACCTCGTCCCCCCGCGCGCTCAGCCCGATGCGCAGCGCCTTGAGCAACGAGGCGTCGTCGTCGACCAACAGGACCTTGGGCATGGAAGGGCCTCAGGCCGGCGCCGTCACGCGGGCGTCGGCGGGCACGGTGAAAACGAGGCGCGCCCCGAGAACCGCGTTGGGGTCGACCCAGATGAGCCCCCCGTGCGCTTCGACGAAGGCCTTGGCGATGGCGAGACCCAGACCGGCCCCTCCGCCGCGGCCGCTCTGGCTGAACATCTC
>DASXBZ010000244.1:0-9897 GCA_036491435.1 Acidimicrobiales bacterium
TCTTGGCCACCCACTTGGCGGGCTCCCAATAGGCGACGCGGGGATCGGTGAGGCCCGCCGTGACGAAGAGGTCTGGATAGGGGCGGTCGGTCCCGTCAGGGCCCGTGCCGCTGACGTTGTCGTAGGGGGAGTAGGTCAGCAGGCGGAAGTAGGCGGCCTCGTCGGCCAGCGGGTTGCCCCACTCCTCCCATTCGCCGACGGTCAGAGGGAGCTCGTCGTCGAGCATGGTGGTGACGCAGTCGACGAAGGGCACCTGCGCGACGAGTGCACGGAACAACTCGGGCGCCTGGTTGGCCACCGCGCCGATCAGCAGTCCGCCGGCGGAGCCGCCGCGGCCGGCGACGGCGTCGGCGCGGGCGATGCCGCGCGCGGTGAGGTGGCGCGCGCAGGCGATGAAGTCCGAGAAGGTGTTGGCCTTGTGCTCCATGCGGCCGTCCTCGTACCAGGCCCGGCCCATCTCGCCGCCACCCCGCACATGCGCGATGGCGAACACGACACCGCGGTCGAGGAGCGAGAGGCGGTGGTGGGAGAAGGACGGGTCGATGGAGATCTCGTAGGCGCCGTAGCCGTAGAGGACGCACGGTGCCGGCAGCGCGAGGCCTTTGCGGTGGACGACGGAGATCGGGACGCGTGTGCCGTCCGGCGCGGTCGCCCATTCGCGGTAGGTCTCGTAGCGGTCCGCGTCGAAGTCGCCGAGGACGGGCTCTTGCTTGAGGAGCGTCTCGGCGCGGTCCGACAGGCCGACCTGCAGGACGCTCGACGGGGTGACCATCGTCGTGCGGCCGATCCGCAGGACCGGCGCGTCCGGCTCGGGGTTGGCGCCGAGCCAGGTGGCCGAAGGGCTGGCGGGTGAGGGGACGATCCAGCCGGCGGCGAGCAGGTCGTCGCCGAAGGGGTGCGCCGAGGTCGAACCGGTCCCGGTCCGCAGCGGGAGGACCAGCACCCGGGTCTCGGCCTCGGCCCGCTCGCTCAGGACGAGGGCGCCCGCGAACGCGTTGACGTCCTCGATGCGGACGCCCGGCCGGTGCGGGACCACCTCGCGCCAGGCGTCGGGTGCGTGAGACCCGAGCTCGGAGTCGGGCGCGGCGAGGACGCGGAAGTCGAGGGCGTCGTCGTTGGTGAGAGCGACGAACCATCCGCTGCCGTCGGTGCTGCCGGACGGTGTCAGGTGGTCGAGGGCGTACTCGATGCCCTCGCGGCGGGCCATGACGACGGCCGGGGTGCCCAGGGGCTCGCCCGAGGGGATGGCGCGCCATTCACTCGTGTTCGTCGAGTGCAGACCGACGAGCACGAACGCGGTGTCGCGGGTCGAGCCGGTCCCGAGCGTGAACCGCCGGTCGGTTTCCTCGTACACGAGCTCGTCGCCGGCCGGGTCGGTGCCTAACCGGTGGCGCCACAGCTGGTGCGGGCGCTGGGCCTCGTCCATGCGCACGTAGAACACGACGTCCGTGCCGGCCGACCAGGCGAGCCCGTAGGAGGTCTCGGGCACCATCTCGGGAGCGGTGCCCGGAACGATGTCGGCGTCGAGGGGGCGGAAGCGCAGCTCGTACTTCTCGTCGCCGGCGCGGTCGGTCGAGTAGGCGAGCCAACGGTGGTCGTGGCTGACCGCGGCGCTGCCGACGGCGAAGTATTCGGACCCGGCCGCCTCGACGTTCTCGTCGAGCAGGATCTGCTCCTCCTCGCCCGGCTCACCCGCCGGTGGGAGCTCGTCGCGGCCGCGGGCGGGCCGGCGACAGTGGATGGCGTAGCTCTTCCCCTCCTCGGTCCGCGTGTAGTACCACCAGGGGCCGCGGCGGGCCGGGACCGACATGTCGGTCTCCTTTATGCGCGCCTTCATCTCCTCGAACAGATCGTCGCGGAAGCCGGCCAAGGGCTCGGTCTCGGCCGCGGTGAACGCGTTCTCGGCCTCCAGGTAGGCCAGGACCTCGGGGTCCTCGCGGTCGCGCAGCCAGAACCAGGGGTCCTGGCGCTCGTCGCCGTGGGCGGTGACGACGTGGGGGCGGCGGGGGGCGACGGGTGGTGTGGGCTGGTCGGGGGCGCTCGGCATGTTGTGACGAGCCTGCCACGCTGCCCGGCCTGGCGACACAGCCGTCGCCGGGTCGATGTGAGCGTTTCACCTGGCCGGGGTAATTGTTACTATCTAGATAGGGGAAATTCCCCAAATCTCCCGATCGCAGGAGCCACGGAGCCACCATGGCGACAACGGATCTCGACCTCGGTCGCTACCAGCTCGGCTGGAGCGACGAGGAGGACTACATCTTCAAGCCCAAGAAGGGCCTGAACGAGTCCATCGTGCGCGAGATGTCGGAGATGAAGGGCGAGCCCGAGTGGATGCGCACCTTCCGCCTGCGCGCCCTCAAGCACTTCGAGCGCAAGCCGATGGCGCCCTGGTTCGCGACACAGATGCCGAACCTCGACTTCGACGACATCTACTACTACATCAAGCCCACCGGCGGGCAGGTCGACAAGTGGGAGGACCTGCCCGACGCGATCAAGAACACGTACGAGAAGCTCGGGATCCCCGAGGCGGAGCGCAAGTACCTCTCGGGTGTGACCGCGCAGTACGAGTCCGAAGTCGTCTTCCACCGCAACCGCGAAGACCTCGAGGCGCAGGGCATCCTCTTCACCGACATGGACACGGCGGTACGCGAGTACCCCGAGATCGTCCAGAAGTGGTTCGGCAAGATCATCCCGCCCAACGACAACAAGTTCGCCGCGCTGAACTCGGCGGTGTGGTCGGGCGGCTCGTTCATCTACGTGCCGCCGGGCGTGAAGGTCGACATGCCGCTGCAGGCCTACTTCCGGATCAACGCGGAGAACATGGGCCAGTTCGAGCGGACGCTGATCATCGCCGACGAGGGCGCGCAGGTGCACTACATCGAGGGCTGCTCGGCGCCGGTGTACTCGACCGACTCGCTGCACTCAGCGGTGGTGGAGCTGGTCGCGCTGCCCGGGTCGCGGATCACCTACACGACCATCCAGAACTGGTCCTCCAATGTCTACAACCTCGTGACGAAGCGGGCCCGGGCCGAGGCCGAGGCGCACGTCGAGTGGATCGACGGCAACATCGGGTCGCGCCTGACCATGAAGTACCCGTCGGTGTACCTGATGGGTCCCAAGGCCAAGGGCGAGGTCCTGTCCGTTGCCTACGCCGGTGCGGGCCAGCACCAGGACGCCGGGGCCAAGATGTACCACGTCGCGCCCGAGACCACCTCGACCATCATCTCCAAGTCGATCTCCAAGGACGGCGGCATCACCACCTACCGGGGCAAGGTGCACGTCGACCCGGAGGCGTACGGCGCCAAGTCCTTCGTGCGCTGCGACGCGCTCCTGCTCGACGACGAGTCCACCTCGGAGACCAAGCCGTACATGGAGGTCGGCGAGCGCGACGCACGGATCGGCCACGAGGCGACCGTGTCCAAGGTCGGCGACGACCAGCTCTTCTACCTGATGAGCCGCGGCCTGTCCGAGCAACAGGCCATGAGCATGATCGTCAACGGGTTCATCGAGCCGGTGACCCGCACGCTGCCCATGGAGTACGCGGTGGAGTGGAGCCGGCTGATCGAGTTGCAGATGGAAGGGTCCGTCGGCTGAGGGTGCTGCACCGGCTCTGGCCGGCCCGTAATTCGGGGGCCAGACGGCACAACCGGGCCTGCCACGTGGCACCATAGAACGATGCCGATGCGAGAGGAATGCGTCCATTTCCAGAGCCGCACCTACGCGTCCGGCGAGGCGGCCCGCTTCTGCCGCTTGGACCTCGCACCCGAAGCGCCCTGGCGTTGCCCGGAGAACTGCCCTTCCTACAAGCCGCGCATGGCGGACGTGGGCTGGGTGCACGGCAGCCTGGTCGAGCCGGCGATCGAGGACGAGCCCGAGGACGCCGGTGGCGACATCGCCGCGTTGCTCGACTCGGCCGAGGACATCGTGAACGAGGTCGCGCCCGGGGTGCTCGAGGAAGTGCGCGCCGAGGACGCCCGCAAGGACCGTTCCATCTCCCGCTGGTGGCGCCGCCGGCGCTGACGCGCCGCTGCGAGCTAGCGCCCGGTGAACTTGGGCGTGCGCTTCTCCATGAACGCGGTCATCGCCTCGACCAGGTCGTCGGAGGCCAACATCCCCGAGTTCCACGTCGCCACGTAGTCGAGGCCCTCGTTGACCGTGCGACCCTGGTTGGCGGCCAACACGGCCTTGGTGCCCTGCACCGCGATGGGGGAGTTCGCCGCGATCTCCCCGGCCAGGGCGCGGGCCGCCTTGAGCACGCCTTCGGGGTCCCCGGCCACGTCGTTGACCAGGCCGATCTCCTTGGCCCGTTCGGCCGTGATGTCCTTGCCGGTGAAGGCGAGCTCGGCCAGGTGCCCCGCGCTGATGATGGCCGGCAGCCGCTGCAGGCTGCCGAGGTCGGCGACGATCGCCACCTTGGCCTCGCGCACGGAGAAGATCGCGTCGGCCGACGCCAGCCGGATGTCGCACGCCGCGATGAGGTCCACGCCGCCGCCGATGCAGTAGCCGTGCACCGCCGCGATGACCGGCTTGGGGCACTGCGCCACGGCCGTGATGGAGTCCTGGAGGCGCTTCACCTCGAGACGCGAGCTCCGGGCGCGGGCCGCCATGGAGGCGGGGCGGGCATCGCCGCCACCCCCACCGCCGTCGCCGCCGCCGGCCAACAGGTTCCCCATCGCCTTGAGGTCGAGGCCGACCGAGAAGTGCGGGCCTTTCGCCGCGATGACGGCGACCCGTACCGAATTGTCGTCGCGCAGGACGTCCATGGCCTTCGGCAGATCGCGCCAGAGCTCCAGGCCCATGGCGTTGCGTGCCTCGGGCCGGTCGAGCCACAGCGTGGCGACGTCCTCATCCCGCTCGATGCTCAGGACCGGCGACTCGAACCCTTCGACTCCAGCGTGCTCACCCATGTCCGGCAGGCTATCCGCCCAGGTAGGGACCCTGGTAATGGACCACTAGAGTGCATTGGCTGTGCTCGCGTCGAAAACACGCGAACACACGCACCACACCCACCACTCGCACCGAGAGAGGTTTGACCCTGTCCACCTTCAGCGCTGAGGCGTCCGCGAGCCTGGGCGGCCCCGACTGGCTGCGCCAGCGACGGGCCACCGGATTCGAGGCCTTCTCGTCGACCCCGCTGCCCTCCGAGAAGGAGGAGGTCTGGCGCTACTCGCCGATCGACGAGCTGTCGCTCGAGGACTTCTCGCCCGCCAAACCGGAGGCGACGACCGGCGCGGTCGCACCCGAGGCGACCCAGCTGTACGAATCGCTGCGCGCCGACCTCGGGCACACGGCGGCCAGCGTCCTGGTGCTCGACGGACGTCCCGTCCCGGCGACGTGGGCCAGAGCCAACGGCAACGGCGACAGCGACGCGGCCACGTTCGACTTCGGGCCGGCCGACGCGGTCGCGGCATCTGCCGAGATGCTCGGATCGATCCAGCGCGGCGGCGACGCCCTGGTGCGGCTCAACGACGCGTTCACGCCCGAGCCGATCTTCGTCGACGTCCCCGGCGGCGTCACCGTCGACGGGCCCGTGCTCGTCGTGCACTGGTGCGAGCCCGGGACCACGTCCTTCCCGCGCGTGTGCGTGCGCGCCGGCACCGGCGCCGCGGTCTCGGTCGTCGAGGTGTTCACCGGACCGCAAGCGCAGGGCGCGGCGCGCGCCCTCGTCGTGCCGGTCACGGAATTGGCGGCCGCCGACGACGCCTCGGTGTCCTACCTGTCGTTGCAGACGCTGGCGGACAGCGCCTGGTCCATCGCCCGGCTCGCGGCCTGTGGCAACAGGAACTCGTCGGTCAGCACGTTCACCGTCGGGCTCGGGGCCGCCTACGACCGGATCCGCACCGACGTCACCGTCGACGGGAAGGACGCCCGCAGCGAGATCCTCTCCGCCTATCTCGGCGAGGGAACCCAGATCCACGACATCCGGACGCTGCAGGACCACGCCGCGCCGAGGACCAACAGCGAGTTGCTCTGCCAGGGCGCCGTCGCCGGCCGTTCTCGTTCCGTCTACAGCGGCCTGATCCGCGTCCACCGCGGCGCGGTCCGCAGCGACGCCCGTCAGACCAACCACAACCTGGTGCTCGACGAGGGCGCGCACGCCGACTCGGTACCGAACCTCGACATCCTCGAGAACGACGTGAAGTGCTCGCACGCCTCGACGGTCGGACCGGTGGACGAGGACCAGCGCTACTACATCGAGTCCCGCGGCGTGGCCCCCGAAGTGGCGGAGAGCCTCATCGTGCGGGGCTTCTTCGACGCCATCATCGACCGCGGCCCCGTTCCCGCGGCCACCCCGCTGCTCGAGCGCGAGGTGCACGTCCGCCTCGACGCCGCGTTGAGGGGACGGCAGGTGGCCGGTGTCTGAGACCGTGACGCTCTGCAAGCGGGACGAGTTGGCGCCGGGCGAGGCCCGACGTTTCGACATCGCCGGCCGCCGCATCGCCCTCGTGCGCATCGGCGAGGAGTTCCACGCCGTCGACGACGAGTGCAGCCACGAGGACTACTCGCTGGCCGAGGGCGAGGTCTGGGCGGACGAGTGCGAGATCGAGTGCCCGCGCCATGGCAGCACCTTCGACCTCCTGACCGGCGAGCCGTGCTCGTTGCCGGCGACCCGTCCGATCGCGGTGTACAAGGTCGTGGAGGACGGCGACAGCGTGGGGGTGGAGCTGCCGTGAGCACCCGGAGCGGCGAACACGTGCTCGAGGTGCGAGGCCTGCACGCGTCGGCCGGCGGACGCGAGGTCCTCCACGGCATCGACCTCACGGTGCGCAGCGGCGAGGTCCACGTGATCATGGGCCCGAACGGCTCGGGCAAGAGCACTCTGGCCCACGCCCTCATGGGACGCCCCGGCACGGAGGTGACCGAGGGGTCCATCACCATGGACGGTCAGGAGCTGGCTGGGCAACCCGCGTGGAAGCGGGCGCAGGCCGGGCTCTTCCTGGCGTTGCAGCATCCCGTCGAGGTGCCCGGCGTGAGCCTCCATTCGCTGTTCGATGCCGCGCTCGGCCCCGACACCGACACGGACGCCACGGCGCTCGACGCCCGGATGCTCGACGAGGCGAAGGCGGTCGGCCTCGACGCGCGCCTCCTGCGCCGCCCCCTCAACGTCGACCTCTCCGGGGGCGAGCGCAAGCGCACCGAGATGGTCCAACTCGGCGTGCTCCGCCCCACCATCAGCATCCTCGACGAGGTGGACTCCGGGCTCGACGTCGACGCCCTCGGCGAGGTGGCGCGGCGCCTGCAGCTCGCGACGACGGAGTGGGGTGTCGGGATCCTCGCCATCACCCACTTCAACCGGTTCCTCGTGCAGCTCGAGGCGGATCTGGTGCACGTGATGGTGGGAGGCCGCATCGTTGCGACGGGAGATGCAGCGCTCGCTCTGCAACTCGAGCAGACCGGGTACGCGGGCTACGTGGACTCCGATAGCTGAGCGCGCGCGTCACGCGCCCTGTGAGCTGAGAAACCGCAGGTCGGCGGCCTCCTGCTGACGCCAATTGCCAAACCCTGCTTGCTACCGTTTTGTGCATGGCGAACGGTCGTCCACCGGGCGACGAGTTTGGCCGCCCACCCCGAAGACCTCGTGCCGGGGCCGCGAACGAGGAAGGACTGGCGGCGCTCGGTCGCGAGATGCGCTCCGGCGACCCGGGAAGAGTCGCCAACGAGCAGGGCCTGAAGTCTCTCGGGGCGCGCGTCGACGCGTCCAGGACACCGAAGCTGCGGCGCAGCGGCAAGCCCAAATGGAGCGCCGGCAAGAAGACGGTTGTCATCCTCGCCAGCGTGGTCGTGTTGGCGGCGGTGGCCATCGGGGGCGGCTACGCCTACCTGTGGTACCGCTTCAACCAGCTCAGCAAGGTCCACATCGCCAGCGAGGTGACGGCGGCCAGCGGACAGCCCTTCACCATGCTGGTCATCGGGTCCGACACGCGGGCTGGCGAGTCCGCGGCGGGCGCCCAGGCGTTCGGCTCGGCGCAGGAGGTCACCGGGCAGCGCAGCGACGTCGTGCAGCTGTGGCGGGTCACCCCCTCGACCAAGTCGATCCAGGTCATGTCGATCCCGCGCGACACCGTGGTCACGATGCTGTCGCCGGACAACCAGCAATACGGGACCTACAACCGGATCAACTCGTCCTTCAACACGGGCGCCAACCAGCTCGTCAAGACGATCACCGCCAACTTCGGCATCCCGATCAACCACGTCGTGCAAGTCGACTTCTCGGGCTTTCAGAGCTCTGTCAACGCTCTCGGGGGGGTCCACATGAACTTCCCCTTCCCCGCCAAGGATGCCTACTCGGGCCTCAACATCACCACGCCGGGCTGCCAGTTGCTCAACGGCGCCCAGGCGCTGGCGGTGGCGCGCTCACGCCACTACCAGTACTACGAGAACGGGTATTGGCACTATGACGGCACGAGCGACTTCGGACGCATCCAGCGCCAGGACGTCTTTTTGAAGGCGATGATCCAGGGGGCCAAATCGAAGGTGAACCCGCTCACCGTCAACGCCTTCATCGGCTCCCTCCACGAGGGGGTCACGATCGACGACGGCTGGGGCTTCAACCAGCTGATCGGCCTCGCGTTGAACTACCGCTCGTTCGATCCTTCCCAGTTGGCGGGCCAGACCCTGCCGACGGTGTCGTCGAGCGCGTTCGGGGGCCTGGGCGACGTGCTGACCGTGAACCAGCCGACGACCCAGCAGATGCTGGTCGACATCTTCGGCTCGAGCCTGCAGACGCCCACCAACCCGCCCCCCGACGTGAACGGGGTGCCCCATGAGCCGCCGACGATCACACCGACGACCGTGACGCCGACGACCGCTGGTCACGCCACGCGCAGCTCCAGCGCGACGACGACACCCACGACGGCACCACCGCCGTCGTACAACCCCACGAACTGCAGCTAGAGCCGAAACCGGCGACACCCCGCTGATCGAGGAGCGCCGCCCCCTTCGCCGAACCCCCAGCGCGCATCGGGTGCCGAGCAGAAGGCCGACCAGCGACTTCTTGCGCGTGCACGACGCATTGCACCCTCCCGGTTAACTGGCGCTCGCGGAGGGGCTAACAGAAGGGGGCTATGCATGAAGCTGTTCCAGCGCGACCTTGACGTTGGGGAGGCGATCCGAATCGGCGGGCTCACCGTCTATCCGCTGTTCGGTACGGACGAGGGCAGTCTCGACTACCTCACCGCGCCGGAGGCACTCGGTGTCGGTCTGGCGGAAGTCAGCGAACAGGACAACCCGTCGGTGCCGTCGTTGAAGGTGACGAACCTCGCCGACGTCCCGGTGCTCTTCCTCGAAGGACAAACGCTCCTCGGGGGCGCCCAGAACCGGACGATGAACGTGAGTGTCCTCGTCCCCGCGAAGTCGGAGACCTCCATACCGGTGTCGTGCGTGGAGGCGCACCGTTGGAACACCGCCACCGGGCGGGTCTATCGCTCGGCCGGAAAGGTTGCGCCCGGCTCACTCCGCTCGGCGAAGATCGCCGGGCTCGACTACCGCCGAGAGGCGGCGGCCATGCGGTCGTCCGACCAAGGGCAGGTCTGGGACGAGGTCCGACGGCTCGAGGTCGGGCACCAGGCCTTCTCGGACACCGCCGCGCTCGACGACCTCCAGGAACGGATCGAGGCGAGCCATGCGCCCGAGCTCGATCGGGTCGAGGCGCAACCGGGGCAGGTCGGCGTCGTGTGCGTCGTCGGGGGGAGCGTGGTCGGCCTGGACCTGTTCGACAAGTCCTCGACGCTCGAGCAGTTCCTCCGGGCCATCGTCGGCGGGCACACCTTGGACGCAACGTTCAGCGAGCAGTCCGAAGTGACCGAGGGCCTGCAGGCGATCGAGGAATTCCTCGCCCAGCTGGAGTCTGCCAAGGTCGAGAAGGCCGATGCGGTCGGTCTCGGTGGCGAGATCCTG
>DASXBZ010000245.1:0-5477 GCA_036491435.1 Acidimicrobiales bacterium
ACCAGCGCGGCCGCACCGTCACCGAAGAACGACTCGTCGGGTCCTCCGGCCAGGCCAGAGCGGAGGTCGGCCGCCACCGCCAGCGCCGGCCCGCTCTGGGACGCCGCGGCGCGCAGGGCGCCAAGGGCACCTCGCACCGAACCGACAAGGTCGTACGCCCCGCATTCGCCGGGAAGCCGGAGCGCCGCCTGCAGCACGGTGGCATTCGTCTTGTCGAGATACGGCGGGGCCACCGTGGCAAACCAGATCGACTCGATGGGGCCGTCGGGCGCCCGCCGCCGAGCCTCCCGCGCCGCCTCCACAGCCATCGTGGTGGCGTCTTCGTCGAACGAGGCGACCGACCGGGTTCCCTTGCGCCCGCCGCCACCAGCCACGTCGGCCACCGTCGACAGGTCGAGGCGCCGATAAGGGAGGTAACCGCCGAACCCGATGATCCCGTGCACGATCGCAGAGTGTATGGCGGTCTGCTCAGGCCGCCGGCAGGGTGAGACCCAGAAGCGAAATGGCGTTGTCCCGCGCGATCTTCCGGACCGAATCCGCCCCTAGATGCCCGAACTGCTCGGCGGCCGCCTGCCGGGAATCGGGCCACGTGCTGTCCGAGTGGGGGTAGTCCGTTTCGAACACGACGTTGTCGACGCCGATGTCGTCGAGGAGCGAGACGCCGACGGCGTCCTTGAAGAAACAACTGGTCACGTTCCCACGCCGGTAGTAGGCCGACGGAGGTTCGGGGCAGTCGCGCTGCGAGTTCGACCACCCGCGATGCGTGGTCCACACGTCGTCGGCGCGCTCCAGGACGTAGGGGATCCATCCGATCTGCGCCTCCGCGTACAGGAACTTGAGGCCCGGGAAGCGATGCAGCGTCCCCGAAAAGAGCAGGTCCACCAGGCTGGCAGCGCTGTTGCCGAACAGGATGGTTGCCGCCACCGCGTCGGGCGCATCGGGCGAGGCCTGCGGCGTCTTGGTCCCCGACCCGATGTGCATGCACACGACGGTCCCCGTCTCCTCGCAGGCGGTGAAGAACGGGTCCCACGTCCGGCTGTAGAGGCTCGGCAGCCCGAGATACGTCGGGAGCTCGCTGAAGGCGACGGCGCGCACGCCCCGCCCGGCATTGCGCCTGACCTCGGCTGCGGCGAGATCGGCGTCCCAGAGCGGGATGAGGCACAGCGGAATGAGCCGGCCGCCGCTCTCGCCGCACCACTCCTCCACCATCCAGTCGTTGTAGGCCTCGACGCAGAGTCCGGCCAGCTCCCGGTGCTTGCCCCAGAGGAACTGCTGGCCACAGAAGCGCGGATAGTTCGGGAAGCAGAGCTGCGCCTGCACGCCATTGACATCCATGTCCTCGAGGCGCTCCTTGACGCGGTAGCAACCGGGCCGCATCTCGTCGTAGCGCACGCCGCGCAGCTGGACCTCCTCACGTGGGAACCCCGCCGCGGCAATCGTGCGCTTGAGCGACGCGCGATGGTCCTCGTAACACCACCACGCCACCTCGGGCCCCTCGGTGCCGGGCTCTTCCACGTAGCTGCTCCCGACGAGCTTCGGCACACCTCCCGGCAGGAGCTCGATATGCGGGCCGACGTCTCGAAAGCGCGCGGGCAGACGGGCCGACCACACGTCGGCCGGCTCGACGACGTGCGCGTCGAGGTCGACGATGGGAGGGATCCGGTGGACTCCGGCGCCTCCCGCGATCGCCTGCTCACTCATATGCGCCTCCACGCATGCACCTCCGGTCCGGCCCTCCGCTGGGAAAAGGGCTTCTATATATGATATACAAACCTGTAGCACGGGGTCGGCGCTGTCAGGACCGCCGCGGTTCGGAGGGCGCCGGGTACCGACCACAGCTGCACCTGCGACGCCATCGCCGGCCTTGGATTGTGTAGAGAATATGATGTATCCATGCCGAAAACCCCTACTGAGGTGACCGGCTCTCCGAAATCCGCACAGATCCCGGCCTCGGCCGGCGCGGTGATCCGAAAGGGCAGCGGCGAGCAGGCCGCCGCTTACATCCGCCAGCTCGTCTTCGACGGACAGCTCCAAGAAGGCATGCGCTTGCCGCAGGACGAAGTAGCAAGGGCCGTCGGCGTCAGCCGGATCCCCATCCGTGAAGCGATCATCGCACTCGAACGGGAAGGCTGGGTGACCACCCGGCTGCACCGCGGGACCTTCGTGAACGCGTTCGACGAACACGTGATCCGCGACCACTACGAGTTGTTCGGATTGATCTACGGGCTCGCGGCGCGCCGGGCTGCCGAGCGGGCTGATCCCGAAGTGGTGGATCGTCTCGCTGAGCTCAGCAAGCAGGTCGACGCCACCGAGGACGAGGTGAAGCTGGGCGAGCTCGCGTTGGCCTTCCACGCCACCGTGGTCGAAGCAGCCCGCTCCCCTCGCATCACGGTGGTGCTCCGCGCCATGTCCGCTCTGGTTCCAGGTCCCTTCTTCGTTCTCGTCCCCGGGGCCATAGAACCTGAACGCAAAGGGCTGCGTGCCATCGTGCGGGCCATCCGCCAGGGCAACGCTGACCGGGCCGCCATCGAGTACTCCAAGATGTTGGCGCAACAGGCCGAGTACGTCGTCGACCTCTTTCACGAGCGTCGGTCGCTCAGCTCGGCGGTTTGAGCCGCCGCGTCGTCAGCGGTCCGCGGGTCCGCCCATCACTGCTGCATCAGGTGCGTCGCCGTTCTCCGAATGCCCGCCGAGGTACAGCTCGGCCAGGTGTGTCGCCACGTCAGCGGCCGGCCCGGAGTGGACGACTCGTCCTCCGGTCATCACCACCGCCTGCTGGGCGACCTTGAGGGCGAACTGGGCGAACTGCTCGACCACGACGACGGTCACTCCGCCGCTCGCCAGCGCATCCACGGCGTCGTAGAGGTCTTCGACGACGAGGGGCGCCAGGCCCATCGAGAGCTCGTCGAGAAGGAGGAGTTTCGGTTCGGTCGACACCGCGCGCGCCAGGGCGAGCATCTGTTGCTCACCACCGGACAACGTGCCGGCCGCCTGCTTGCGTCGCGAGGACAACTGCGGGAAACGTCCGAACGCCCGCTCCTCGATTTCGCGCCGGCTCAGACCGCGGTGCGTCATCATCCAGAGGTTCTCCTGGACGGTGAGGTTGGGGAAGATCCCTTTTCCCTCTGGTATGAGACACAGGCCCGCACGCACCAGCGTGTGCCCGGTACCGGCCCGCACCGGCGTCCCGTCGAAGACGACCTCGCCCGCGCTCGGGTGGTTGAGCCCCGCCAGCACGGACAGGAGCGTCGACTTGCCCGCGCCGTTCGGGCCGAGCACGGCCGTCACCGTCCCCTGCTCGATGCGCAGGTCCACGCCATGGAGTACCTCGACGCTCTCGTAACAGCACCGGACGCCTCGGGCCTCGAGCAGCGGGGTTGCCGGGTCAGCCACCCTCGGCCTCCACCAGGCTGCCCAGGTACGCGTCGGCGACCGCAGGGTCGCGCTGGATCTCAGGCGGGGTCCCCGAACACAGGACCTCCCCCTGGACCAGGACGAAGACGGTGTCGCAGACGCTCATCACGAGTTCCATGTCGTGCTCGACGAGCAAGATGGCGAGGCCGTCGGCGCTGAGCGTCCGCAGAATGCCGGCGAAGCGGCTCGTCTCCTCCGGGTTCTGGCCGGAGGCGGGCTCGTCGAGGAGCAGGGTCGTGGGATGGATGGCCAGCGCCCGCGCCAGCTCCACCAGCCGTCCGGTGCCGGTCGGGAGTGTGTCGGCCCTGGCCTCGGCTACGGCATCGAGATGGACGCGCCGCAGGAGGCCGTCGGTCACCTCGTCCACCGATTCGTGCCCTGCACCGAGGGACTGTCGGGCGCGGCGGCGGCCGACCGACGCGGCGACCCGGACGTTCTCTCGGACCGTGAGGGTGCCGAAGAGCTCCAGCCTTTGGAAGGTCCGCCCCAATCCGAGCCGTGAGCGGCGATACGGGGACACCCCCTTGAGATCCTCGCCGTTGAAGGTCACGTAGCCTCGGCTCGGCCGGCGCATGCCGGTGATCACGTCGAAGAGCGTCGTCTTGCCTGCGCCGTTCGGCCCGATGAGCCCGGTGATGGAGCCGTCGGGCACGTCGAGTGAGACGTCCGTCAGGGCGGCGAGGCCGCCGTAATTCACGCTGACGCCGCGCACCTCAAGCGCCATGTGACCCCGTCCTCGCGGTCGTCGAAACCGGACCCGGCAGGGGAGCCAAGTCCGCTGGCGTGAGCGCTGCATCCGCCGAGAGGGGGCCGGCACGACCCGAGGGGACCAGGGCAGGCAGGCCGAACGCCGCCGGCGCGTCGCCACGCCGGCGATCGAGTGCGTAGGGGACGATGGTGCACCCGAGGACGATGGCGAACAGTGCCCAGGCAAAGGGCAGGTTCGAGATCACGCCGGCCAGGCGGAGTCCCCAGAGCAGGAACACGGTGAGGATCACGGCGGCAAAGAGCGCCCGGCGCCGGACGACGGAGGCCCACACCGGCCGCAAACCCGAAGGGATGAGCCCGTTGGGCGAGGTCCCCACACCCACCGCGCTGCCCCCGACGAGCACCGTTTGCAGCTGGGTGAGCGAGGGGAAGAAGTTGGTCAACGTCGGACCGCCCAGGAAATACCCCGTGCCGACTCCAGCTCCCACGGCGCCGATGCCCGCGACCACCATGGTCAAGAGGATGGTCAGGCCGGTCAGGAAATTGTAGATGTCGGGCGCCGCGCTCCCGAGGGCTTCCCCGTACAGCGCGCCCCCGACCCCAGCGATAGCGGCGGATATCGCGAACACTGCGATCGGCAGGAGCCGCGTGTTCATGCCGAGGGTCGCACACGCCACCGGGCTGTCCTTGAATGCGAACAGGCGGCTTCCGAATTCGGAACGGCGCACGAGGACCACGAGCGCGGCGAGCAGCACGAAGACGACGGACCCGACGATGAACTGGGCCTCCTTGTTCGAGAGCGCCAACCCGCCGATGTGGAAGGGCACGAAGTTGAGCGAGCCCGTACCGAACGGGGCGAACTGGTGCCCGAAGAGATCGAAGGCCGGGAGGGGAAAGACCCAGGCGTCCATCGCCGTCGCGAAGGCCGCCGTCGAGAGGGCGAAGTAGATGCCCGACAGCCTGAGAGCCGGAAGGGCCACCAGGACGCCAGCGACCGCACAGAGACCTGCCGCGGCCAGAATGGAGAGAGGATTGCCGCCGAGATGGCCGACCACGATGGCGCCGATGCCGGCAAAGGTCATCTGGCAGAGTGACAGACGTCCTGCGTATCCGACCACCGGGACCAACGACAGTCCCACGATGGCCAAGCCCCAAACGCGGTTGAGACTGTAGAGATCGGATTGGCTGACCACGGTCGCCACGATGACGGTGAAGAGCACGACCCCCACGCCGAAGATGGCTGTGCCCCGCCATGTCGGCACCAGCGCCAGTTCGCGGCTGCGCAACAGACCGTGGCCGCGCAGACGCGACTGCGGGAGCAGGAGCAGCGCGACGAAGAGCACGACCGCCGGAAC
>DASXBZ010000246.1:0-35826 GCA_036491435.1 Acidimicrobiales bacterium
GGGGTTCTATGGAATCGTCGCGGCGATCAATCCGTGTGACGCTGCACCAGCTCGACCAGGTAGCCGTCGGGGGCAGTGACGAACGACACCGTGGTGGGCCAGCGGTCGAGACGGATCGGTTCCAGGACGGACTTCGCGCCAAACGCAAGGGCGGCGGCGTGCAGGCCGACGCAGTCGTCCGTGTTCACGTAGAGCTTCCACAGCGAACCCATCCGTACCCGCTCGTCCGAGTGCAGCTGTTGTGCCAACTGCAGCTTGGATCCCGTCCCCGGAGACTCCACGATGGCCTCGTGGGCATGCTCGATCTCCGTCCGGCTGGTGCAGGTGAGGCCGAGCGCTTCGAAGAAAGAAAGAGAGCGCTCGATGTCGGAGACGTTGATGCAGTACTGCCCCAGCCACGGTCCGCCGGTCGGGCAATCTTCCGGCCAGGGATCGCGCTCGACCAACTCGACGAGGTATCCGTCCGGGTCGCGTACGAAGCCGACGGTCACCGGCCACCGATCGAGGCGCGCCGGCGGCGTGTCGACCGATGCTCCTCCTGACAGGGCCCGGTCGTACACCGTCGCGACGTCGCGCGTGTTCACGTACAGCTTCCAGAACGCCGTGCCCAGGTCGAACGGTTCGGCCTGTTCCTTCTGCTGCGCCAGCTGGAGTTTGGAACCGCCCTCAGGACTCTCCACGATCGCTTCCGACGCCTGTTCTATCTCGGTGCGACTCGTGCACGTGAGTCCGAGGGAGGTATAGAAGGCAACGGAACGTTCGAGGTCGGTGACGTTGATGCAGTATTGCCCGAGCCAACTCTTCACGGTGTCCCTCCGGCTACGTCGCCAATTCCGACCGATTCAATAATGTATATTATTTTCTCGCAATCGGGCCCAGGGACGTTGCCGGACAAGCGAGATGCGCCGAGAGGGACTTTCTCACCCGCGTGGTCGCGCCCTGGGATTCCCCCCGTTGTTCGCTGTTCCTGAAGGAGGATCGCGTGGGATTGTTGGACGAAAAGGTGGCCATCGTGACGGGAGCGGGTCACGGGATCGGTCGGGCCCATGCACTCGAACTGGCCAAACACGGAGCGCGGGTCGTGGTCAATGACCTGGGTTCCACCGTTCACGGTGAGGGCAGCGGCCGCGATGCCGATCTCACCGTCCAACTCATCACCGACCGCGGCGGCACGGCTGTGGCCGACTACGGCGATGTCGCCGACCACGAACAGGCTGGAGTGATGGTCCAGCGCGCCGTCGACGAATGGGGCCGCCTCGACATCCTCGTCAACAACGCCGGCATCGTGCGCGACGGCGCGATCTGGAATCTCGACGCGGCGGACTTCGACGCCGTCATCCGCGTGCATCTCCGCGGGACCTGGTGCTGCTCCCACCACGCAGCCCGGCATTGGCGCGACCGCGCCAAGTCCGGCGAGGACGTGACGGGCCGCGTCATCAACACCACCTCGGGGGCCGGGCTCACCGGCAATTTCGGGCAAACCGCGTATGCCGCCGCCAAGGCAGGGATCGTCGGTCTGACCCTCACGCTGGCCCAAGAGCTCGGTCCCTACGGTGTCACCGCCAACGTCGTCGGGCCGGCGGGCGCGACCAGGATCACCGGGACGATGCCATCCGCTGGCCCGGTGGTGGAGCCCGACGAGATCCCGGACGACGAATGGCAGGCCATGGACCCGGCAACCAGCTCCCCCTTGGTGGCCTGGCTGGCCAGCGACCAGTCGCAACTCGTCAACGGGCAAGTCTTCCGTGCCATCCACGACAAGGTCATCTGGATGCACGGCTGGCGCGAGGCCGCCGAGGTCTCGTCACAACAACAGCGGTGGGACGCCGAGAAGCTCGGCAAGCTCCTCGCCAGCGATGTGTTCCGTGTGGCGACGCCTGGGCTCCGCTTTCTGTAACAAGTTGGACGACTCGGTGACTCCGTTCCGAAGTTCTCCTTGAAAATCGCCGGAAGGAGCGACTCAGCCGAAGGCGTAATGGGCGCGGTCCATATGACGGGTCCACTCCCAATACAGGTCGAGTGGCCAAGGTGAGAGCGTGAAGACCTTGCCCTGACTGTTCTTGTAGTGGCTGTGCTCAATCGATGGGTGCGACCACACCAGCTGACCGATCTCCGCCATGTATCGCGTGGCGTATTCCTGGTGGGCATCGGAACGGACCTCGCTCCAACGCGCCTCGGACGACAGGGTCTCGCGGATCACCTCGAGCGCATAGTGCACCTGGAACTCGGCATGGTAGAAGAGGCTTGCGCCGGCGGCGAGGTTGGTCCCCGGTCCGTAAACGCAGAAGAGGTTGGGGAAATTTGGCATGGTGATGCCCAGGTACGCCGTCGGCTCGTCTCCCCATTGCTCCCGCAATGAAATGCCGTTGCGACCCATCACCATGAGCGAGGCAAGGAAGTCGTTGTGACGGAACCCCGTGGCGTAGCAGATGACGTCGGCGGGATAGTGCGTCCCATCCGTGGCGATGACGCCGTCCGGGACGATCCTCTCGATCGCGGTCCGAACGATCTCGACATTGGGCCTTTGAAGACAGCGCAACCACGTTCCGTCATCCTGCAGGATGCGCTTCCCAGTCGCGGGATAGTCCGGCACGATCTTCTCGACGAGATCGGGGCGCTCCGCGACGAGGGACCGCATCGACGCCAGGAGGGCCTCTGACCGGCGGGCGTTGGCGGCATTGATCGATCTCTGGGTGGGATCGTCGTGCTCAGGGTCAATGCGATACGGCTCGATCCCCATCGCAATGCCGGCGAAGGTCATGATGAAGCGATACCAGCGTCCGTAGAAGGGCAGGTGGCGGAGTGCCCACGCGTCCCCAGGTGGCACCGCAGCGTGGTAGAGCGGATTCGGAATGATCCACTGAGCCGTCCGTTGGAAGATGGTCAGCTGCTCCACTTCGGGTGCGATGGCAGGTCCAATCTGAAAACCGCTCGCCCCCGCGCCGACGAGCGCGAATCTGGTCCCGTCAATGTCGAGATCCTCTGGCCAACGAGCCGAGTGGAACGAAGGCCCGGCAAAGGTGTCCATCCCGTCGATCTGGGGCAGCCGCGGCAGATTCAGTGACCCGACCGCGCTGATGACGAAGCGAGCATCGAGAATGTCCTCGGTGCCGTCGGAGCCGCGTACGGACAGGTGCCACAGCGCCTGATCCTCGTCCCATGTGGCTTCGGTCACCGTGGTACCGAACCGGCAGCGGGACCGCAGATCGTATTTGTCGACGACGGTGTCGAAGTACGCCCGAAGCTCGGGCTGCTGGCAGTAGTACTCGCTCCAGTGATCAGCGGGCTCAAAGGAGAAGCAGTACTGGTGGCTCCCGACGTCGACGCGCGCCCCCGGGTACCGGTTCTCCCACCAGGTGCCTCCGGGGCCGCCGTTCTTCTCGATGACGGTGAAGGGCAGCCCGGCCTGTGAGAGCCGGATGGCGGCCAGGATCCCACCCATTCCGCAGCCGATCACCACCACCGGTGTCGAGACTCTCTGCTCCTCGGTGACGTTGTTCCCCCAAGAGATGGCGCCGACATCGCCGCCCTCGAACTGCAGGTCGTCGAAGAAGAGTCCAGCCAGGCGGCCATCGACGGGGCGGCAGCCGAGGAACGCCATCATCTCTTGCAACAGGTCCTTTGGAAGATCCACGGGCTCGCACCCACTGTCTCGATAGGCCGTAATCACCGGCAGCGCCCGACGACGCAGTTCCTCTCGGTCGTCCTCCGGCATCCCGCCTTGGATGTCGAGCGACATGGAGAGGCGCGGCCGAATGTCCCCGCGGATGAAGGAGGGATCACCCGTCATGTGCACGAGGGAGCACATCAGCGCGGGGATGCTGACCTCCTCGAGCGCCTTGGCGATCGCGTCGTCATCGTCAATGAACGGCTCGCCCGCGAATCGGTTGCGGATCATGCCAAGGTCCAGATCATGTCGGAGTCCTGAGCAAGACATCGCCGGCGCGCCCTTGTGAACAACGAACAAGGTCTCCTCACACGAGATCCCCTCCGAGCACCGCGTACCCCGACAGCACCCGGTCAGGATACGGCGGTTCGGCATATGCTGCCGGAAGTGCGGTGCCGAGCCCTCTCAACTCTGCGATGAGCCCGGTCGCCGTCGTCACGGGGGCCGGACGTGGACAGGGAGCCGCTGAGGCCGAGATGCTCCGCTCGCGCGGGTGGGATGTGCTGACCACCGACGTCGGCGGAGAGGTCGACGTCCTCGCCGACGTGTGCGACGCCCCGGCTTGGACTTCATTGGTAGAAACGGTCCTCGAACGTCACGGCAGACTTGATGGGCTAGTCAACAACGCCGCGGTCCATCACACTCGCCCGCTTCTCGAGGAGCGTGCGGACGAAGTCGAGCGGGTCTTCCGCATCAACACCCTGGGGCCACTCATCGGGATACAGGCCGTCGCCCCTGCCATGCAAGCAAGCGGCGGAGGGTCGATCGTCAATGTGTCGTCGTTCGCCGGCGCCCGCGGCCTCCCCGGCCACACGGCCTACGGAGCAGCCAAGTGGGCGCTCCGTGGCATCAGCCGGACCGCTGCCGTGGAGCTCGGGCCTCGCGGCATCCGCGTCAACGCTGTGCTCCCTGGTCCGATCGAGACAGCGATGCTCCCCGTGCCGGAGGACCAACGAGCGGCGCGCTTCTCGCAACTTCCGCTGGGCCGCGCCGGTGCGCCAACAGAGGTCGCCGAAGTCGTGTGCTTCCTGCTTTCGGACGCGGCGTCCTACGTCACGGGTGCCGAGATCGCAGTCGACGGCGGTATGGCGGCCTGACGACTGCTAAGACTTCACCAATGACGACTGGAACGCTGGCACTAGGTCAATTCATCGATCAAGCTGAACAAACCACAGGGCTTGACGACTTCGGCGACCCGTCGTGGAAAGAGGGGGCCGAGCGGCTGATCTCGGACTTGAACGAGAGAGCTGCCCTTACTGATGTCGGCAACGTCATCGCGGCGTCCGACGTCGTCGAATACCTCAGTGGCCGACTGCACGTCGTGGACTGGGTCAAGCGCAACCCATCCATCACCAAGGCTGACGTCCACCCCCCCATCGTCGTCCTGGGACAACCGCGGACCGGGACGACGATCCTGTTCGATGTCCTCGCCCAAGACCCCGCCAATCGCGTGCCGCTGACGTGGGAGGTCGACCAACCTTGGCCGCCGCCAGAAACGGCAACCTACGAGTCCGACCCACGAATTGAGGAAGTGGACGCCAAGCTGGCCAGCGTGGACCTGCTCATCCCTGGATTCCGCGCCATGCATGACATGGGCGCCAGACTTGGCCAGGAATGTGTGCGGATCACCGCCGCCGACTTCCGCAGCATGATCTTCGCGACGCAGTATCGGGTCCCCGAATACCAACGTTGGCTTCTCCATCAGGCTGACATGGGATCCGCGTATCGCTATCACCGAATGTTCTTGCAGTACCTGCAGTCGGCGCATTCCGGCGAACGGTGGGTGATCAAGTCGCCAGCGCATCTGTGGTCACTCAAGGCCATGTTCGCGGAGTATCCCGAGGCTCTGATCGTTCAGACCCATCGGGACCCATTGCGCGTCGTCTGCTCGCTGGCCTCGCTCGTCGACCTCCTTCGTCGCCTGGCGAGCGACGACGTTTCAATCTCCGAGGTGGCGGCCGAGTGGGTCGATGACATCGTCCTGGGGCTCGACAGGGCCATCGAGGCGCGAACTGACGGGACCGTGCCCAATGGACAGGCCGTGGACGTGCTCTTCAGGGACTTTCTTCAGGACCCGATGGCCGTGGTGAGGACGATCTACGACCGCCTGGACATCGAGCTGAGCGACGCAGCCGAAAAGTCGATGCAAGCGTTTCTCGCAGCCAACCCGCAGGAGAAACACGGCGGCCACAGGTACTCCTTCGCGGACACGGGACTCGATGAAGGCCTCCTGCGAGAGCGGACGCGTGCATACACGGAATTCTTCGATATCCCACAGGAGGCGTTGCCGTAATGTCGGAGCCGATGGCAGCAGGCGAAATGCGGGCCTGGCGTACGCACGCCTACGGGGAGCCGCTCGAGGCGCTCAAGCTCGACGTTGTTCCGATTCCCGATCCGGGGCCAGGGGAACTGCGGATCAAGGTCGATGCGATCCCGCTGAATCTCAACGACCTCGAACGGATCACCGGCGGCAACATGATGGTCCGTCCCGAACTTCCATACAGCCCTGGCATGGAGGTAATGGGCACCGTGGATGCGTGCGGTGACGGCACCGGACAGTGGGCAGGCCGACGGGTGGTGTCGATTCCCACCGGGGCGCACGGCGGCTTCGCCGAGTACGCGATCTGTCCGGTCGCTTCGACGTTCGAGATGCCGGAGTCGGTTCCGCTCCCGGACGCCGCAGCGCTGTTCTTTCCCTTTCATCTCGCCTGGCTGGGTCTCATCGATCGAGCCGGCCTACAAAAGGGCGAATCCGTGCTCATCCATGCCGCGGCCGGCGGATCGGGTTCGGCGGCAGTGCAGCTCGCAGTGGATCGTGGCGCACGAGTCTTCGCCACTGCGGGGACCGATGAGAAGGTCCGCCTGTGTCAAGAGCTGGGCGCTCAGGTGGCGATCAACTACAACACGAGCGACTTTGCCGAGATCGTGCTGCGGGAGACGGATAGCAAAGGGGTCGACGTCGTCTTCGACAATGTCGGCGAGGCCGTACTGGAGAAATCGCTGCAGTGCACCAAGTACAACGGTCGCTATCTGATGATGGGCTTCGCTTCCAACAAGGCCGTCGCCGACGAGCCATTCATTGTGCCGAGACGAATCGCCCTGGGGAATCTCAAGCTTTGTGGAGTCCTGCTTTCGTACCAGGAACCTGACGCGTTGGACTTCCTCAAGACGGGCATGGGCTGGAACTTCATTCCCAACGAGATGGGCGTCCGGATCATGGACGAGATCGTGCAGCTGGTCCTTTCGAAGAAGGTCCGGCCGGTCATCGGGCGCGTCGTCGACTTCGAGGACATACCGACGGCCATTGACGCGATGGCGCGTCGCGAGACGGTCGGCCGGACCGTCGCGCTGACCGGAACGTCGCGGTTTAGCTCCATCTAGCTTCCGTCGATCGTCGAGAGCTCCGCTTCCCGCTTTGCCACCAGCAGGCGCCTGCTGTCCCCAACACACTCGTCCGGGGCGACACGACGGGCCGTTAGGCCGGGAAATGAGCCGAAAGACCCAGGATGAATTGATCTTTTTTGTGCAAATTCCCTCGTCAGGGGATTGAAAAATGCCCGTTGGAAGTGCAAGAGTCGCGAGGGCTTCACACGGATTGCCTTTGGCGACGCCTGGAGGGGTGCGAAATGAGGAATCGGTACGGGCGGCTCATCGGACTTCTTGCCCTGACCATGACGACGGGCGTCACCGTCGCTCTGTCCAGCGGTGCAGCGCAGGCCACGTCCGGCGGTGCGGCATCAAACAGCGCCTCTTCGGGCTCCGCCCCTTATCGCCACGGCGTGGTCTCACCCGTCGGTTCCTCGTCGGGAACGTCGACGGCTGGCGCGGCCCAGCTGGGGTCGACAGCCAACGACATGACTTACGGTGGCGGCATCGCAGGGGTCGGCGTCACCACAGGGCCGCCGCGCGTGTATCTGGTGTTCTGGGGCAGCCAATGGGGCAGCCACGGGACCAGGGTTGCCGGCACGAACACCTACGACACCTTTTCGGGCGACCCTCAGGGAATGGCCCCCGACCTCGAGGCCTTCTTTACGGGGCTCGGCACCAATAGTGAGACATGGAGTGGCGTCGCCACGCAGTACTGCCAGGGGGTTGCGGCGGGCACGGTCTCGTGTGTGAGCAACGCGGCTCATGTCGGGTATCCAACTGGTGGTGCGTTTGCCGGCGCCTGGGAAGACACAAGCTCTGCCGCTCCCAACCAGGCCACCCCAGCGCAGCTGGCCACCGAAGCCGAGAATGCCTCCGGACATTTCGGCAACACGACGCAGGCGTCCAACGCCAACAACCAGTACTTCATCATCTCCCCGACCGGTACGCACCCCAACGGCTTCAACACCCCCTCTGGCCAATTCTGTGCGTGGCACGACTACACAGGCGACACTTCTCTCGGCTTTGTGAACCAACCCAACGGCATGCTTGCCTTCACGAACATGCCCTACGTCACCGATGCCGGACTGAGCTGCGGCGAGGACTTCGTGAACACGGGCACGGCCGGAATCCTCGATGGGGTCACGATCGTCGGGGGGCACGAGTACACGGAGACCATCACCGATCAGTTCCCCGCAGGCGGCTGGACAGATCCGAGCGGGAGTGAGATCGGCGACAAGTGTGCCTGGATCTCATCCGGGCAGGGAGCCGCCCAGGACATCGCCCTTGCGACCGGGTCGTTCGCGATCCAGTCCATGTGGGCCAACGACTTCAATGGTGGATCGGGCGGTTGTGAGGTATCGCACTCGATCGTTTCATCCAACACAGTGACCGTGACCAGCCCGGGCAACCAGACCTCGAGTCAAGGAACGGCCATCAGCCCGCTGCAGATCGGCGCCACCGACTCAGCCAGCGGCCAGACGTTGACCTTCAGCGCAACCGGTTTGCCAGCTGGCCTCTCGATCTCATCGGCTGGGTTGATCTCGGGCACTCCCACCACTGCGGTGTTGAACCGGTCGGTCACAGTTACCGCAACGGACACGACCGGCGCCGCCGGGAGTGCCACTTTCAGCTGGACCGTCAACGCACCCGCCGGCAACACAATCACGGTGACCAACCCCGGCAATCAGACGTCCAGCACTGGCACCGCCGTGAGCCTGCAGATCCACGCGGTTGATTCCCAGTCGGGCCAGACGCTGACGTACGGAGCAACTGGGCTGCCCTCCGGGCTCTCGATCAACGCTTCGAGTGGCCTCGTCTCGGGCACCCCCACCTCAGCGGGCTCGAGCTCGGTGTCCGTCACCGCCCGCGACGCCACAGGCGCCAGCGGCGGCGCGACGTTCAGCTGGACGGTCAACGCGGCCGCCAACAAGGTGACGGTGACGAACCCCGGCAACCAATCCAGCAGAGTGAACAAGTCATTGAACCTCCAGATCCACGCAACTGACTCGGCCACAGGACAGACGCTGACGTACTCGGCGACCGGCCTGCCCAACGGGCTGCACATCAGTGCCACGGGCGGAGCCATCTCGGGGGCGCCGAGCGTCGTGGGCACCTTCTCGACCAAGGTGACCGTCACCGATACCACTGGTGCCTCCGGAAGCGCGTCATTCACCTGGACCGTCGTCCGCAATCGGTTTGGCTCGACGACCACGAGCAGCAAGAACTCCAGCTACCGGGGGTCGGCGAAACCGATCTGAGCGAGGCGCTCGGAACCGCTGGGTTCCTCCACCAGCTCAGGCGAAGGTCCCTCACGTCGATTGATTTCCCGGTGTCGCCGAGGGCCGACCATTGTGACGCCTGTGTTCACGGTGTTCCACTCGAAGTTACGCCTTGTGGGTGTCGGCATCCCACAACCAAGGAGGACACCATGCCGAGCGCAAGCAAGATCAGTACGCCAGTGGCCCTTGAACTCGAGGAGATTCAAGGGCGATATGCCCCCCTGGGCTCGTACACGGTGGCGTTCGAGACGTACAAGCAAGACGTCGACCCAGCTCCGCTTTTCGCCGGGCTGCCCGACGATCGCTGCCAGTGTGAGCACTGGGGCGTCGTGATGGAGGGTCAAATCACCTTCCGATGGGCCGACACAGAAGAGACATTCGTGGCAGGAGACGCCTACTACGCGCCGCCTGGGCACCTGCCCCTTATTGCGATCGGAACGTCGATCGTCGAGTTCACCCGAAGTGAGGACCTCGACAAGACGATGGCCGTGATCCAGGAAAACCTTGCGAAGGCAGGCGTGCAGTCATGACGGTCAAATCCAACGACACCAGGGTCACGGTCGCCCGGCTCATCGAGTTTCTTGAGACCAACGAGCCACCTGAAGGGCTCTTCGCACCCGACGTCTTCGTGGACCTGTCGTTTCCACAGTGGCGAGTGCAGGCCAACACGGCGGAGGAGGCCGTTGCATTGCGGACGGACGGTCATCCCTGGCCAGGACAGGTCCGAGTCGAACGACTCATTCAGACCGACAGCGGGTTCACCATCGAGTTCGAGGAACGATGGGTCGCCGCGGACCAGCAGTGGTACTGCCGGGAGATGATCAGAGCCGACGTGGTGGACGACGCCATCGTCGACATGGCGCTCTATTGCACCGGGGACTGGGACGAGGCGACCCAGCGCCAGCACGCCGGCGCCGTCCGGCTCCTGCGAGACTGACGACGACGCGTACCATCGGGGCGGTGACCGTTCCGTCGAACGTCGACGAGCTGCTCGACCGGGCCGACGCTCTGCGACGGGCGGGTCAGGGAGCTGCCGCTCGCGCCGTTTACGAGGAGGTGATCGAGCGGTCCCGCACCGATGGTGATCTCGCCCACTGGACGCGTGCCGCCCTGGGCGCGGCGGACGTGTACGTCTACGGCACCGAACCGGGCAAGCTGCCGGCCCAGCTCTACGACGTGCTCGCTCGAACGGTCGAATCGGCCGAGCGCGCTCGCCTCGGTGCCGCGCTGGCACGATGCTGGGCGTACGCCGGGAACCCCTCCCGCGCTCGCGTCTTCGCCGAAGACGCACTGGCCGACGCCGAACGTGCTCACCGGCCGGAGTTGCTTGCCGACTGCCTCGACGCCTCTCTCGCCTGTCACTGGGGGCCCGACGACCTGGCGGTGCGAGTCCCTCTGGCGAGGCGCCTGGACGACGTCGCCGCCCATCTGCTCGATGTCAATGCGCGACTGCAGGCCCATATGTGGGGACTCCAGGTCGCATGCGAGGCCTTGGACCTCCAGGGCATCCACCGCCAGATGCGAGCTCTCGAGCGCCTGGGCGAGGAGTCGCCACGGGCGCGGTTTTTCGCTGCGTCGAGACGACTGATGCTGGACCTCCTGCGAGGCCGCACGGACACGGCTCCCGAACTTATGGCCGTCGCAACCAACGCGTCCGAAGAAGCCTCGCTTCCCGACGCGTGGATGGTCCTTGACAGCATGCGGGGATACACGGCGGTCCAGGTCGGCGACGTCGACATCTGCGCCGACATTGCTGCCGGCATGGAGAGCTTCGCCCTCGACGAAGGCTCAACGCCCGTCTGCGCGGAGAGCGCATACATGTGGCTGGCCGCAGGACGGCCCGACGATGCGCAGGAGGTGCTCCACAACCTGCACGGACCTGTCCTCGACGAACTGCCGCGGGACGTGAACTGGCTGCTCGTCGTTCAGCTCTCCCTCGAGGCCGCCCTCGGCGTCGGTGATCACTACCTCGTCGAGAAAGCGGCCGGGCTCTTAGAGCCCTACGCCGGCCGGGCGGTGTTCGATAGCGGTGCCGTCGGGTTCCACGGTCTGACCGATGACACTTTGGCCCGTGCGGCCACGATGCTCGGCGATGACGTCGCGGCAGCCATGCACAGAGAATCGGCCCTGGACACCTACACCAGGCTCGGGGCCGTGTGGTGGCGTGAGCGGCTGGCCAACTGGCACCCGAGTAGGGCTGTCGCACCGGGCATACTCCGCTTGAGCCCTTCGGGAGCCGGTACGTGGTTGGTGGGGACAGGCGAACACTCCGTTCCGGTCAAGGAGCTCAAGGGGTATGCATACATCCGCGAATTGCTGCGCCATCCCGACGTCCCGATCACGGCTATCGATCTGGTCACTGGCGGCACAGGCACCCTGCAGCAATCAGCAGCTGGACCTGTGCTCGACGCCGAAGCCCGCAAGTCGTATCGCCGCCGCCTAGAGGATCTCGACGCCGAGATCGCCGAGGCCGAAGACTGGGCCGACACCGCCCGACGGGAGGCACTCGAGGCGGAGCGTGACGTCCTCGTCGGCGAGTTGGTCGCAGCAGCAGGCCTCGGCGGACGCGAACGCGCCACGGGATCGAGTCGAGAGAGAGCCCGCGTTGCCGCCACCAAGGCCATTTCCACGGCCATCGACCGCATCACCAGCGTCGACGGTTCGGTCGGCCAGTATTTGCAACGCACCATCCGGACCGGGATGTCTTGCGTCTATGAACCCGATGGTGATCGTTGGGTCGAGTGGCTGCTGGATTGAGATGACACGAGTTCGAGCCTGTCGAACCTGACGCCCATCAGGCTTCGTGTTGTTCCATCTACGCGACCCCAACGGCCGGCACTCGACGACCTAATGGACGAGCGCCGAGAGGAAGACCACGGGCGGACGATAGGGGCGCATGATCGGCCGGATTGCCTCCACCAGGCGCGAGCTGATTTCTTCGCTCCGCTTCGGTCCGATCTGGCCGAGCCAGTCGGAGAAATTCGCTTGGCCGAGACGGTAGGCGACGAGCTGTTCGGGTTCGTTCACTCCGACGTCGAGCCGACGTTCGCTGACGAAGATGTCGACCAGACCGGAGATGTGTGCCGTTCGCTCCATGTCTTCAGGAGTGCCAAGGAGCGGCACTGCGGTCTGCTTGAGATCGGTGTACCAGGCAGGGACTCGCCAGCCCTCCTCGTGGGCAGCTTGGTCGATGGCGTCACGAACGTCATCTTGGCTTGCATTGGAGAACACACACGCCAGCACGGCCCCACCCGGGCGGGTAACCCGCACGAGCTCCGTCAGTCCAGCGACCGGGTTCACAAGATGGTTCAAGACAAACGATGCAACCACGTCGTCCGCCCCGTCCTCCCTGAACGGCAAGGCACACACGTCGCCCACGACGGCCGGCGGCCGGTCCTCAGATCGCCACGCCAACATCGACCGAGAAAGATCGGAGGCGATCGCCCGGGCTCCCGCCGTCGCTAGTGCGGTGCTTGCCACACCGGTACCGGCACCGACATCGAGCACGGTGTGTCCCGAAAGCGAGTGCGGGCTGGTGGCGACGAGGTGGTTCGCGATGGGGCCATAGACGAGGCTCGCTCCTTCGGCCCAACGCTGCGCCGCACCGGAGTAGTGATCAACACTCACGTGGTCAGTTGCGGCAGGTCCACCCCCTGCCTCTGAATGGCCCGCGCCACCCGGAGCTCCCACCAGCGAAGCTCAGATTCGTCACCTAGGGCCTTTTCCCAACCGAAGGTCACCATGATGGCGATGGTGCAGAGGTCCATTTGGCGTTCGAACCAATCCGCGGTAGCGACGCCGTGCTGTTCGAGATTCGCATGGAAGCGCTCGATCGTCGCCTCTTTGCTCTCGGGCAGGCGGGCCCGATTGAGCGCGACGTACCAGCACAGATCCCAACACGCCGGACCTGACCCGGGGTAGGCCCAGTCGAGCAAGATGGTGCGCCCGCTGGGGTGACTGCCCAGGTTGCCCATTTTCCAGTCCCCGTGCAGGAAGGTGTATGGCGTCGCCGACAAGGGCTCCGTCAAGATAACCGGATCGCCCCAGACCAACTCGGCAATCTCGCTCATGAAGGCCGAACGTCGGGTCAACCTTCGCCACCCATCGTCCGCTGCAACAATTACCCCGGGAGGGTCCATCACGGCGAGCTCCCGCGCCACGTTCGTGGCGTCGAAGAACCGCAGGCGCTCCTCCATCGTCGCGAGATCCCCGACGGTGTCCTCGAAACCCCAGAAGTCGGCCGAAAGCTGGGCCAGATGATCGATGAAGCCGGCGTGCTGCTCGAGCGTGACCGCTGCATCCCCCTCAGGCACGAGGTGGGAGCCGACGTCTCTCATCAACATCGAGAGGATTGCGTCGTCGCCGACACCGCTGATTTCCATCGCGACCACGGTGTGGTCGATACAAGGTGGGACTCGATCCATGATGCCGGCCTGCCAGATGCGATAGGGCCGGTGCACTCGGTCACCGGTGACCCGCATGATCCAATCGGTGGCAGGGCTGAGCCGCTTTAAGAAGTATCGCTGCCCATCGATGTACAGTTTCTCGAAGGTGGATGTGCTCTTCCCATCGTCGGGCCGCACCGTCTCCCGTGCGGATGCCCGGGCGAGCATCTCCGTCACCGGCTGCGGGATCACCATCCCATTATCATTATGGAAATTGCAGCCGTTGTCCCAGGGAACGGCTAGGTGTTGCGAATTACCAGGGTCTCTTCGGCGGGCCCGTCGGACGTTTGTTCACCACTGCGGTTTATGGCGCGTTCGTCGGTGCCGAGATAGCTCCCGATCACGCGGGGGCTATCCCGTATCTCTTTCGGCGAACCTTCGGCGATGACGTGCCCAGCCTCCAGGCAGTAGACCCGATGACAAAGGCCCATGATCAGTGGCATATCGTGCTCGACGAGAAGCACGGACGCGCCGAGTTGTTGTTGCACGTCAAGAATCAGCGGCCCGAACGCCTCGGTCTCGCGCTGGGCGAGCCCGGCGGTTGGCTCATCAAGGCACAGGATCTTCGCGTCGAGGGCCAAGAGGCCGGCGAGCTCCACGACGCGACGGGTGCCGGTCGAAAGATCCCCGATGTAATGATCCCTGTAGTCGCCGAGCCCCAGCAGAGCCACAAGGTCTGCCACGGCTGCCCTATCTGCCCTCTGCCGACCCGTCGCCCGCGGCAATGCCAGAGCTGTCGCAAGTGCGCTCGTGCCATGCTTCGACTCAACCGCGACTAAGAGGGTCTCGGTCACCGTCAACTCTGGAAAGAGTTTGGCCGACTGAAACGTGCGTCCCAGGCCCATCGCCGCGCGTTGAGAGGGCGATTTGTTGCCGACCTCCTCTGAACCGAGCCTTACCGAGCCCGATGCCGGCACGAATCCGCCGACCGCGTTCATCAGCGTCGACTTGCCCGCGCCATTGCCACCGATCAACCCGACGATCTCCCCTGATGCCACGGTTAAACCGACCCCATCGACCGCCACGTTCCCCCCAAAACTCACGGAGAGCTCGCTGACGGCCAACGAAACCGCTTCCCTCTCCCCCATCGAGACCGGCTGCGACGCTGTCTCACGGCCCGTCGTCGCTCGTGGTGGTGTGTCCTTGCCAAATCGGCGGTCCGCCCATGCCAAAACGGAATCCCGCACGTCGTAGCTGATCTGATTGAGTCCGCGGGGAAAGTAGAGCAAGATCACGAGGAGTCCGATGCTTGACGAAAGAAGACTCAGCACCGCATTGTTCGGCGCCAAAGCAGGAATCCCAACAACCCAAATGGCTCCAATGACGGCGCCGGTGACGGATCCCATCCCGCCGATGACCACCATCGCCACGAGGGCGAGCGACTCGTCAACAAGGAAGAAGCTGCCTGCTCCCGAAAACGCCACGTTCGCGAGTGCGCCACTGAGGAGCGCGCCCCCCAGTCCGGCAAGTGCTCCCGCTATGGAGAAAGCCCGGATCTTCTCCCACGCTGGTCGGACGGTGTAGGCGGCCGCTGCGTTCTCGTTGTCTCGTACTCCCATGATGGATCGGCCCACGCCGCTATCTCTGAATCGACTGGCCACGAACAGAACGATTCCCAATATCACCAGCACGACGTAGTAATAGGTCCGTTGGCCCGGAAACGAGAGTGAGAAAAGCTTCCCGACCGGAAACGGCAGGTTGGATCCGTCAGTCGACGCTCCGCTCAATATGGGCAGCGTGAAGAAATACTGTTGCGCGGCAATCGCAAAGACAAAGGTAACGATGGCCAGTTGGAGACCCTTGACGCGTAGCGACCCGATGCCAAGAACGATCGCGAGCAGTGCAGTCGCGAGTGTGGTGGCAGCGATGGCTAACCAGAACGGCACGCCGGCTTCAACCAGCCGCGCAGCAAAAAGGGCCCCGAGTCCCGCAATAGCCATCTGACCCAGGGACAGCTGGCCGAGCCATCCGGTAAGCACCGTGAGGGAGGTGGCACAGATGGCTAAGGCAGCCACCTCGGTGAAGAGCTGCTGCGTCGAGGGCGTAGACACGAGGAGCGGAAAGACGATCGCAATGGTGGCCAGAAGAATCACGCCACTCTTGTTCGCGTTACGGGCCCATCTGTAGGTCTGCAGACGGACAGGGATCGGCCGTGCGCGGGGGGTGAAGGTGAATACCTCGTTGTCGTCGACTCTCTCGCGGCTGAAGGCCACTGCCACGAGCACCGTGATCAGCAGGAGCAGATTGATCAGCCCCGGAGTATCTATGAAGTTGAAGTTGATGATGCTCTCTGCCAAGCCAATGGCAACGCTTGCGAGAATCCCACGTCCGAACGACGTCATGCCACCAATGACGGCGGCGACCAGCGCCAGCGAGAGCGTCTGGTCTCCCAGAGTCGTCACATCACCTGCCGAACCCGATTGCCCGGCAATGAGGATCACGGCCAAAGCGGAGAGCGCCGCCGCCAGCGCCCAAACCAAAGTGGACATTACTTTCGGACTGATCCCCGCAAGCCGAGCCAATTGAGGGTTGCTGGCACAGGCGTTGACCGATTTACCCAACGTGGTCCGATCGAGGAAGAAAATCAATGCGGCAAGCGCGAGAGGAACGATGATCAGGATGGAGAGGTCCGAACCACGTATCTGAAGTCCACCTACCGTCCACAACCCGTTGATGGCGCTCGGGTAATGCACACCTTCGCTCGTTGGCGCGGGGATCTTGATGGCAATCACCTCGGCGATCTGTGCCACACCAATGGTCGCCACCAGCACCACCACTCGCGGTGACTTTCGCAGCCGACGAATCACCGTTGCGTCGACAACGGCACCGAAGGCGAAGGACGCCACGAGTGCGATGACAAGAGCGATCCAGAACGAAAAGTGGTATCGCACTGCGATCAGCGCGAGGAGTGCCGCGCCGACCACACCCATATTCCCCACGGCGAAGTTGATGACGCGTGTGGATCGGTAGATCAAGATCACGCCTACGGTGATCACCGAAAGTGCCAGACCCTGGACCAGCCCGTCGAACACGACCTGGCTGTTGATCCAGGTGACGCCGAGCATTACTTGATTGCCCCGCCACCGAGGAACACGGCACGGGCCAGGTCGTCATTCTCGATCAAGTCGCTGATGGCTCCTTCAAAGCGCACTCGACCCTTCTCGAGGAACACGGCTCTGTCGGCGATCGCGGCAGCCACGTTGAGCGATTGTTCGACGATGATCAGCGTGACACCGGCAGACTTCAGACGCTCGACGACCGAGATGAGTTCCTGCACCACGATGGGCGCCAGCCCGAGAGAGAGCTCGTCGATCATGAGGACCTGAGGGTCATGAAGCATGGCGATCGCGAGACCGAGCATCTGTTGCTGCCCCCCGGAAAGCGAGCCGGCCCGATCCTTGCGACGAGTGGTCAGAGCAGGGAAGAGTTCGTAGACATTCTCGATGCGACGCCGAACCTCGGCCCGATCCGAACGGTAGTTGAACGCACCCATCTCGAGGTTGTCGGCCACTGTCATGTCTCCGAAGACGCTTTTGCCGCCGGGCAGAAGATGGATGCCGAGGCGGGAGCGCTGTTCGGGAGTGGTGTACGTAATGTCCTGACCGTTGAATCGCACCACGCCTCGCGACGCCGTCTCAAGGCCTGAGGCGACGCGGAGCGCCGTGGACTTTCCCGCTCCGTTCGTACCGAGGAGGGCTAACACCTCTCCCCGCTTCACCTCGACGCTCACGCCAAAGAGGATCTGTACGTGGCCGTAGCTGAAGTCGATGTTGCTCATCTGCAGGACCGGGATCTCGTCCGGAGCCGCTTCCTGGCGCTCGTGCTCTTCCATCTCTTCCTGGAGTTCCACCACCACCTGCGAAAGGTCATTGCGGATGAAGTGGGCGCCGCGGCCGATGAAGAAGGCCCCGATGGCCGTGGAGGGGATCACGATCAACAGCACGGTGGCCCGAATCCCGACGAGGCTTTCGAGGAGCGCAGCCAGAATCGCCCCGCCGAAGGCGCCGACGAAGAACACATAGAGCCCTCCCACGGCGCCGACCATGCCCCGTAACCGATACGGAGCGACCGACGTCAGGACCGGTGCGATCATGGAGAATGCCGTCAGGAGCAACATGGCGCTCGGCACGCTCAAGACGGCCCAAAGGACCGCGGTAGGCATGGCGTACTGGATCGGCACGAGGATGGCCACCGGCAGAATCACCTTGCCGATGAGCGAAAGTGCTTTGTCAGGGTCAGTCCGATAGAGGCGGTCGTAGTACCGACCCACCAGCGGCAGCACGACGAGCGCACCGATACTGCCGAGAGTAGCGATCAGTCCCCGCTGGAAGGCGTCGAGATGGAATCGGTCCTTCAGGTACAGATTGCCCAACACGGGGAGGATGAACAGCCCGAATCCGATCGCGCAGAAGGCAACGACAACCGTCTTGATCGTTCGGATGCGCATGATGCGCTCGAATGCCGCCTCCATCGACGGCGCGGCGGGTGGAGTGTCGGTGACGACCTCTCCGAGGACGCCCTTCTTCTCGAACTGGCCGCGGGGGGGCTCCTTGATCCGAAAGGCGATGACGGCCACCAGCAATATAGGAACAGACAAGATGTAAAACGCCCAGCGCCAACCATTTGGTCCGCCTACGGCCGTCGCGATGAATCCAACGAGGAGCGGGCTGAGCGCCGTCGCCGCGCCCGTGCCTATCCCGATGCCGGCAGAGATCCGCCCACGGAGCGTGATGGGATACGTGTCGGCCAGAAGCGATCCGTGCACCACCGTTGTGCTCGATTGCGAGACCCCGGCCCCGAACCGCGCCAGAAAGAAGGAGAAGATGTTGTTGGCAAATCCCGTGGCGGCAACCATTAGGCCGAAGAAGAATGTGGCCCAGCCGACAATCGGCGCCCTGCGATACCGGTCAGCGAGCCAGCCCATGGGCACGATTCCGAGCACGATAAAGCCGCCGGAGATGCCGGTAACGAAAACGATCGCACTCGTTGACACGTGGTACGACGACTGAATATTGGGCGCCAGGACGGTCAGGCCTGCACTCTGCAGATTGTCGAGAGTGACGATGATCGCCAGTACCAGGAACGTCCGGCTTCCCGCCGTGCGCAAGCCGGTGCGCAGCGACATCTGCTCTTCGGTAGAGCCCGGAAGCAGATGTTGAGGTAGAGGGACCTTCGGCTCCGAGCCCGCGGCATCCGTCGTCTCCGGTATCGGTTCGGCGACCAGACGGGCGAGATCGGCCGAGCCGTGAACGCCGGTCGACTCAGGGCTGCCGGAGACGCCGGACTCGGGGTCGCTCAAGACAGCCTCATTCTCTGATCGGGAATTGACTCACGGGGTGGCTTCAGTGTGCCAAAAGCGTGGTCGTGGCGGGTGATTGGCGGCCCACCGACCGATGCTGTCAATGCGCCACTGTCGAATTGAACCCGAGCCGGACCGACCTCAACAACAACTGAATAGAGCCGACAGCCCGGTAGTTTCCAGGTTGTGGCCCTTTCCGGACCCGCAGGAGAAGTGAATGCTGTCCCCAGGGGACATTTGTGGTGAAAGGAGGCAGACCTATGCCCAACGGCTCAGCACGTGACTCGCGCTCGTCAATCGACGACCGCCGACTCCTCCTCGTCGGCGCCGGGCCGGGTCTCGGAATGGCTGTCGCTCGGCGATTCGCCGTCGGCGGCTATCGAATCACTTTGGTGGCTCGGAGCTCCGACGGACTGCGCGATCTTGCTGAAGGCCTTGCCGACATCGGAGCCCAGATCGACACCATCGAGGCAGATGCCAGCAACCCTGAAAATCTGGGATCTCGGATGGCTGAGCTCTACAATGAACAGGGTGCTCCCGGGCTGATCATCTACAACGCGGTCATGGGAGCCCCCGACTCGCTCCTGAGTTCAAGTGTCGAGCATCTGCTGACTGCGTACGCCGTCGACGTCGTCAGCGCGATCGTCGTGACCCAGGTCGCGGCCACAGCCATGCGTGCGGCAGGTTCGGGCACCATCATCGTGACGGGTGGCGGCTTCGCAGATCATCCGATCCCCGCCCTCGCCACCGTTTCTCTCGGCAAGGCGGCGCTCCGATCCGCCGCCACGATGCTGGGCGCTGATTTAGAATCGGATGGCATCCGGGTAGCGACGTTGACGATCGCCGGCCAGATAGTGCAGGGCACCGCGTTCGATCCGGAGCACATTGCGAAGCGCTATTGGGAAGTCGTCCACACTGACGGTCCCTGGCAAGCGGAGTTTCGTTTTACCGGCGAGTGAGGATCCTGATCGTGGCGATCCGATCTTCGAGTCCGTCGAGCAGCCCCTTTTTAGGAGTTCTGGCGACTGACGTCGATGAGGGTTGAACGCTCTGACCCCCGACACGCCAGGCTGGTGTCCGAGATCAGGAGGGCGAAGACGACATCATCCGTCGCTTCAACTCGGTCGGACTTATCCGTCCTCGATGTCAGGCGAGTGGTGGCGTCGAAGGAGCGCCCAGCCGGAGACGGTCACACCGAGCGCGACCAGGATTGCGAACCCCAGCACAGTGTTGGGAATGCTTGCGCCTCGATCCAGCGCTATACCGGCCCCGATCACCGGAATCGAGAGTCCGACGTACAGCGCGACCAACAGTTTCGACGTCAGTGCGAGACGGTTTTCGGGTGCTGCTGCCTCGAGCACTATTCCAGTCGTCCCCTTGAATACAGCACCCAGTCCCGCGCCGATGAACGCACCCCCGAGCAAGAACAGAGCAAGGTTCGGACTCGCAAGGCGGACCGATGCTACGAGGAAGACGAGGCCTACGAGCATGGAGATCGTGCCGAGGGCGAGCACGCTCGATGCACGGAGCCTCGTCGTCGCCAGCTGCGACGCCACGCCACAGGTGAACACGAGGAACAACGTTGCGCCGGCCAGTGCGTGCGAGGGCCGGCCAAGGGTGACGGTCAAGATCAAGCCAGCGAGCCCGGCAAAGAGGCCGCTCGCTGCGAAGGCGGCAATGGTCCCCGCCGCTGCCGGGACAGGGAGTCCGCCTGAGCGCGGGCGGGTCGATTGGTTCGACGTTCTCGCTGGTCGAGTTCGTGTTCCTGTCTCCGGCACGAACAAAAGGCTCACCAGACCCACCGCCCCGAGCCCAAGGACAACCAGGTAAGGCAGTGTGAGCGGCCACTTCGCCCACTCGGCGAGACAGCCGGCCACAAGAGGGCCAACACCGAGCGCGCCGACGGTGATGGACGTGCCGATCGTGCGAGCTCGGATCATCGATGACTGAGGATCAGCCCGGAGCTGCAGCTCGATCAGGTAGGTGATGGCAGTACCGGCGGCAAGCCCGGCGGCCACTCCGGTGAGGAGACGTCCGATCAGCAGGACGGGCAGACCCTTCCACGCCGCGAGCAGTGCCGCCGCGACCATCATGATTGCCACCGCACTGAGCATCACTCCCCGACGCCCGATGCGTTGAGCGACGCGGGGAACGCCGAGAAGTGCGGTGATCGTGCCTGCGGCGAAGATCGCAAAGACAATCGTGATGACGAGAGAGGAGAGGTGATCTTGGATCCGGTAGAGCCCGTAGAGGGGGCTGGGCAGCGTGGCAAAGGCCATGACGACCAACAGGACATATGCAACAACCCAAAACCCCGAGCGGAACTCGAGCCGGTGCGCGCCGGATACCGTTTCTGCGTGAACGCTGGTCATCGTCTAGTTCCTCCGTTGAAACGTCCGGCGTCTACCAGACCTTCATGCCGCCATCGATCACAAGGTCGATGCCGGTGACGTAGGAGCTCTCATCGGAGGCGAGGTAGAGCGCGGCGTTGGCGATGTCGTCGGCCTGGCCGAACCGTCCCAGAAGCGTCCTCGCCACCATCTTGCGACCGAACTCCGGGTCTTCGAGCTCTCCTCGAGTGGAGTTGGTCTCGATGAACCCGGGCGAAATCGAGTTGACACGGATTCCGTGGTCGCTGCCCTCCATGGCGAGCTGCCGGGTCATCCCAATGATCGCCGACTTGTTCGTCGTGTGCGCCAGGGATGGCAGCAGCTTGAAGCTGAGAGATCCGTTCAGGGAAGCCATGTTCAGCACAACCCCGCGAGATTCCTTGAGGTGAGGCCAGGCGGCACGGGTTAGGTAGAAGACCAAATCGACCTCATCGCGCCGGGCGGCATCCCACTCTTCGTCGGTGAACTTCTCGATCGGGCTGAAGTGCGATCTCGCCGCCAGGTTGAACAGCACGTCGATGCGGCCGAACTCGCTCAACGCCAAGTCGACGAGCCGGGCGCAGTCGGCTGGGTCGCTGACCCTGCACGGCTGCAGCGACACCATCCGGCCACCCGCGGCCTGGACCATTGCGACCGTTTCTTCTGCAGGCTCGACCGTCACGTCGCACCCGACGACCGCTGCGCCCTCCCTCGCGAAAGCGAGTGCAGTCGCACGTCCCATGCTTCCGCCCGTACCTGTGACGATGCAGACCTTGCCTTCCAATCGGTCCGCCATCTCAAGATGCGAAGTGCTTGAGGGCGGCAGCCTTCTCCGCCTCCGCGACGCCGACCTGATCCGTGAGCTTTGGGACCTCGTTGAAGTACCAGTAGATGACGTCGAGTGCCGGCCCGGCGAGCGGTCCCGCCCAGTCGCGGAACATCTCCGTGACAACTGCCAACGCGGTGGTCGGCACTCCCCCGGCGTGCGCCAACCGTTCGATGGCTGTGCGATGCGCGACCTGCGACCGACCACCGACAGCATCGGTCGGGTACAACACGTCGTAGCCATCCTTGAGCGCTTGAGTGGTGGCGAACGTGAGACAAATCTCTGTGTGGAGCCCGCCGATAATGAGGCGCTGACGTCCCGTTGCCTTCACAGCTTCACTGAACGCCTTGTCCTCGAACGCCGCCATCGACGTTCGGTCGATCGGCTCGATGCCTTCGAGCTCGGCCAGTATCGACGGAAGGGTGGGCCCGTTGATCCCGTAGCCCACACCTACGGTCGACAGGACGATCGGCATGTCGTACGCCTTCGCCATCCTTGCCAGCAGCCGGACGTTGAGCTCTGCCATGTCGGCATCAGTTTCCGAGCGGATGACCTCGAACATCTCCTTCTGGTAGTCGATCAGAACCAGGGCGGAGGACTCGGCCGTCCAGATTCCAAGTTCCTTTGTGCTCATGAACATTTCCTTTCGATCTGTACTTCGATTGGTCTGCCCGTGTCAGTGCGTCTCCCGTATGGTGTACACGATTTTATATGCTTGCGCAAGCATTTTATTTCGGTTCGTCATTTTCGAGAGCAGATGCTCGAGCTCGATTGGCAGTTTTCAACGTCGGACGGATCTCGACCAGCGTCGGTTGCTTCGCGGAGCCATGGGCACCGCCGCGATCGTGGCCTGGAGTTAGCTCCCGCTATGGAGTCGATCGGCGATCTCCAGCAACGCTTGGGATGCAGACTTCGCGGTCGCTTGATCCACGTGATCGAATACCAGAGTTCTCATACTGGAGACGTGGACCCACCGGGCCGCCTCGACCTTCGCCAGTCCGGCTGCAGTCAAGCTCGCCACGTTGCCCCGACCGTCCTCTGTGCTGGTCCGCTTTGTTGCCAGGCCACGTGACTGGAGCTCGTCGACCATGCGCGTCATTCTGCTGGCCGAAAGCGAGGTCGAGCGTGCGAGATCAGTCATCCGCAGCTCGTTATTGGCAGCTTCAGACAGCGACATCAGTGTCACGAACTCGTTCGAGTTGATTCCCACTGCCAGCATCAAGTCCCGGTCCAAAAACCGCGGGAGCCAGAGCGTGATCCGCATCAAGGCACGCCACAATTCATTTTCTGCAGTGTTCAGCGGCTCAGCTCTCGTCATGCATTTAGGCTGACTCTCTGTGCAACCCGAGAACCCTTGACACTGCCGGGATTTTAAGAGAGTATTTTTGCTTGCGCAAGCAGGTTTATCCCAACCAGACCCCTAATCTCGAAAGGTTCCGATCATGGACATAGCGATCGTGGTCGGCGCGGGCAGTGGCCTGGGGGCCGCCACCGCGCGGGCGTTGCAGGCGGCTGGTCGAACCGTCGTGGCCGTCGACCGCAACGAAGCAGGGCTAAAGGCCCTTCCCGAAGGGATCCACCTCGAAGTCGCCGACGCGACCGACCCAAACGCTCCTGGGCCTCTCTTCGAGCGAATCGTTGGCGAATTCGGTCTTCCCGACGTTCTCGTCAACACCATCGGTGCCTTCGACCTGGGCGATTCGCTGACCGTCACCCCCGAGAAGCTCCGCACCTTGATGGACGTCAACCTCGGCGCAGCGCTGTGGTTGACGCAGGCTGTGGTGCCGTACATGGAACAGAGTGGCTCGGGCGCAATCGTGCACATTTCCGCTCGACCGGGCCTCGAGGCGACGGCCGGCTATGCGGCCTACGGAGTCTCGAAGGCTGCACTTGTTCACCTGGTCCGCACCCTTGACCTCGAGTTGCGACCCCGCGGCATCCGGGTCAACGCCATTGCTCCACAGATCATCGCCACTGAGAAGAACAAAGCGCTGTTCCCTCCGGAGATGCTCACCACGGCCGTCGAACCCGAAGCCATTGCCGACGTCATCGCCTTCCTTGTCAGCGACGCAGCGGGCCCGATAAGTGGAGCCGTACTGCCGACCTACGGGGGATAAGTGCCAACAAGCACTCCCGATCAGGTTGCCGCCTGGTTCTTTGACCGGAGCGTCGCATTGCTGTCTCCAAGATGAAAGAGGCCGTGTCATGCCCTGAAGCGGCCGCGGCTGGGTCGTTCGCGCTCGGCCGATGGCAAGTGAACCGGATCGGATACGGCGCCATGCAATTGGCGGGTGACAACGTCTTCGGCCCCCCTCGCGACCGCAACGAAGCGTTGCGCGTTCTGTGCGCTGCGGTAGAGAGTGGGATCAACCACATCGACACAGCCCAGTACTACGGGCCCGGGGTGGTGAACGAGCTGATCCGCGAGGCTCTTTACCCTTATCCCGGCAACCTGGCCATCGTCAGCAAGGTGGCCGCGCGGCGCGATGAGCGGGGCGCCGTCCTGGCCTACGACGAGCCAAGTGAGCTCCAAGCAGGTCTCGAGGAGAACCTCGTGGCGCTCGGAGTCGACCGGCTCGCCGCCGTCAACTTGCGAATGATGGACGGATCCAAACCTGGTAAGCGCTTCGACGCACAACTTGCAGCGCTCATCGCGTCTCGCGATCAGGGGCTCGTCGACGGGATCGGCCTTAGCAACATATCGATCGACCACCTGCGTATTGCCCTCGAACAGACGGAAATTGTCTGCGTGCAGAACCTGTTCAACCTCGCCGACCAGACCTCGCGTGACCTCCTGGATGAATGCACGGTTCGGGGCATTCCCTTTGTGCCGTTCTGTCCGTTGGGATGGCCGCGCGACAGGCAGAACGCAATCCTTACGAACCCGTTCCTCGCTGAGCTGGGCCGCCGCATCGGTGCCACGCCGGCGCAACTCGCGCTAGCGTGGCTGCTCGACCTCTCGCCGAACGTCCTCCTCATTCCGGGCACCAGAACCCGTGAGCATCTGACGGAGAACATCCGAGCAGCCGGAGTTCGATTTGACGATGCTGCTCGCGCCGCAATAGCCCGGCAATTCCCCTCTGGCCAAGGTGCCTAGGGGTCGTGGACGGGCGAGAGCGGGGTCCGGGGATGGCGACTGTTGCTCCTACTAGCAAGTTATCCTCGTCGGCGTGGCGAACAACCCTGAGCCGCTGACTTCAATTGAAGAGACATTCTGGCGGGCGTTGATGCGTCTCACCCTGTCGCTGCCTCGACAATTGAACGACGACATGGTGCGGGCCGCGGGCCTAACGGCCAGCGAGTACACCGTGATCATGAATCTGTCCGAAGCGCCCAATCGCCAGCTCCGTATGGCAGATCTGGCGAACGCCGCCGGACTGTCTGCAAGCCGCACCACCCGACTCGTCGACGACCTGCAGTCGCACGGCTTAGTGGTCAAACGAGCAAGTTCCGCCGACGGGCGGAGCAACCTCGCCGAACTGACCTCACAAGGACTGACCAAGCTGCGGTCGGCCTGGCCCGCTCATGTTGCCAGCGTTCGTGGTCGAGTTCTTGACCACATCCCCGCCGGTTCGCTCGCCAAGACCGCGCAGGCTTTGGAGGCTGTTGCGGCGCAATTGGACGGCGATCGCATCGGCTCTGCGTAAAAGGGAACGTCGACTACTCCGGTTTGCCCTCCTGCATCCAGCGTTCGAACAATTCGACCCTTTCCGCCGGCCATGCCCCGTCGCACGGCATAGAGCCATTCTTCAATCGCGCAGCGATCGAGTCAGCGTGAGCTTGGACGTCGGCGTAGGACCACAAATCGAACGCACGACGCATCGAATCACGGTCCTTCTCTCGAAACAGAACCTTGATGTCGGACTCGAAACTAACGGTGGGTTCTGACACTCTCACATCCTTTCGTCGTGGCGCGACGCCTAAAGATGCACCGCAGCTGATCGGCTGGACCCGTATCAACTCAAGCTCAGCGTAAGCCAACCTCGTCGCCTACGTGCCCTTTCCCGCCACTCGGCGAACCACGGAGAAGAGTCGTTCACACTCTGGCCAGTCGGATTTGGCAGATTCCCGCTCCGACGCGCTGAGAATTTCTCCGCCGTTCAGGTCAGCTGCTTGACCCCTCGTTCAGACTCTCGTGCCGCCAACCATCTTTGTATTCGGCATCATGAAGCCGACGGACCTGATGGGCATAGTGGTCGAGCCGATCGGCAGCGACTTGAGCCTGGTGGTAATCCTTACCGTGGTCACGCGCGGCGGTCTTCTCTTCAGCCCGCTTCCGAACGATTCGGAGCTCCTCATGGGCGTGCTCAACAATCTTCTCTAGAGTTTGCTCAAGGTTCATCGTGCTGTCCTCCGTTGGAGTTTCGGCTTGAAGGAGCGAACGCGACCGCCAGCTCAAGTGCTGACTGCATCGGTCCGCAATGCTAGGCAGTCGGACCTGGACGGCGCTACAGGGATTCCGGTTCCTACGAGTCTTCGAGAGCGAACCTGCGACCCTCGCCTTGGCAAGGTGAAGCTCTAATCATCTGTTTCGGCCTAATCCGTGACGGGCTGCTCTGTCCACCCAGCTTCCAACCTCCAGCCAGTCTGCCCCGGCAGAACAGCGGTCCACGACAGGGTCATCTCCAGGAATCCCAATGGAGGCAATCTTGCGTCTCGGCATTTAGGCAACGGCGAGTCGAGCGAAGAGGAAACCGTCCTGTTCGAGGAGGTGCACGAAACGCAGCTGTAGCGGCGGCATGAGTTCGGGGCCCGCGAGGACCCGAGTCCCGTCTCCCGCGACGAGCCGAGGCGAGAGTGTCAGGCAGAGCTCATCCAGCAGTCCGGCGTGCACGACGTCGGCGTTGAGCCCCGGCCCACCCTCGAGCAACACCGATCGGTAGCCAGCCAGCGACAACTGGTGCAGGGCCTCGGCCGGGTCGACTCGCTCCTCCCCTGCAATGAGGACATCGGCAACCGCCTCGGCGCGGCGGCGTGCGCCAGCATCGCAGGCACTTGTCGTCACGACCACAGGACGGACATCGGCCTCGGTGAAGAAGGGAGCCGACCAGTCCAGGTTTCCCGTCCCGGTGACGACCGCGATCGGTGGTACATCAGATTGTCCCCGCGCAGCTCGTCGGGCTCGCAGCTGGTCATCGAGCATCACCGGCCCATAGCCCTCGGCCCGTGCGGTTCCGGCCCCCACGAGAATGATGTCTGCCAGCGATCGCAGCACTTGGAAGACGCTGCGATCGGCCGGCCCACCGAGGAGACCAGACCGACCTTCGATCGTGATGGCGCCGTCCAGAGTGGAAATCATGTTGCAGCGCACGAACGGCCGGTCTCCCCCGCCGGATGGGACCTCGTAGGCCTCGACGAGGTCGACCACCCCGACCGGTTGTGGCAAAAGCGCCCTCATCTGCGGTGCGCGGTCGCTGGGCCCACGACACCCGAACTCTGGCCGAGGCGGTATTCCCTGTTCATGATCATCCAATTATGACGGTCAGCGTGCCGAACCCTACGAGGAGTTCCCTCAAGAGGTTGACCCGAGAAAGGAGTCCTCTCCCGTGGACACGTCGACAGCCGGTTGTTTGAGGCTGCCTCAGGGCCAGCGGACCCCAATTCTCCTCCCGCACGGTGCGACGACCCAGGGCCGATGCTGCCACCGAGTGTGCGGATGCACCGGTGCGCTCCAGTTGCGACACAATTCGGGTGGTTGGACCTGAACGTGGAGTCAGCCGTTCGCAGCGTCGTCATAGGAAGGGATGTAATGGTGAAAGCAGATTCGGTAGACACGCCGGCAGGGCACACGCCCCAAGGCGGGGTCATTGTGGGCCACTCCGCTGCGAAGAGGTCCATGCTTCTCTTCGAAGATCCGCAGTGTCCGTATTGCCGACAGTTCGAGGAGCTGAATGGGGCACGCATCACCACAGCAATTGATGCTGGCGTGATCGCCGTTGAGTACCGCATGCGTTGCTTTCTCGGTCCTGAGTCGGTGAGGGCCGACAACGCCCTCGCCCTGGCAGCGGAGGCTGGTCGGTTTGACGAGCTCCGGAAGGCCCTTTTTGCAGCGCAACCGCCAGAAGGCACCGGAGGCTTCACAAACGGCGACCTCATCGAGCTCGGAGCGGAGATTGGACTGGTGGATTCCGACTTCGTCTCCGGAGTGCAGGGAGGCCGATACGAATCCTGGGTGTTGAACAGAGAAAAGCTGTACCAGACTGAAGATCCACAGGGGACACCGGCTGCGTGGCTCGATGGGAAAATGCTCGACTCAGGAGTGCTCTTCGACGCGTCGAAATTCAGCAGGCGACTGAGTGATTGATGGCTCCACGCAATGTATGGCGCTGATCTAAAGCGGAGGGTCGAATTCGTACCAGCAATCCTCACCTTGGTAAAGAGGTGTTTGCCGTCTGGATAGTCGCCCTACTCGCGGGGTCGTGGTCTCCGATCCACCCAGCGTTCGCCCCGGTCGCCTCCGTCTGCCGTTGTAGTCGAGCGCTCTACTATCGACCCAAGCTTGTGAACAAGGAGGATTGTGCCGCTGTCGTCACTTTCTGAGGCGCTCCGGGGTATTACCGTGCTCGATCTGTCGCGGAACCTGGCCGGGCCCTATTGCACAATGCTGTTGGGCGACCTAGGTGCAGACGTCATCAAAGTCGAATCTCCGGGGTCTGGGGATGACACTCGCAGTTGGCGCCCTCCCGCATGGAACGGATTGAGCGCCACGTTTTTAGCCTGCAACCGGAATAAGCGGAGCATAACGATCGACTTGGACGCCACTGCTGGACAGGAGCTGGTTCGACGTCTCGCAACTTCTGCCCAGGTGGTGGTTTCTAGCTTCCGACCAGGATCACTCAGCAAACGCGGACTCGACTATGAGTCGCTCCGTGAGACAAACGAGGGGTTGGTGTACTGCTCCATCACGGCTTATGGGTCAAAAGGACCCAAAAAAGACGCTCCTGGGTACGACCCCGTTCTCCAGGCCGAGACAGGCATGATGTCGATGAACGGTCATCCCGATCAGTTTCCGGCGCGACTGGGGATCGGCGCGATCGATCTAGGGACCGGCATGTGGGCAGCGGTCGGGATCCAAGCGGCCCTTCGGAACCTGGCGGAAACGGGGGCCGGCACCCTGGTGGAGGTAAGTCTTTACGAGACGGCTGCTTGGTGGCTTTCGTACCATCTCGAGGGCTACCTTGCCACCGGCGAGAGCCCCCAGCGACACGGGAACGCGGCACCCTTCGTGGCCCCTTATGAGGTGTTTGCGACGGCCGACGGGGATCTCATGGTCACGGCCGGAAATGATCGCCTCTTCGCGTCGTTGTGTCGCGTGCTCGGTCTGGAAGGTCTGCAAGAGGATCCAGCGTTTGCGAGCAATGCTGACCGTGTCGCAAACCGTTCGGAGCTCCACGAACTGCTAGGAGGCCGGTTTAAGTTGCGGACCGCCGCGGAGTGGGAGGTCTTGCTCAGCACGGAAACGATCCCATGCAGTCCGATCTACTCTGTGGCGGAATTCGCCAATGCCCCACAACTTCAGGCATTGGAGATGCTCGTGGAGATGCCACATCCCGACATACCAGACCTTCGGGTCGTCGATATACCGCTCACATTCAATGGAAAACGGGTCATTCACCGACTTCCTCCCCCACGGCTTGGGGAACAGACCACTGAAGTACTGGAGGAGTTGGGACTCCAGCGCGACGAAATTGCAAACCTGGTACGAGACGGGGTTGTTTCTATCTAGCTCGCAGCAGTGAATTACAAGCGCCATCGGGTTGCTGCGCCCATTCTTCGGTGCCGACCATCTGACATAGCGTGACCGTCACCCAGGGCACTGGACCACCACCTGGACGACGCTCGGCAGTGGCCGGTGCGAGGCGATCGACTTTTCTCGGTCGACGTGCGCTGGCAGAAGTCTCGTCAACGTCGACTCACGGGACTGCCTCCTTCACCGACCACGGCGCCGATCCTCGTCCGCCCTAGCCCGCCGGGACTTGTCGGGACTCTCAAATTCGGGTCACTCTGCGGTGAGGGCCTTCGATGGATGCAACTTCGGCAACAATGGACTCGCTCGTCAGGGGGATCCACAAGAGCGAGGTTGACGACATGAAGAGTTCCTCAGGTCCGGCCCCACCCGTCGCCTCTCGGCACGACCTCGCGGCAACCACCGCCGAGCGACGCCAGGCAGGTCGACAGGCACGGGTAGTCGCACCCCGCGAAGGAATCGGACGATGGGACGAAGCAGTTCGTGGGCACGACGCGCTCCAGACCATCCTTGCGCAGGACGGCATACGCGTCCCCGCGCTGGTGCCCCTCCGGCACCAGCGCATGGCGCACTCACCATGGAATTACTTCCGGGGAGCGGCGGCGGTCATGGCGGCTGATCTGGCCTCGCTCCCGCACAGCCGACTCGAGGTCCAACTGTGCGGCGACGCCCACGTCCTCAACTTCGGCCTTTGGGCCACTCCGGAACGCAACCTCAATTTTGATTTGCGCGATTTCGACGAGACGCTGCCCGGTCCATTCGAGTGGGACGTCGCGCGCCTGGCCGCCAGCCTGGTTGTGGCGGCGCGCGACAGCGGCGTGCGGCCTGCGAAGGCGACGGCCGCCGTGACGGCCGCCCTCGATGCCTATCGACGCCGGATGCGGCGTTACGCGTCGCTACCGGAAATCGACATCTGGTATGACGGTATGCGTGCGGAGCGGTTCGTCGACTACTTCGAGCCGGCCGACCGGGGCCAGATCAAGATCCACATCGAGAAAGGAAAGGCAAAGCGGACCAGTCGCGCTGCCTTCGCGAAACTGACGACTGCGCCCCGTGGGCGGCCCCGCATCACGACGCGACCACCCTTGCGCGTCACGGTCGACGACGACGAACAGGGTGACGTCCTCGATCACCTGCTCGCCGGATACCGTGAATCGCTCCAGGATGACCGCCGCGCGCTCTTCGAGCGTTTCACTCCTGTCGACATGGTCCGGCAGGTGGTGGGAGTCGGCAGCGTCGGCATGATCGTGTATCTGGTGCTACTCGAGGGGCGGTCGGGCTCCGACCCCCTCTTCCTCCAGTGCAAGCAGGCGGGGCCGTCTGTCTACGAGTCGCATACCTACCCGAGCGCGCATGACAACCACGGAGCTCGAGTCATTGCAGGCAAACGCATGGTTCAGAGTGCCACTGACATCTTCGTTGGTTGGGGTTCGCTTGGCGCGCGCGACTACTACGTCCGCCAGTACCGCGATATGAAAATCATCCCGAAGACGGATTTGATCGCCCCGGTGTTCGTGCCGTTCGCCACCGCGTGCGGCAAGACGCTGGCCCGGGCCCACGCACGATCAGGCGATCCCGTGGCCATCGACGCGTACATGGGCAAAGACGACAGCTTCACCACAGCCATGCGCCACTTCGCCACGCTCTATGCCGATCAGAACGAGCGGGACCACGCTCGGCTGGTTTCTGCGATCCGGCGCGGCATGGTGGAGGGCGACCTGACGGATCAGATGACGTAGGTTCCCTTCTGCAGAATGAGGTGATACAGCTAGCCCTGTCCTCGCCACCGGAGTTCATCGATGGAGAGAACTGTCGAATTTCTCGAAGAGCGAGTGCTCTCGACTGATTCCCTAAACCGCGGTGAGCTCTCCGCTGGCGACCCACGCCTCGGCGGCCCTGTCGGTGAGCGTGATCGGGCGGGATGGCCTGATCGTTGGCCGCCACCATGTACCAGGAGGGTGGAGGTCGAGAGAGCCTGTTGCACGGCAAACATGACTCTTGCCTTAGCTGACGCCTAACCGTAGTCCTTTTGTCCGACTCAGAACATGCCATTCGAGTTGGCAGAGGCATCAGGAATCGCCTGAATAACGTCCCAGTGTTCAACCAACTTGCCGTCCTCGGAACGGAAGAAATCCGCGACCGCCATCCCCGGCTCCGCTGCGGTCAGCTTCAGATTGGAGTGCGTCACCGCCATGTCACCCTGGGCGATGACGCGCTGTATTTCCAGATGTAACTGAGGGAATTGTTCCCGGAACGAGTGAACGAAGTCGACGAATGCCTTTCCTCCATCGCCAACCTGAGGGTTGTGCTGGATGTACGTCTCACCAACGTACTCAGAGACAGCCTTCTCCGGTTCGCCACTATTGAACGATGTCTGAAGAAAACTGGTGACTGCTTCTTCAAGCTCTTCTTCACTCATGATTATCCCTTCCGTAGCGTTTCGTTAGCGTTGGAACGTCCAAGGTAAGTCTCGGCGAGGTCGTTGACGAGATACGGTCCGTCTTCGAATGGTGACGACATGCGACCTCGAACCACCCGTCGAAACAGCTACCTTGCATATTCAGGCCAGTGGGTCGATCGTCGTCCCTTCCCTCATGCGTATGGCCGACTCCATTGCCCCGTCTGATCAAAGAGAACGGGTAACTCGCTTCCGTCGTAGTGGATCGATTCAGAGCCTTATTCGAACTCAGGCATCGTGCCTACGGTCCCTTGGTCCCTTTGGCTGCGAGGTCGGCCAACTCGGCCCTGGCGGCCTGTGCGATGTCCGTTCCGGTATTCGCGTATCCGTTGATGCCCCATCCCCCTTCTGGCGACTCCGTCAGAAGCACCCACGTGCGTTCGGCCAAGGTGAGGTCGCCCGCCGCTGTGGCAACGATGTCGGTCAGCTCCCGAATGACTCCAAGCTGTTTGTCACGGTCCAAGACTCCGGCGGGAGTTAGCACCTGAACCCGTACGTAGTTTTCGTCTCCATCCACGTTCGAGATGGAACCAGGCGGAAGCTCGTGAATGAAGGCCGCCGTGTTCTTCTTGAACAGCTCGAGCTCAGGAACCTTCTCCCAGCGCATGACCGCTGCAGCAAGGTCTTGGGCCAACTGGTGCTTGTCCTCGAAAGTTGCTTGCGTCGAGTAGACGTCGATCATCGGCATGGACTGCTCCTCTGTTAGTCGCCACTTCTGGGCTTCCGATACCCGCCACTCAGCCAGCTGACGAGCACGTCCCCGTAGAGATCGGACACCTCTTCCCAGGCGAAGTGCCCCGCGTCGAGAAGGTCCATCCGGTTGTTCGGCAGCCGCTCATGGAGGAACTGCTGATTCCGCATTGGAACCAATGGGTCATCGCGGCCACACACGATCTGGACTGGCGTCTCGATGCCGGACAGTTTCTCGGCCAACTTGGGCAACTCGGTCGGGTAGGCGCGAACGAAACGGCAAGACTCAGCGAATCGGTCACCGTCATAGGACTGCAAATAGTCCTCTCGGACCTCCGGCGGCAGTGGGCCGTTGGGCATGGCGTCATAAGTAGGCCCGAGGATGTCCCTCGAATCGATCTGGCGGAGCCCGTCCAGATCGGGTGCCTCGATGATGTCCTTCAGCGTTCCACCGACCTCCAGCGGCACGGCGCTACCGCCGCCGCCAATGACCAGGCTGCGCACCATGGAGGGGTTGGTGGCTGCGGCCCACAACGCAGCCGGGGTTCCGACGTCCTGGGCGACGAAGTGCACGGGGCGGAGATCCCACTCCTTAACCAGCTCGAGCAAGAACCTGCCCATGGGTTCGGGCGAGAGAAGATCGAGTTGCCGCTCGGATTGGCCGAACCCGGGAAGATCGATCGCCACTAGGTGGAAATGCTCGGATAGTCGGTCCCACACCATTCGAAATGCGAGCAAGCTCTCGGGCCATGGGCTGGTCAGAACGACCGTCTCACTGCCACCACCTGCCTCGGCGAAGCGGATCTTCAGGCCATCGGCATCTCGGATCGCGGGGTCCATGGACATACGATTCCCTTCGGGTGGGCCTCGTAGCCCATCGAGGCCGTCTCCAGTCTCGACGGAATCCATGCCGGTTCGCATCGCGTGTTCGTGTTATTTCTTTGCTCCCGATGCCGGAGCCGAGGGCCCCCGCTATCGCAAGGCGTCGGGGTCGTGGATGCTTGCCAACCGTGTGAGCTCGACCCGTGAGTTGACATCGAGTTTGGCAAAGACATGGCGTAGATGACCGCTCACGGTGTGCTGAGACACGAACAGACGCTCACCCACCTCTCGGTTGGTCAGTCCTTGAGCGACCAACCGGGCCACCGCGAGCTCCGAGTCGGTTAGGGCGGTCCAGCCCCGTTCGGGCCGTTGCGATGCCGGCAGCCGACGCCGTACACCTAGGGCTCGGAGCCGGCCACGCACCCGTCCGGCATCCCAGGCTGCTCCCACCTGGACGTAGACCTCCAACGCCCGGCCCAAGGCTTCTACGGCGTCTTCTTCTTCGCCTTCGTCGACGGTTGCGACTCCGAAGTCTTCCAGCGCTGCGGCGTAAGCCAGCGGACGAGGACCTCCTTCGTAGAGAGCCACGGCCTCTCCGATGTCCTTGCGGCTGTGCTCGAGCAGTCCTCGGGCATGCGCCGCTGCGGCAGCGATCGATCGGATCTGGGGATTGAGTTGCGCTCGGCGCTGGGACTCTGCTCCGGCTCGGGCTGCGAGTTCGTCGTCCGCTACAGCCTGTGCAAGATGGATCAGCCGAGCCTCGTCGGCCACATCCATGGGAAAGAGCGGCACGATGGACAATCGCTCCTCGACACCCCAAGTGCACAGCCACTCATGCGCTCGACCGGCCTCACCATTGGCCATCTCTTGGAGTGCGAGCAACCAGGCCGCGTGGCGTCGGACGCTTGGCGCGCTCTGACCCAGCATGACCTGGGCGATCTCGCCCGCCTTCCGAGACAGCCCCGTCTCGCCCATGTGGATCGCCACTCGTCCGAGCGCCACGACCCCTGCTGCGTCGAGAACGCTCACGATATGGGGCGCCACCTCGACCGTTAGCTGTCCCTCTAGAGCGGCCGCCGCGTCGGCCAGCCGTCCCATCTGGAGGAGTTGTCTGCCACGGCCGGTCTCGAAGATGCCCAGAGCCCAGCCCTGCCGATCCCGTTGGGCCGACGCGACACCTTCAGTGGACATCTGCAGTGACTCATCGAGTCGGTCGACCGTAGTCATCGTGTCGCAGCGCCACTGGTAGGTCAGGTGAAACCGGGTGTCGTCACCGGTACCCAAGCCGCTTCGCAGGGCTCTCTCGACCATCTCGAGCCCCTCGGGGAATCGGCCGTCGGCGTACAAAAGGCCAGACTCGGCGAGTTCCAAGGCGAACCGCGCCGAAACGTCACCACTGATCTGAACAGCCTCACGAGTCTCTTCGATCACGGCGCGGGCTTCGTCCAAGCGCCCGCCCGTCACCCTGTTGTGGAACAACCAGGCCAAGTGCCGGGCCCGTAGGTTGGCCGGCAGATCGGAAAGCGCCAATGCCTGGCGACTCTCCTCGGCGCGCATATCGGGAGACAGGGCAAACATGCCACCAATGCTGAGGCGGACCGCGGCTTCCTCCTCAGGGGAGAACGCGTGATGAAGTGCCGTATCGGCGAACGCCTTCGCTTCCTCAGCACGGCCGGCCGCGTGCAACCAGACCGCTGTCTGAGCCACCAGCGGCCCACGCGATGGATGTCGTCGAGGAGCAAGCTCGAGGGCGCGCTGGCCCAGGTCCGCGGCCGCGCCCGGATCCGTGGCGCCGAGCGCTTCGGCCGCCGTCAACAGCGTCGTGATAGCGACTTCGTCGCCGGGTTCAGCACTA
>DASXBZ010000247.1:0-1938 GCA_036491435.1 Acidimicrobiales bacterium
TCGATTGGGGCGCTGCATCCGCTAGGTGGGTTGATAAGGCGATCGAGATCAACCAAGGCGGACAGACGACCGGCGCAGTGATCGCACTAGTGCAGCGGCAATAAAGGTCGGCGGGTAAACGACAGGCTTGTAATCTGACGCGAGATCGCGCATGATGGAACGGTCGAAGTTCGCGCGTTGAAAGAGAGCGTGCATGGCTCGGCCAGCCGAAGTGTTCGTAAGGACGTTGCGCGGCAAGGAACGTCGTTGGCTGCGCTCGCTGCGACGACGGGGCACCGAGTTCGCATCGGCGGTGATGGTGCGTCGCGCACAGGTCGTCGACATGTCGGCTCGGCACTACAGCGCCGCTGAGATTGCCGACGCCCTCGACGCGACCGCTGATTGGGTGCGCAAGATCATCCACGACTTCAACGACATCGGGCTCGAAGCCCTCGTACCTGCTTGGGGTGGCGGCCGTCCCAAGGTGATCACCGACGAGATCCGCGCCCGCATCGTCGAGATCGTCGACGCGCGTCCCCAAGAGCTGGGCGAGCCCTACGTCACCTGGTCGCTCTCGCACCTGCGCACCTATCTGCTGCGCACCGGTGTGGTGAAGGCCATCTCCAAGGAGCGACTTCGGGTGATCCTGCTCGAAGAGGGGCACACCACCCAGGCCACCAAGGGCTGGAAGCACTCGCCGGACCCCGAGTTCGCCACCAAGGCGGCCCGGCTGCGACGCCTCTACGCGGCGGCCGAGTCCGGGCGCCTCGACGGCGTGCTGTGCTGCTTCGACGAGCACGGCCCGGTCACTCCGACGCCCAAGTCCGGACGGGGCTGGTGGAAGAGGGGTCGTCCGGGGCGCATCCGGGCCAACTATCGCAAGCCCCACGGGGTGGCCCACTTCTTCGGGGTCTATGACGTGGGGGCTGACCAGCTCTTCGGTCGCTGGTACTTCCGCAAGGGGGCCGACCACGTCATCGCGACCCTGAAGATGATCCGCTCGCGTTATCCGGGCCAGCGCATCTGGGTCATCCAAGACAACCTGTCGTCGCACTGGACCAACGAGGTGCGCACCACGGCCCGCCAGCTGTCCATCACCTTGGTGCCCACCCCCACCTACGCCAGTTGGCTGAATCGCATCGAGTGCCACTTCGGCGTGATGGTCAAGGACATCTTCGCCGGCTCGGACTACACCGACCACGACGAGATCCAGGCGGCTCACGCCGCCTACCTGCGCCGGCGCAACGCCGAGGCCCGCCACCACCGTGATGAACGCCGGGCCGCGCAGCAGGCACGCCGCGCCCGGCGCCGGGCCGCCCAGCGCTTCCGCGCCGTCGCCTGAGACCTGCCATAGCATCGCCTGCGTGGCCATCCCCGAGCGCGCACGCCTCGAGCTCGAGCGACGTCTCGAGGACCATCGCAAGAACCGCTGGCCCGAACTGAAGAGGGCCCGGGTCCGCTTCCACGCTCCCTTCGCCTACGTGGAGGCGACGATGCCTGAGGGCTACGACCAAGAACTCTTCCGACTGCGCTGGACGGGAAACCGCGACGGCAAGTGGGCCTTCGCCATCTGGCTCGCCAGCAAGGACGGATACGAGAACTCGGTCTTGCCTAGTGGAATGCGCGTCGGGACGGTCGAGGAGGCAATGGACTGCGCGTGCGGTCTTTACCTCGGCGACTTCAGCGCCTGGGCATTACCCCGTCAACCTTTCGCGCCTCGTCACTAGCGGGCATCCAGGCGGCAAAACAAACGTCTCAGTTGATTCCTTTGTGCCACAGACTCACATCCACGAGTGTGTCGGTGACCATGACCGTTATGCGGGATCTAATCGAAGTGGAGAGCCAGGCCGAGGTCGTAGGTCCGACGGGCGTGGAGATGGAGGCCCTTACCGCTTGCACGATCGCGGGGCTTTCACTTGTCGCAGCCTTCATACCTGTTCAGCCTGACGTCAGAATTGA
>DASXBZ010000248.1:0-13433 GCA_036491435.1 Acidimicrobiales bacterium
GGGTCCCCGGCTGGTGACCATGGTGTTGATGCCTTGCCGGCACACCACCACGTCGCGGTCGACCCAATAGGCACCGGCATTGCGCAGATCCGACTGCAGGCTCGGCCACGACGTCACCGTGCGTCCGGCCACGAGGTCTCCTTCGACGAGCGGCCACGCCCCGTGGCAGATAGCGGCGAGCGGTTTGCCGGCCTCGAACATGGCCATGAGGAAGTCGACAGCCGCCGCGTCCGTGCGCAAGCGGTCCGAGTTCGCCACCCCGCCGGGGAGGACGACGGCGTCGAAGTCCTCGGCGTGGGTCGTCTCGGTCACGAGGTCCACGGGGAACCGGTCGGCGCGGTCGAGGTGGCACATGGTCTCGACCATGCCGGCGTTCGGTGCCACCAACTGCGGATCGCCGCCAGCGTCGGCCACGGCCTGCCAGGGCTGCAACAGCTCCGCCTGCTCGATGCCTTCGTTCGCCACCACGAAGGCCACTTTCGTGTTCCGTAGCTCGTTCGGCACAGTCACGCCCTTCCATCGGTCGTCGGCGGGACCCTCCGGACCTGGTCGTCGACCCGGCGCCCTACGCGGCCGATACCCACGGCACGCGGGGCCAAACCCGTCACGCTCCGGCCTTCGCCTGCACGACCCCGGGCCTCCACAGGACGACCCCCATTTCGGGGGCGGTACACTGGTGCGTAATCCGAAGCGACTGAGCGAACGGAGAAACGCGTGCCCGCAACCGTGGTGGTCGGGACCCAGTGGGGCGACGAGGGGAAGGGCAAGTTCACCGATCTCGTTGCGAGCGAGATGGACATGGTGGTGCGCTACCAGGGTGGCCACAACGCCGGCCACCGCATCGTGGTCGACGGCGAGGCCTTCGCCCTCCAGCTCGTCCCGAGCGGCATCCTCTACGACCACATCACGCCGATCATCGGCAACGGCGTCGTCGTCGACCCCGCCGTGCTCCTCGAGGAGCTCGATGCGCTGGCCGCCAAGGGCGTGGACACCAGCCGCCTCGTGGTGAGCGGCAACGCGCACCTGATCATGCCGTACCACCAGGAACTCGACCGGGTGACCGAACGCTTCCTCGGCAAGAACGCGTTGGGCACGACCAAGCGCGGCATCGGCCCCGCCTACGCCGACAAGGCCACACGCGTGGGCATCCGGGTGCAGGACCTCTTCGACCCCAAGATCTTCCGCCAGAAGCTCGACGTGGCCCTCAAGGAGAAGAACGCCGTCCTGGCCAAGGTCTACAACCGGCTGCCGCTCGCGGCCGGCGAGATCGCCGATCGCTACCTGGGCGAGTACGCCCCGCGGATCGAGCCGATGGTCGGGGACACCGTTGGCATGGTCCATGACGCCATGGACAAGGGGCGCCAGGTGCTCCTCGAGGGTGCACAGGCCACCTTCCTCGATCTCGACCACGGCACCTATCCGTTCGTCACCTCCTCGAACCCGGTGGCCGGTGGCGCGTGCACCGGATCCGGCCTCGGGCCACGCGACATCGAGCGGGTCATCGGCATCGCCAAGGCGTACGTCACCCGCGTCGGCGCCGGCCCGTTCCCGACGGAGCAGGAGAACGACATCGGCGAGCTCCTCGTCGAGCGCGGCCACGAATTCGGCACGAACACGGGGCGCAAGCGCCGCTGCGGCTGGTTCGACGCGGTGATGTTGCGCCAGGCCGTGCGCCTCAACTCGCTGACCGAGGTGGCGCTGACCAAGCTCGACGTGCTCGACACGTTCGAGTCGGTGAAGGTGTGCGTCGCCTACGAGGCCGACGGCATCCGCTTCACACACGTGCCCTACCACCAGTCGACGTTCCACAAGGTCGTGCCGATCTACGAGGAGTTGCCGGGTTGGCGGACCGACCTCACTGCGGCCACCGCACCCGGCGACCTGCCTGCGGCCGCCTGCACCTACATCGAGTTCCTCTCCGAGCAGATCGGCGTCCCGGTCCGGCTGGTGGGCGTCGGCCCCGGCCGCGAGCAGACCGTCACTTTCGCCACCGCGTGAAGGTCTGCGTCGTCGGCAGCGGAGGACGCGAGCACGCGCTCGCCCACACCCTGGCGCGGACCGCCGACGTGGTCGTCACGCCCGGCAACCCGGGCATGGCGCCGCCGATCACCGTCCTCGATGCGCACGTCGATGACATCGAGGCGGACCTCTATGTGATCGGCCCCGAGGCACCGTTGGTCGCCGGCCTGGCCGACACGCTGCGTGACCGCGGGAAGGCGGTCGTCGGCCCCGGCGCCGACGGCGCGCTCTTGGAGGGCTCCAAGGCCTTCATGAAGGAGACCCTCGGCGCGGCCGGCGTCCCGACGGCCCGCTTCGCCACCTTCGACGCGCTCGAGACCAAGGAGGCGCTGGGCTACCTCGAGACCATGCCGGGGCCCTGGGTGATCAAGACCGACGGCCTGGCCGCAGGCAAGGGCGTACTGGTGGCGCGCACGATCGAGGAAGCCCGCGCCGACGTCACCGCCAAGCTGTCGGGTGCCGCGTTCGGCGACGCCGGGCGCCACGTCGTGATCGAAGAGGGCCTCGTGGGCGAGGAGTGCTCGCTCCTCGTGCTGTGCGATGGCACCCGCGCCGTGCCCCTCGTTCCCGCGCAGGACTTCAAGCGGGTGGGCGACGGCGACAGCGGGCCCAACACCGGCGGCATGGGCGCCTACGCGCCGATGCCCCAGGTGCGCGCCGCGGACGTCGACCGTCTCATGGGCACCGCCGTACTGCCACTGGTCGAGGAACTGCGTCGCCGTGGCATCGACTACCGCGGCGTGCTCTACGCCGGGCTCATGCTGACGGCCGAGGGCCCCAAGGTCATCGAGTACAACGTCCGCTTCGGCGACCCCGAGACCCAGGTGGTCCTGCCGCTGCTCGTCTCCGACGCCGCCGAACTGCTCCTCGCCGTGGCGAACGGCGCGCTGGACGAGGTGGACCCGCCAGCCTTCGCCGACGCCGCCGCGGTGTGCGTCGTGCTGGCGTCGGCGGGCTACCCCGAGAGCCCGCGGCTCGGCGACGAGATCGAGGGGCTCCGGCCCGACGGGCAGTCCGTGGCGGGCGTCGAGGGCGCCACCGTCTTCCACGCCGGCACCGGGCGGCACGGCGCGCACGGCGCGTTCCACACCGCCGGCGGGCGTGTCCTCGGCGTCACGGCGGTCGCGCCGACCCTGGCCGAGGCCCGGGACAGCGCGTACGCGGCCGCCGCGCCGATTGAATGGGAGGGCATGCAACTCCGCCACGACATCGCGGCCCAGGCGGCCGCCGCCGGTGCGCCGGCGCAGGAGGCCGTCCGGTGATCCCGCGCTACTCGCCGCCCGACATGGCAGCGCTCTTCAGCGACCAAGCCCGGTTCGCTCTGTGGCTCGAGGTCGAGCTGTTGGCCACCGAGGCCCAGGCCGCCCTCGGCAATGTGCCGGCGGACGAGGCCGCGACCTGCCGGGCCAAGGCGCCCACCGTCGACGACGTCTTCGTGGCCGACGTGCTCGAGCGCGAGAAGGTGACCGATCACGACGTCGCCGCGTTCGTCGACGTCGTACAGGAGCGCATCGGCGCGCCGGCTGGCTCGTACATCCACTACGGGCTGACCTCCTCGGACGTGGTGGACACCGCGTTGTGCGCCACCTTGACCAAGGCGGCGGACCTGCTGCTGGCCGACCTCGATGCGTTCGTCACGGTGCTCAAGGCGCGGGCCCTCGAGCTCCTGCGCGTGCCCGTGACCGGGCGCACGCACGGCATGCACGCCGAGCCGACGACCTTCGGCGCCAAATTCGCACTGTGGGCGCTGCAGGCCGACCGTGACCGCCGCCGCCTGCGCGCGGCCCGCGAGGCGATCGCCGTCGGCAAGCTGTCGGGAGCGGTCGGCACGTACTCGAACATCGACCCGGCCGTCGAGGCGCGGGTGTGTGCCGCCCTCGGCCTCACGCCGATACCGGCCACCCAGGTCGTCCCCCGCGACCGCCACGCGGAGTACTTCTACGCCTGTGCCGCCATCGGTGCCACCGTCGAGCTCATGTGCACCGAGATCCGCCATCTCGCCCGGAGCGAGGTCGGCGAGGCGGAGGAGCCGTTCGGTGCCGGCCAGAAGGGCAGCTCCGCCATGCCCCACAAGCGCAACCCGATCCTCTCGGAGCGGCTGTGCGGGCTGGCCCGCCTCCAGCGCGGCTACCTCGGCGCGGGGCTCGAGGACGTGGCCCTGTGGCACGAGCGCGACATCTCGCACAGCTCGGTGGAGCGGGTCGCGCTGCCCGACGCGTCGCTCCTGGCCTGCTACATGCTGCGCAAGGCGACCGGGTTGGCCGAGGGGCTGGTCATCCACCCCGAGCGTGCGCTCCAGAACCTGACCGAAGGATCGCTCGGTCTCGTCTTCTCGCAGTCCGTCCTGCTCGCGCTCGTCTCTGCCGGTCTCACCCGCGACGACGCGTACCGCATCGTCCAGCGCGACGCCCGCGCCGCCTGGTCCGAGCGGCGGCCATTCCGCGCCGTTCTCGAGTCGGATCCCGAGGTCACGCTCACACCCGCCCAACTCGACGAGGCGTTCGACCTGCAGCGCTCGCTGCGCCACGTCGACCGTTTCGCCGACGCCCTCCTCGCGCTGTGAGCGCCGACGCTGCCGCGCTGCCGCAGGTCCACTCGGGCAAGGTCCGCGAGCTCTACGACGCGGGTGAGGACCGCCTGCTCATGGTCGCGTCGGACCGGGTCAGCGCGTTCGACGTCATCATGGCCGAGCCCATCGCGAACAAGGGCCGGGTGCTCACGGCGATGACGTGGTTCTGGTGCGAGCATATGGCCGACGTCCTGCCCGGCTCCATCCTGGCCGTCGACCCTGCGGACATAGAGGAACAGCTGGGCGGCGTCGCCCTGCCGTCGGAGTGGGCCGGCCGGGCCACGCTCGTGCGCCGGGCCGAGATGCTCCACCTCGAGTGCATCGTCCGGGGGTACCTCGCCGGCCAGGCCTGGGAGGAGTACGAGAAGTCCGGCACCGTGCACGGCATGGCCATGCCGCCGGGCCTCGAGCTGGCGAGCCGGCTCGACGAGCCGATGTTCACGCCCTCGACCAAGGCAACCGAGGGGCACGACCTCAATATCGACTTCGCCGCCGCCGTCGACCTCGTCGGCGCGGAGGCCGCGCTCCAGGCCAAGCAGGCCTGCCTCGAGCTCTACGCCCGCGCCGCCGCCCGCGCCGCCGCCGCCGGGTTCGTGCTGGCCGACACGAAGTTCGAGCTCGGCTACGTCGACGGCGTGCTCAGTCTCTGCGACGAGGTGTGCACGCCCGACTCCTCGCGGCTGTGGCCGGCGGACGAGGTGGTGCCGGGTACGACGCCGCCCGCCTTCGACAAGCAGCCGCTGCGCGACTGGTTGGCCGCGCAGCCCTGGGACCGCAAACCGCCGCCGCCGGCGCTGCCCCGCGACGTCCAAGAGGCGATGTCGGCGCGCTACGTCGCGGCGTACGAACGGGTGAGCGGCCGCTCGTTGGACGACTGGTACGGTGCGCAGCCATGAGGTTCCGCGCCCGCGTCGAGGTGCAATTGCGCCCCGGGATCGCCGACCCCGAGGGTGCGACGATCGAGCGCGCGCTGCCCGCGCTCGGCTTCGACGGCGTGGCGCACGTGCGGGCCGGCCGCTCCTTCAGCTTCGAGGTCGACGCGCCTGACGAGGGAGCGGCGCGGACGACCGCGTCCGAACTGGCCGACCGGCTGTTGGCCAACCCCGTCATCGAGCAGAGCCGGCTCGAGCTCGAGGCGATCTGAGTGGCGCCGCGCCTCGGCGTCGTCGTCTTCCCGGGCACCAACTGCGAGCACGATGTGGTGCAGGCGGTCGAGGCCGCCGGCGCCGACGGCGTGCTGCTGTGGCACGGCGACCAGCACCTCGGCTCCGTCGACGCAGTGGTGCTGCCGGGCGGCTTCGCCCACGGCGACTACCTGCGGCCCGGGGCGCTGGCCCGCTTTTCGCCGATCATGGACGCGGTGGCCGATTTCGCCCGGGCCGGGGGCCCCGTCGTCGGCATCTGCAACGGGTTCCAGGTCCTGACCGAGGCCGGCCTTCTCCCGGGTGCGCTCCAGAAGAACGGGCGGCTCCGTTTCCTCTGCGAGCCGGCGAGGCTCGTCGTCGCCTCGACGGCGTCCGTGCTCACCTCGGGCTCGCGCGCCGGCGACGAACTGACGATCCCGATCAACCACTTCTCGGGCAACTACACCTGCGACGACGAGACGCTGCGCCACCTGCTTGACGAGGACCGCGTCGTGCTGCGCTACGCCGACAACCCCAACGGCTCGGTGGACGCAATCGCCGGCATAGCGAACGAGGGCGGCAACGTGGTCGGACTCATGCCGCACCCCGAGCGGGCGAGCCACGCCCTGCTCGGCTCGGTCGACGGGCTCGTGCTCCTGCGTGCCCTCGTCAGCGCCGCAACGGCGCGCGCCGCAGCCTGAGCGCTCAGGCTCTCGCCCGCGAGATATCGGCCTTCTGCAACACCGTCGCGCTCACCCCGGCGGCGCGCCACGTCGAATACGTGATGCCCTTGCGCTCGCCGTAGGCCTTCGCCACCTTTATGAATTCCTTCTCGAGCGCGGACATGTCCTTGACCTGGTCGACCCGTGAACGCTCGTCGAGGAGGTCCTTCTGCTCCTGCAGCAGATGCAGCCGGGTCAGGGCGTCCGCTCCGGCCAGCTGCGACTCGATCGTCCCGAGCCGCTTGTCGATGGAGGCCACGGTGCGCTTGCGCCCCCGCCTCGGCTTGGAGGTCTCCAGCGCCTCGAGGTAGTGGCGGACGGTGGCGCTCTCTGCGCGTCCCCGAGCGAGCGCGGCCTTGTGGCCGGTGCTCATGGGCTTGCGCGGAGCCGAGGTCTTTCCCTTTGGAGGCATGACCCCATTGTGGCGCATCGAGCGGGTTCTTATCGGCGAAAACCGAAATCTTCCGGATGGTTATTTCCCGTTTCGCCACGGCACTGATTCAGAGATTCCCAGCAGTTGCACAGGGCTTATTGCGCCCTGCAAGAACAGCTATTTCGGTCAGGGCCGCCCCGTTCAGCGCCGGCCGCCCCGGCGGCCCCCGGCCGGGCACTCTCGGGGCGCATCGACCGGCGGTCTGCCGCCACCCGATCGCCCCCGGAATTGGGTCCGGAATTGCCAGGACAGAGGCGTCCGGCCTCTATCGTGGAAGCCATCATGAGTTCCTCGGACGAGGCGCCCGACCACGCCCCCGCCGAGGTGCCGTTGCACCGGGCTCTCGGCCTCACCGACGACGAATTCGAGGCGGTCGGCAAGATCCTGGGGCGCACCCCGAACCACCTCGAGCTCGCCCTCTACGCCGTCATGTGGAGCGAGCACTGCTCGTACAAGTCCTCGCGCCTGCATCTGCGCCGCCTGCCGACCGAGGGCCCCCAGGTGCTCGTCGGGCCGGGCGAGAACGCGGGAGTCATCGACGCCGGCGACGGCATCGCGGTGGCCATCCGGATCGAGAGCCACAACCATCCGTCTGCCATCGAGCCGTACCAGGGCGCCGCCACGGGCGTGGGCGGGATCCTGCGGGACATCTTCACCATGGGCGCGCGACCTCTCGCCGTGATGGACCCGCTCTTCTTCGGTCCGCCTGACGACGCGCGCCAACGCTGGCTGGTCGAGGGCGTGGTGGGCGGCATCTCGGGCTACGGCAACTCGGTGGGCGTGCCCACGGTCGGCGGTGAGCTCACGTTCGACCCTTGCTACGCGCAGAACCCGCTCGTCAACGTCCTGTGCCTCGGCGCGCTGCCGACGGATCGTCTGGTGCTGGGTATCGCGTCGGGTCCGGGGAACCTGGCCGTGCTCCTGGGCTCGAGCACCGGCCGCGACGGGATCGGCGGGGTGAGCGTGCTGGCCTCGGCCGGGTTCAGCGGTGCCGACGCCGGGCTCGCCGACGACACCAAGCGGCCCAGCGTGCAGGTGGGCGATCCGTTCGAGGAGAAGCGGCTCATCGAGGCCTGTCTCGAGTTGCTCGACACCAAGCTCGTCGTCGGCATTCAGGATCTCGGCGGCGCGGGGCTCGCGTGCGCGACCAGTGAGACGGCCGGCCGGGGTGGTGTCGGCATGGACGTGGACGTGTCGGCGGTTCCGCGACGCGAGGACGGCATGGAGCCGTGGGAGGTCATGACGAGCGAGAGCCAGGAGCGCATGCTCGCCATTGTCACGCCAGAGTCGTGGCCCGCCGTCGCCGCGATCTGCGCCAAGTGGGAGGTGCGCGCGACCGTGATCGGCACGGTGACCGCACCGGATCCGGACGGCGGCGGGCGCCTTCGCATCCGCGAGGGTCTGGACGGCCCGATCCTCGCCGACGTGCCCGCGGCCTCGCTCTCCGACGACGCCCCGCTCTACGACAGGCCCCGTCAGGCACCGGTTCGGCGCACGGCACCACCGCCAACGCCGCCCACCGACGCCGCAGCCGATCTCCTCACCCTGCTGCGATCGGCCCGCTGGGTCTACCGCCAGTACGACCACCAGCTCTTCCTCAACACCGTGGCCGGGCCCGGGGCCGATGCTGCCCTGTTGCGGCTCGCCGGTCCGGGTCTGCCGACGTCGGACCGCGGCGTCGCCGTCTCCACCGACTCCAACCCAAGGGCCTGCGCCCTCGATCCGCGTGGCGGCACCGCGCTCGTGCTGGCCGAAGCGGTCGCCAACCTCGCCTGTGTCGGCGCCACGCCGGCCGCGGTGGTCAACTGCCTCAACTTCGGCAACCCCGAGCATGCCGAGGTGATGTGGCAGCTCTCCGAGTCCATCGATGGCATGGCCGAGGCCTGCCGCGCTCTCTCGCTTCCGGTGGTCGGCGGCAACGTCAGCCTGTACAACGAGAGCGGCGGTGCCGACATCGACCCGACGCCGGTGCTCGGGGTCCTCGGGTTGGTCGATGACGTGCAGGCGCCACCACCCGGCCTCGGTTGGGCCGAGGGCGACGACATCGTCCTACTCGGTGCGCGTGCGGCGAGCGACGGTTCGTATCCCTTGGAGGGCACCCGATGGGCAACCGAGTGTGCGGACCACCGCACCGGCTTGCCGCCGGTCGTCGACTTCGCCGCGCACCGCGCCGTCTGTGCCTTCGTCGCCGCGCTGGTGGCGGCGCGCGTCGGGGGGAACGAGGACCCCGTCCTGCGGGCGGTGCACGACGTGTCGGGGGGCGGGCTGGCGGTCGCCGCTGCGGAGATGGCCGCCCAATCGCCCGTCGGCTGCGTGCTCGACGTCGCCGCCCGACCGGCCGAGCTCTTCACGGAGCTGCCGTCGCGCTTCCTTTTGGCCACTCCACGCCCGGACGAGCTGTGCGCCCGCGCCGAGGCGGCAGGGGTCCCGGCGGCCGTGCTGGGGCGGGCGCACGGCGATCGCCTGACGCTGGGCGACTGGGTGGATCTCCCGTTGACGGCGGTCCGAGAGGCCTTCGAGGGGAACCTGACCAGGGCATTGGGCGACTCGTGACGCCACGGGCCTGTGCGAGAATGGGTGACGCGTGAAGGAAGCGTGCGGTGTCTTCGGTGTCTACGCGCCCGGCAAACGGGTCGCGAACCTCACCTTCGACGGCCTCTTCGCCCTGCAGCACCGCGGGCAGGAGTCGGCCGGCATGGCGGTCAGTGACGGCGACACCATCACGGTGGTCAAGGACATGGGCCTCGTCGCCACCGTCTTCGACGAGCGCACACTGTCCGGCCTGTTCGGCCATCTGGCCGTCGGCCACACGCGCTACTCCACGCACGGCGCCTCGGACTGGGCCGGCGCCCAGCCCGTTTACCGGCCCGTCGGCCGGGCCGGTTTCGCCCTGGGTCACAACGGAAACCTGACCAACACAGCGGCACTGGCGGAGAAGGTCGGCATGCTGCCCGGTTCCATCGCCACGGACAGCGACGTCGTCGCCGAGCTGCTGGCGCGCTCGTTTCCCGAGACCGAGAACCTGGCGACCGCGTTGCAGGCCGTGCTGCCGATCGTCGAGGGTGCGTTCTCGTTCGTCCTCATGAGCTCGGAGCGCCTTTTCGGTGTGCGCGATCCGCACGGCTTCCGCCCTCTCTGCCTCGGCAGGCTGGGCCCGGCCGCGGCGCCCGAAGGCTGGGTGCTGGCGTCCGAGACGCCGGCCCTGAGCGTGATCGGCGCCGAGTTCGTCCGCGAGGTGGCGCCCGGGGAAATGGTGGTGATCGACGAGGACGGCCCACGCAGCATCGAGATCCCTTGGTTGCGCGACGTCGAGCCGCGTCTGTGCATCTTCGAGTTCGCCTACATCGCGCGGCCCGACAGCCGTCTCTACGGCCGCGAGGTCCACGAGACCCGCTGCCGCATGGGCGAGCTGCTCGCCCTGCAGGCGCCGGCCGACGCCGACATGGTGATGGGCGTTCCGGAGTCGGGTGTGCCGGCGGCCGAGGGCTTCGCGCGCGCCAGCGGGATCCCCTATGGACAGGGCCTCGTCAAGAACCGGTACATCGGCCGGTCGTTCATTGCGCCGGACCAGCAGGTGCGGGCGGACGCGGTGCGCCGGAAGCTCAACCCGTTGCGCGACGCCATCGCGGGCAAGCGCCTGGTCGTCGTGGACGACTCCATCGTGCGCGGCACGACGCAGCGTTCGGTCATCAAGATGCTGCGCGATTCGGGCGCTGCCGAGGTCCACCTCCGCATCTCGTCGCCGCCGTGGCGGTGGCCCTGCTTCTACGGGATCGACACGCCGTCGCTCGAGGAGCTCCTGGCGACCGACCACACGGTCGACGAGATGGCCGCAATCCTCGGTGCGGACTCGCTCGCCTACATCAGCATCGAGAACCTGCGAGAGGCCATCGGGGCCGACGGCGGCTTCTGCGACGCCTGCTTCACCGGGGACTACCCGACGCCCGTCCCGGCGGCTGCCACACCGGTCTCGATCGGACGGTCCGAGCCGGTGGCGTCGGCGCACCAGGCTGCGTTGCCCGGGGTCTGAGCACGTGAGCGAGGGCGGTGCCACGTACGCCGCCGCCGGCGTGGACATTGCCGCCGGTGACGCTGCCGTCGAACGCATGCGCTCGATGGTCGCCGGCATCGGCGGCTTCGGCGGCCAGTTCCCTCTCGACATAGCGCGCTTCACCAAGCCCGTGCTGGTCGCGTCGACTGACGGGGTGGGAACGAAGCTCCTCGTCGCGCGCGCCACGGGTCGCTACGAGACGGTCGGCATCGATCTCGTCGCCATGTGCGTCGACGACCTGGTGTGCGTCGGTGCCGAGCCGCTGTTCATGCTCGATTACATCGCCACGGGCAAGGTCGACCCCGAGCGGATCGCCACCGTGGTCGGCGGTGTCGCCGAAGGCTGTCGCCTCGCGGGTTGCGCCCTGATCGGCGGCGAGACGGCCGAGCACGCCGGCGTGATGGCGCCCGACGAGCTCGACCTGGCCGGCTTCGCGGTCGGTGCGGTCGAGGACGGGACCCAGCTCGGGCCCGAGCGGGTGCGCGCCGGCGACGCGGTGATCGGCTTGCCCTCGCCGGGCCTGCGCTCGAACGGCTACACCCTCGCCCGTCACGTCCTGCTCGAGCGCGCCGGGCTCGATCTCGGCGATCCGGCGTGGGAGGGGGCCGACGTCACGGTGGCTGACGAGCTGTTGCGGCCCTCGGTGATCTACGCCCCCGCCGTACTGGCCGCACGCGCCGCCGCCGGCGCGCCTCTGCGCGCCTCTGCGCACATCACGGGTGGCGGCATCGTGGGCAACCTTCCCCGGGCGCTGCCCGACGGGCTCGGCGCGGTGTTGCGGCGGTCGGCGTGGGAGGAGCCCCGCATCTTCGAGGAGATCCGCCGGCTGGGCGCCGTGGACGAGGACGAGATGGACCGGGTGTTCAACCGCGGCATCGGCATGGCGCTGGTGGTGGATGCGTCGGGCGTCGATGCGGTGCTGCCGGCGCTGGCCGCCGCCGGCCGGCCGGGCATGGTGATCGGCGAGGTGACCGGCGGATCCGGCGTGCGGTTCGCATGAGCGGCGACGGCCGGTACCCCGAGCTGCGCGCCCACCTGCTCGAGCATTCGGTGAAGACCGGGGACTTCACCCTCAAGTCGGGCCGCAAGAGCTCCTGGTTCATCGACTCCAAGCAGACCGTCTGCCGGCCCGAGGCGATGGTGCTCGTGGCCGACGCCGTGCTCTCGGTCGTGCCACCCGACGCCACTGCTATCGGGGGTCTCACCATGGGGGCCGATCCGGTGGCCTTCGTCACGGCCGCGGTGGCCGCAACCCGGGGCCGGCCGCTCAAGGCGTTCAGTGTGCGCAAGGAGGCGAAAGACCACGGGGCGGGGGGACGGATCGCCGGCGCGCTCGACCCGGGTGACAAGGTCGTCGTGACCGAGGACACCGTCACCCGCGGCACCTCGCTCCTCGAGGCCGCCCATGCCGTTCGGGACGCAGGAGCAGAGGTCGTCCTGCTGGTCGCGGTCGTGGACCGGGGTGGCACGGTCGAGAAGATGGCGGCGGACGAGGGCTTGGCCTTTCGTGCCGTCCTCACCGCGCCGGACCTCGGCTTCCCCTACGAAGGGGCTTGAGCACCCTCTCCGGGGCGCGCGGCTCCCGGCGCGGCGCCGCGGGCGAATTCGGCCCACACGTCGACCCACTGCCGCCAGACCGTCGGCGGGTAGTCGTGGCCCATGCCTTCGATCTCGACGTAGCGGGCGCCCGGGATCAGCTCCGCCGTGCGACGCCCGCCGCTCGGGTCGATGAGCGTGTCGCGGCTGCCGTGCAACACCAGGACGGGCAGGTCCACCGCAGCGAGCTGTTCGGAGCGTGAGCCGTCGCGTCCGACGGCCTTCATCTGGCGGACGATGCCGTCGGGGCAGAAGCAGCGGTCGTACGCGGCGGCGGCCCGCCGGCGGATGGCCTCGTCGTCGAGCCACTCGGGCTTCGACCCGTAGACGTGGAGCGCCTCGACCTGGCGCTCGATGTAGGCCGCGCGCTCCGGCGGCGGCGGCGTCATGAGAAGTGTGAGCGCCTCCTCGGAGCTGTCACCGAAACCGGGCTCGCCGGTGCGCGACATGACCGAGGTGACCGAGAGCAGGCGGTCCGGATGGTCGATGGCGAGGCGCTGGACGATCATGCCGCCCATGGAGCAGCCCATCACGTGGGCGCGGTCCGCTCCGACCGCATCGAGGACGGCGATGGCGTCGTCGGACATGTCGGTCAGCGCGTAGTGGACGCCCTCGAGCTTGGACGACAGGCCGACGTCGCGGTTGTCGTACCGCACGACCGCGTAGCCCTCCCGGCTGAACATCTCGCACCATTCGGCGTCGTAGTTGATGCACTGCGACCCGAGACCGTTGACGAGCAGCAGGGTCGGGAGCTGGGGATCGCCGAACGTCTCGTAGAAGATCTCGACGTCCCCGTTGCGCGCCGTCGACATGTGCCGTTCCTCCTCAGAAGACTGCGATCGGGTTGACTGGCGACGCCGTCCCGTGCCGCAGAACCAACGGCGCCACGGTGAAGAGGAACGCCCACCGGTTCTCGTCC